>JAIPFQ010000033.1:0-16656 GCA_021736605.1 Spirochaetales bacterium | reverse complement strand
TTATTGATGATGACTGCGCGCCCGCCATTCCGCAGGGTATACATAGGAAGGGAGGCCGCCAGCTGCACCAGTAATGTCGAGCCGAGCACCAGCAGCAGGTCCGCACGGGAAGCCGAATCGACGGCATCACTCAATGCTTTTTGCGGAAGACTCTCCCCGAAAAACGTAATTTCCGGCTTCAGCACCCCACCGCATTCATCACAGTGAGGGACCGTATCCTTCAGAACCTTGGGGATAACTTCGTCAAAGGTGTATCGTTTACCGCAGGACATGCAGTGATGGTAAAACGGTGAACCATGAATTTCCATAATTTTCCTGCTTCCCGCCCGTTCATGAAGCAGATCTATATTCTGGGTGATGACTCCGCCGTTGAGTTTACCTGCCTGCTCCATCGCAGCAAGGACACGATGTACAATAGAGGGCTGCAGGCGGTCGAGACCGTAAATCAACTCCTTCGTACCCCTATAGTAAATAGATGGATCGCGTCTGAACCACTCCCCATCAAATATCCTGTCAGCATCTTCATCATTATAGAGACCATTCTTTCCACGAAAATCACGCACTCCGGATAAGGTGGAAACCCCGGCTCCTGTAAAAGCCGTAATTGATGAAGAGGACTCAATAAGATCAATTAATCTGCCGATTTTTGTTCCCTGCAGATTTTTTCTTGAACTATCTCCGTAGCCTGAATATTCAGTCTGCTGTTTGTTATGCTGTTTCGTATGCTGGGAATTTTTTTTAGTCATTTTTCTATTTTCTTAGTTAAAAGTATCTTGTCAACAGTTATCCTCTATACACTGGATATACTTCAAGAATAATACGTTTTTAACAAAGACATTTTTTCAGGATTACCTTGTCTGTAAGTCGAAATACATATCAGAGAGGGATATCTGATATGCAGAAGGGGATTAAGCGCCTTGACTGAAATCTTCTGTAGGTATATATTCCTAATTGGTAAAAATCTTGCATATCTTGCTTGAAGGAGGCCACTATGGCTCACAGAATTACAGATGCATGCATTGCTTGTGGTAGTTGTCTACCTGAGTGCCCAGTTGATGCCATTTCTGAAGGTGATATCTACGTAATTGATCCTGATTTGTGTACTGACTGCGGTGCTTGTGCAGAAGTATGCCCCACAGAAGCTATTGTAGCTGAATAAGCTGACAGGTTCAGGGGATAGTAAAAGAAAGACTGTCATCACCGCTTACTGCTTACCCAATAAGCAGGTCAATCCGGCATGACGGTCTTCTTTTCTGCTTTTTTGCTTTTTCTACTTTCTTATTTCATATCCTTCTCTAATGTACCTTTGAATAACAGTTTGAATAACAACAATTTCAAAAAAAAATAAACTGCTTTATATTAAAATTCTTGCCCAATGTGTATTTTCTTTTTATCTTGAGCCTACAACATTCCTTATAGGCAGTAAAATTTCTGCTAATATTTTAAGGTAACTACTTGGAGGGTTATTTGTATTACACTGACAAAAACACCAAAAAAGAGAACATCTCAACGATCTAAATTTAAAAGAAATGTATTGTATGCAGGGAGTATCATCCTTGTACTTTTATTTCTGAGCGGAATGTCATGCGCTAACAGCATTGATGAAAACGCAGAAGGTGCTGAGCCGGCGCCGGAACCTGCAGCTGAAAAACAGACGCTGGAACCTGCTTCTGTAGAACCGGAAGCAGAAGAAGCCCCGGATACAGTAGGGGAATTATCAGAAAATGATTCTGAACGGGGTACGGAAATACCCGTTGATCCTCTGGATAGTGAAGGAGATGGTTTTGAACAAGCCAGGCCTGAACTTGAGAGGCAGCTTGCTCAGCAGAAACAGAATGAAGTCCTTATGGAACACCTAGGTGAACTTGAAGCTGCCGCAGATATCACAACTGCCCTTGATAAAGCAGCTTCCGGTGATCAGGATGCAGTAGTCGCTACTGTCAATGGGGAAGATATTCCCTATCGGGAACTGGCAGCCATGGAACAGCAGCAGCTGCAGAATCTCATGATGCAGGGACTTGATCCTGAAAGTGAACAAGCTGAAAACTATATTGCACAAATTCGCCCTCAGCTCCTGGGAAATTTGATAAATATCTCTTTATTGAAGCAAAAAGCTGAAGCTGAAGGTGTTACAGCAGCAGATGAACAGATTCAGCAGCAGGTGCAGATGTACATAGATCAGTTCGGTGGAGAAGAAACCCTGAAACAGCAGCTTCAGCAGGCTGGGATGACCATGGATGATCTGCGGAATGATATTGCAGACCAGCTTCCTGTACAATTATATATGGAACAATACGTCTCTTCTGTACTTGATGATAGTGATCTTGTATTCTCTGAAGAGGAGTTACGGGAACTATATGAGCAGCAAAAGGCCCAGCAGCACCAGCTTGAACAACTTCAGCAGGAACAATAGTAGAGCAGTAAAGTAAAATTTACAAAATTATTTAATTTTTCTGGTGACGAATTCTCATAACAAGAAAACACCTTTTCACTTTTTTCGTGTAAGGGTGTTTTTATTTTACCTTGAAGCAAAGCTGAAAAAGATATAATGTGTCAGCTATGTTCTCATTTCAGCAAGAAGTTTTACGTGTTTCTGATATTACTGATCTCATAAAGCAGACTCTGGAGCAGTCCTTTTACGGTCTGACTGTGGAAGGAGAGATATCAAATTTCCGGCCGGCAAGCTCGGGACATTGGTATTTTACCCTCAAAGATGACAACTCTTCAATCTCCTGTGTCATGTTCAAATTTAAGACCTTCAAAGTTCCATTCAAGCCTCAGGACGGCATGCGTATCACGGTAAAAGGAAATATCTCCGTATATGCAAAACGCGGTAACTACCAAATTATCTGCGACAGTATCCAGCGCCTTGGCGAAGGCAATATACTGCAGATGCTTGAAGAGAGGAAACGAAGACTTGCAGCGGAAGGATTATTTGATGAATCCAGAAAAAGAGCTCTCCCCATGCTTCCCTCCTGTATTGGTGTGATCACCTCTCCCACCGGGGCTGCAATCCGTGATATCCTTCAAGTTCTTGAACGGCGGAATGCAGGGCTGCGAGTACTTGTTTTTCCTGCAGCTGTTCAGGGAGACCGGGCTCCAAAGCAGCTGATTCACCAGATTCAGCGTGCCAATGCAAGAAAAGATATCGATACTCTCATCATCGGCCGAGGAGGAGGTTCACTGGAAGATCTTCTCCCCTTTTCGGATGAGGGTGTTGTTCGTGCGGCGGCGGCCTCAGCAATACCGATAATCAGTGCAGTAGGACATGAAATTGACTGGGCTCTCACTGATTATGCTGCCGATAAACGAGCTCCAACTCCCTCCGCAGCTGCTGAACTAGTCAGTTCAGAACGGGAGGAAATTATTCGTCGTATCCAGAATTTGCGCGAACAGATTACCGCTGAAATCAGCAGTCGTATGGAAAGAACCCGGCTTCTCCTGAATGCATTTACCCCTGAGGCCTTTAAAGAGCGCTTCTCATATATTATAGCGCCGTATATTCAGGCATTGGATGATGAAACTGATGCACTGAAACAGCTTGTGAAGCAGCTGTTACAGAATAGAAGACATTCCCTAGCCCTGGCAGAACGACAGCTGGAGGCACAGTCTCCAGAACATATCATGAAACGCGGTTTCGCAGTGGTAAGCCGAAAGGAAACCGGAGTTGTTATCACTTCTGCTGAAACGTGTAAAAAACAGGACAAGATTACCGTACGCTTGGCTGAAGGTTCGCTGGCTGCGGAGGTAGAGGAGATAATCCATGAAAACATTTGAAGAAAAACTGAAGCGTCTCGAGGCCATCAACAATCAGATAAAGGGTGGTGAAGTAAATCTTGAAACATCGTTAAAACTGTTTGAAGAGGGAATCGGCCTAGCAAAGACTATGGAAAAAGAGCTTACAAAGGCAGAACGTAAGGTAGAATACCTTTTAGAAGACAATGAGAACCCAAATGAAGATGAAACTTCTGAAGATGAAACTTCTGAAGATGATGCTTCAGTTGTTGATGCTCCCGAAAATCTTTCCGAAAAAACAAGATCCGGGCATGAAGCAAAGAACGGCGGCGGCCGAAAAAAGAGAGAGATCTCTGCTGCCGATGATGATCGAAATCTAAAGCTTTTTGAAGATGATGAAGTTTCTAAAACCCCCTCAACTGGAGA
This sequence comes from Spirochaetales bacterium, assembly GCA_021736605.1. Classification (GTDB taxonomy): domain Bacteria; phylum Spirochaetota; class Spirochaetia; order PWKH01; family PWKH01; genus JAIPFS01. Next base: position 12,495 of record JAIPFQ010000033.1, on the reverse strand, counting down.
TAACGATCATGAATAAAATCATCTTTCTCATACACTGCCCGGATCAGAAAGGGCTAATGGCCAATATTACCGGTTTTTTTTATGACAAGCATTTCAACATCCTCGACTGTCAGCAGCATACTGATACTGAACAGAAAAAGTACTTCATGCGTATCTCTGTAGACATGAATGATTTGCAGACATCCAGGGAAGCTCTTAAGAAAGATTTTTCGGAATTTGCAGTATCATATAATCTCTCCTGGTCCGTTCATTTTACAGACCAGATTCCCAGAGCAGCTGTCATGGTCTCTAAAACGTCTCACTGCCTGTACGACTTAATATTCCGGCAGAAAGAGGGAGATATTGTCTGTGATATTCCGCTTATCATCTCAAATCATCCCGACCTGGAGTATGCGGCCGAGCAATTCAAAATTCCCTACTACTGCCTTCCTGTTACAAAGGGGAAAAAAGCAGAACAGGAGCAGAAAGTGCTGGAACTGCTCAGGAAGCACCACATAGATCTTGTAATCATGGCCAGATATATGCAGATTCTTTCAAAGGATTTTATCGATGCCTATCCGGAACGGATAATCAATATTCACCACGCTTTCCTGCCGGCTTTTCAGGGAGCAAACCCCTATCGCAGGGCATATGAGCGGGGTGTTAAGATGATAGGCGCCACTGCCCATTATGCTACTGAAGATCTGGATCAGGGACCCATCATTGAACAGGATGTTATCCGCGTAAATCATGAACTGTCCCAGAATGGACTGAAAAAAGTGGGCAAGGATGTAGAGCGTATAGTTCTATCCAGAGCTGTTCAGGCTCATCTGGAACATCGTGTAATTGCCTGGGGGAACCGAACTATTGTCTTCTCTTCGGAAAAATGAAAGGTTTCAATACCCCAGGGCAAGCCCTGGGTTCAGGAGGCTTTGCCTCCTGTGCCGCCCCAAGGGGCGGGGTATTTCTCCTTGCGATCCCTGCACTCGTTCGGCAATGGAAGCATCTTAATGCTTCCGCTCCTCTCACTCCGTTTGGGAATGAAAGGTTTCAATACCCCAGGGCAAGCCCTGGGTTCAGGAGGCTTTGCCTCCTGTGCCGCCCCAAGGGGCGGGGTATTTCTCCTTGCGATCCCTGCACTCGCTCGGCAATGGAAGCATCTTAATGCTTCCGCTCCTCTCACTCCGTTTGGGAATGAAAGGTTTCAATACCCCTCATCTCTTCGGTACCGTACATGCCATCTTCTGCTTATCAATACCCATGACGATGAGCATAGCAAGACAGAAAAAGGGAACGAGCATGAATGCTGTCCTCAGATCGTAAGCATCCCCCAAGGCTCCCATAATTACAGGAGTCAAGCCGAATCCGGGAATTCCGAAACACGATAGATATATAAACAGCAGTGTATCATCCACATTAAGCGTCTGTGAGCCGTAAGACTGTATTGTCGGCCAGTAACATGCAACAGAGAGACCTGCGCCGAAGAGAAGAACGAAAAACACCATAATACCTGATATTGAGTATGCTAGAACTCCCAGAAGCAGGCCAAGCACAGCTGAAAGCATAATGATGCGATTGAGTGCAAGGTATCGGGTCAGCTTCGCTACACTTAACCTTCCCACCGCCATACCTGATGCAAAGGCGGCAGTTCCGAATCCCGCAGCCCTAGGGAGAGCATCAAAATGTATTTGAATATAGCTGGCGCTCCAGAATGTGAAGGCAGATTCTATGGCTCCGCCTAAAAAGAGTGCTAATCCAAGAATCCAGAACCGTGGTTCAGAAACAATTTGCTGAATATGGAAAAGCGAGTGTTCAGAACCGGGAAGCTTAACCCCCCGACCTGAGAGGATGAACACAAAAGCAAGTATGATACCTGCACATCCGAGGAGAACAAAAATCACTCTCCAGGAAAATCCCTTTGTCAGCAATTCTCCGGCTGTCAGAACCGTAACAAAAACTCCTATGGAGAAAAAAGCATTAGCCACATTCAGGTGATGCGGGGCATCATCGGGATGTATATCCTGAACAAGGGGATTAATCAGAGCTTCAATGAGCCCCCCGCCTACCCCCACGAAAGCCATGGCGATAATAATCATGCTGTAGCCCAAAGAAAATGAGTATAAAAAAAGTCCGAAACTGATCCAAATAATTCCTATGGCAAGCATTCTGACTTTCCCCCACCTGGCAGCGGCATAACCGCTGAACAGAAGGGTCATCAATATCAGAAAACTACGGGATATTTCCAGTCCGCCGCCGCCGGTCAAATTAAAATTAAATTCCTCGGCCATTTCAAGCAGACTCATGGGGGTAACTACAGCGGTAGCCGCATAGAGCATGAAAGCCCCGTAAATACCTATATCCAATCCTCGCTTCTTTTTTTCTGCAATCCTCTTCTTAACCTTACGCATGCTTGTTTTCCTCTGTTGTTATGCTGAATCTGCTTTCAGCTGTTTGTATTTGCTGATTTCTCAGATTTACGTCAGATCAAATTTTCCGGATTAAGTGACAGGAAGGCTTCATGTACAAAGAGCCCGTCCTTTCTGATCAGTTCCCCATCAATCCAAATCTCTCCACCCCCGTATTCCGGAGTCTGTATGGCAACCAAATCCCAGTGCACCGCACTCCGGTTCCCGTTATCGCAGTCATCATAGGCATTGCCGGGGGTGAAATGAAAGGATCCCATGATCTTTTCATCAAAAAGCGTTTCGTCCATGGGAAACGTAATTTTCGGATTGCAGCCTAAGGCAAATTCACCAACATAGGAGGAACCTTCATCGGTGGCAAGAATTTTCTGCAGCCTTTCAGTATCATTGGCTGCTGCATGTATTATCTTTCCATCCTTGAATTCCAGCTGAATATCTTTGAAGGTAAAACCCTCATAGGTACTTGGGGTATTGTAGGTAATTTTACCATTTACGCTATCGCGAACTGGGGCGCTGTAAATTTCTCCATCAGGTATATTCATCTTCCCATCGCAGGGGATAGAACCCATCCCTTTTATGGAAAAGGAGAGATCCGTTCCCGGACCTTTGATGCGTACTTTATCTGCAGCATCGAGAAATGCCTTTGCCGGTTCAAATGCTTTTGACATGCTCAGATAATCCACCTCTGTTGTCACCCCATAATAATAATCTTCGAATTCCTCGGTCGGCATATTTGCCATAGCAGCCATCATCATGGTCGGATACCTTAGAACCACCCAGCGAGTATTCTGTATCCGTTCTTCAAAATGCACCTGTTTGTTGTAAATATTTACATAATGCGAATTTTTTTCATCCGGAAGCATCGAGCTCTCTTTTGCATTGGCGGGACCGCGTATTCCAATAAATGCATCCATCCTGCTCATTCGGTATCTGTCGCAATCTGCCCAGATTTGTGCACTCTCCTTATTCAGTCCCTGAACAACTGTTTTTTCCAGGCGTTCACTCCAAATTCTCACCTGCGGATATCCCCCCGCTGCGTAAACTGCTTTGACTAGAGCTTCAGTCATTTCAATCGGTACATCAACTGCCTGAATGAGACAGGTTTCACCTGTCTTCAACTCTACGGAATAATTCACCAGCATTTCCGCAAGTTTTTCATGTCTTAAATCCTTCATGTATCCTCACCTCTTCTTGTAATCGTTTTTGTGTATATTCTTCTCTATATTCTTCTCTATATGAAAATTTAAAAAAATTTACTGCACTGCTCCAACTACTCTACCCTATAATGCCGCATTATTGCAAACATTCTTTTTAAAACGTATACTTGCATTATGCAGTATATACCGATCAGCACATACAATTCACCAACAGTCATTCTGGAACTTATATACCGACTCAAGGTTAAGGACGTTATGTCCCGAAATCTTATGACCGCCGGAAAAAATACCAGCCTCCGCAGTATACAGAAAAGCATGAAAGAGAGCTCTGTCACGGGTATCCCAATAATTGAGGGCAAACGACTTCTCGGAATTATCAGTATGGATGATATCATTCAGGCTTTTGACGGCGGCTATATCGATGAACCTGCAATGAAGCATATGTCCAGAAATTTGATCGTACTGGAAGATGATATGCCCGTATCATTTGCTATAAGTTATTTTGATAAACACAAGTATCGCCGTTTTCCCGTACTGAATAAAGAAAAAGAACTTGTGGGAATGGTTACCTCCCGAGATATCACTACACGACTGCTCGTGGAAATAAATACAGAAGTTGCTCGTATAGAACGGGTCTCCTCCTCTCAGGAACCGGCGGGAGAATTGAAACGGGAAACAAAAACATTCAAGGTTATACGGCACGACTTTGAAAATGCCGGCTTTGCATCTATGGAGATAAAAAAATATCTCAAAAAAAATACTATTGCCCCTAAAGTCATACGCCGTATCGCCATTGCAGCTTATGAACTTGAAATGAATTTAGTTGTACACTCCAATGGAGGAGAGATTATTGCTGTTTTTGAAACAGACAGAGTAAATATCAGCGCTAAGGATAGCGGTCCCGGAATACCTGACGTGGATTTGGCACTTCAGGAGGGTTACTCAACAGCAAATGAGTGGATTCGTTCTCTGGGCTTCGGCGCGGGAATGGGACTGCCGAATGTACGAAATGTTTCTGATGATTTTTCGATCAAGTCTTCCATGGAAAATGGGACAGAGGTAAACGCAGCAATACAATTCAGCATTACTTAGTAAAACAGCTTAATGAAAGGGATCCATACCCCAGGGCAAGCCCTGGACCCAGGAGGCTTCGCCTCCTTTGCCGCCCCAAGGGGCGGGGTATTTCTCCTTGCGTTCCCTGCTCTCGCTTCGTTTGGGAATAAAAACAGCTCTTAGAAATATATTCGATTTTTTTACGTTTTTCTTTCAAAGGCTGTGAAAATATGATTGTATACATATATGAAATTGGGAATAAGCTTGAAGATAGATATATCAGTATTGGAGGAGATTAATGAAACTAAAGTATATCAAAGAGACTTTAGCGTATACAGCAGTATACGTACCGGATACTGAAGTAGATATTCATGCCGCGTATACTTCGGATCTTTTGAGTGATGTCATGGGGAATGCCCCGGATGAGAGTATTCTTATCACAATTCAGGGCCATAAGAATACCATTGCTGTAGCCTCTCTAGCCGGAATCGAGGCGGTACTGCTCTGCAGTAATCGCTCAGCCCCCCAGGATATGCTTGATGCGGCAAAAAATGAAGGGGTAGCCGTATTCACCACCTCGGAAAACCAGTTTACCGCTTCTTACAGAATAGCGGCAGGGCTCGGTCTCGTATAGGGATGGTTCAGCTATATTACAGTTCAATAAAATTGTGTATAGGTAGACTTGTATGCAGATATAAAATGCAGATATACAAATGCCGATATACAAATGCCGATATACAAATACTGATATAGTTGATTTTCGACAAAATATGGAAAACCGGGTATGAATTATCGAATTGACTTGCATAATCACTCATGTCTCAGCCCTTGCGGCAGTTTAGATATGTCTCCCTCTGCTATGGTAAGCCAAGCGCTTAAACTTGGAATTGATATTCTAGCAATTACTGACCATAATACCTGCAGGAATACCCCAGCTTTTGATCGATGCTGCAGAGATGCAGGAATTTTTCCTGTTTTCGGAGCCGAAGTTACCACGGAAGAGGAAGTCCATGTGGTCTGTCTTTTCCCTGACCTGAAAACAAGCACTTCCTTCGGCCGCTTTATCGAATCACTGCTTCCTGACACTCCTAATGTTCCAGATGTACTAGGAGATCAGGTCTATGTTGACCACAATGAAAACATACTTGGCGAGGTGGAAAAAAGTCTGCTGCAGTCAAGCAATATCCCTTTTGATCGCTTGATTGATGAGGTTTTAAGTTGGAATGGAATGGTTATTCCTGCTCATATTGACCGGCCGTCCTTCAGCGCCGTCTCCCAGCTTGGTTTTCTCCCGGATCTCCCCTATACCGCTGTTGAGTCTGTTCATATTCCCTGCCCATACGAAACTTACGACAAGCCTGTGATAAGAAATTCTGATGCCCATTATCTGCAGGATATGGGGAAACGATCCTGGTCTATCAGCTTAGAAGAGCTCACTTTTACTGAAATCTCAAAGGCGATTTCCCGCCGTTTATATTCCCTAAGCTAATACTGCATTAAACAATTTCTTTCATTAAATTTTTTTATAAGTTTTCTGAGTTGTTTTATAAAAAATGGAATAACACTATTCCCAAAAGAGCAGATAGAGCAATTGAGCTTATGGGATGAATTTTAAATTTAACCGTAAGAATAAGGATTAGAAAGAAGATCCCCAAGCCTTTAAAACTCAAAGAAAAGGTTTCATCCAGCAAGCTTCCGGAAAAAATTGACATTGATGCAAAAAACAGGACTGCAAAACCAATCAAACCAATAACGGCAGGCCGTATTCCCTGAAGAATACTCTGCATAATCCTGCTCTCCTTAAATCGGTCCATAACATGAGCAACAATAATCACGAGAATTAAAGAAGGCAGTATCATGCCGATACTTGCAGTAATTCCACCAAATATTCCAGCTGTTCTGATTCCGATAAATGTAGCGGCATTGATTCCTATAGGGCCTGGAGTCATTTGAGAGACCGCTACGATGTCGGCAAATTCGTTCTGCGTGATCCAGGCATTCTGGGAAATTTCCGCTTCAAGAAGAGGAACAATTACGTATCCTCCTCCGAAACCGAGAAAACTAATCTTAAAAAAAGTCCAGAAAAGCTGTAAAAAAATCATGATTCATCCTCTTTTCCATGAATACTCTGCACTTTTCCTGTTTTCCTTTTACCAAACGCTTTAATGTTCAAACGAAAAACACCAAAGAGCGTATAGCCTATAAACGCAGCTGCAATTATCACCAGCCCGGCATGAATATCAAGCAGCCAGACAGCAGCGAGGGAAACAGCGGCCAAGAGTACGGAAAGCCAGTCAGTAAGAACTTTTTTCCCCAGCTTTATTCCAGCCAGCAATATTAGAGCCGTCACACCTGACCGTACTCCTATAAAAAGACTCTGCACCAGGGGATTATCCTGAATGGAAACATACAAGTAGGCAAACAGTGTGATCATGCTTATGGAAGGTATCAGCAAACCGATAACGGCAGTCAGCGCTCCCATAATCCCAGCGACTTTCCAACCAATAAAAACTGAAGCTTTAACCGCAATAATACCTGGAAGTGACTGCACAACCGCAATAATATCCACCATCTCCTCTTCAGTGATCCATCTTCGCCTGGAGACAAACTCCCTTTCCATTAAAGGGAGCATGGCATAGCCGCCGCCAAGGGTAAAAGCACCAATTTTTAGAAATGTCCTGAAGAGAATCAAGAAATGACGAGATTGTTCCATATGCATCCTGGATAGTAAATATGGGGTCTGCATGACCTGCACGCAGCCCCCGGATAAGCAGCAAGTATTATTATGCTGTTTGTGCTGAAATGTACTGGAATCAATTTCTCCGGCCGAAAATTCTCAAGAGAAAGAGAAATATATTGATAAAATCAAGATACAGTTTTAAAGCGCCGATAATAGATAATTTCACATAGGTCTCTTCATCCATGGACGATCCGTAAGCCTGGTTCCATTTTACGATAGTTTGGGTATCCCATGCTGTAAGGCCGAGAAAAATTATCAGACCGAGATAGGAAATCAAATAATAGATTGAAGAACTGCCGATAAGCATATTTACTACAGTGGCAATGATTATTCCCCACAAACCCATAACTAAATAGGCACCAATTTGGTCTAAATCTCGCTTGGTTGTCATTCCGTAGATGCTCATCCCTGCGAATGTACCAGCGGTGGTAAAGAAAGCCCTTGAAATTGTTAAGCCGGTATAAATCTGAAGCAGAACCGATAGCGTAATTCCATTGAGCACAGCATAGCCTATAAAAGCGGCCACCGCTGAAGAGGATTTCATTTTCTGAATTCTTGCTGAGAGATATATAACAAGACCGAATTCTGCAATAATAAGAATCAGAAATAATCCCGGGGTGGTCAGAAGCGCCCTGGTAAGCTGCTGAGAAGATGCTATTGTATACGAGATAAGACCTGTCAATGCAAGTCCGCCGGTCATCCACAAATAGACATTTCTAAGAATATTACGTTCACGTACTTTGGGAGCACTTAATACTTGTTCTAAAGAAATCGCCATGTTCTATCCTCCAAAAAAGATATCTTTTTCTTTTACCGAAAATTTTTACCGAAAATTTTTATCTGCTAACTCTCTTTATAAAATTGACGGTAAATCATGAAAAGGTCAAGATCTTTTCACTTCCGTTTTTATGTAATCTTAGCTATACTGCTTAGCTGTGGAGTTTTAAGCATGGATTTATTTTCCCAGGAGTACGAACAGAATAAGAATCAGCCGCTGGCATACCGTATGCGTCCGAGAACTTTGGATGAATATGCTGGACAGGATCACATTGTAGGTAAAGGCCGCCTGCTGAGAAGATCAATTCAGGCCGATCAGCTTTCATCGGTTATTTTCTACGGACCTCCGGGTACGGGCAAAACAACTTTAGCCAGAGTGATAGCAAACACTACAAAAAGTCATTTTACCACCCTTAATGCTGTACTTACCGGTGTAAAGCAGCTTCGGGAAGAGATTACCCTGGCTAAAGAGCGTTTAGACTATTACCAGAAAAGGACCATACTTTTTGTTGATGAAGTGCATCGCTGGAATAAATCTCAGCAGGATGCCTTGCTTCCCTGGGTGGAAAACGGGACAATCATTCTTATCGGAGCTACTACGGAGAACCCCTACTTTGAAGTCAACTCCGCCCTGGTCAGCAGGAGCCGTATTTTCCAGCTCCTTCCCCTCGGCAGAAAGGAGCTCATGCAAATTGCGCAGATGACTCTTAAAGATAAAACAAGAGGATACGGCAGCTATTCGGTAAGCTTTGAAGAAGGTGCTCTTGAGCATTTGGTTGACATTGCAAACGGTGATGCCCGCAGTCTGCTTAATGCCTTGGAGCTTGCCGTTGAAACAACTCCGGACCTATTCCCTCCGCCTTCGGGAACGGAAATCTTTATTTCTATGGAAGCGGCCGAGGAAAGTATTCAGAAAAAGGTAGTCCTGTACGATAAAGAGGGTGATTATCACTTTGATGTAATCAGCGCTTTCATAAAGTCAGTACGCGGTTCAGATCCTGATGCAGTACTCTATTGGCTGGCTCGCATGGTTCAGGCTGGAGAAGACCCGCGTTTTATTTTCCGAAGAATGCTCATTTCCGCCAGCGAGGATATTGGGATGGCAGATCCCCAGGCCTTAACTGTAGTTGAATCTGCCGCAGCAGCTTTTGACAGAGTCGGTATGCCGGAAGGCCGATTCCATTTAACCCAGGCGGCACTGTATTTGGCTTCTGCACCCAAATCAAACAGCAGCTTAGGCTTTTTTGATGCTCTGGCTAGCATTGAGCAGGAGCAGCATCAGGAAGTTCCTCCTCATTTGAAAGATCCTAACCGGGATAAGGAGGGTTTCGGACATGGAGAAGGCTATCTGTATCCCCATGCGTATCGTGACCATTGGGTAGCCCAGCAGTACCTGCCCGCGGGACTTCAGGGTAAAATTTTTTATCGTCCATCTAATCAGGGCTATGAATCAGAAATTAAAAATACAGTTATTAAAAATCGAGAATCACAGCTTGAAGCAGTACAGACAGATGCAATCCCCGAAGCCCTCAGTTTTTCACCGGAAAACAGTAAAAAAGACACATGGCTTCGAAGGCTTTCCAATGAACGCGGGCCGATCTACTCTTCCATACGGGAAGAGGTCTTTGCTTCTCTTCATCTGCAGCGTCACCATCGTGTACTCGATGCCAATGCCGGTTCAGGACTGCTGATTTGGGAAGCCTGCAGACTTGTACCTGAAGGAGGTGTATACGGTTTACTTTCTCAGAAAACAGATAAGCTGATGATGGAGCATTACAGCAAACAGCTTGATCAACTTGAACGCCCTCAATTATTTCAGTCAGATTTAGAAAAATTTTCTGCTGAACGGGAAAATGATTTGAAATTCGAAGCAATTGTCGGGCGGGATGTTCTCACAAGAGCTGCAGATAAGAAAAAGATTCTTTCTCTGCTTTTTGAATTACTTGCAGCAGGAGGTAAGATTTCACTGGCAGAAACTGTACCCCGTAAAAGCACCCGTCTTTCTCAGCTGGCAAAACAGTTTCTTCCTGAAGCTCATTCAAATAATCAATTAAGCCGGTCTTTCAAGACACCAAAAGCGCCTGAATTAAATCAATTCTCTTCTATTGAAGAGCTTATCTCTTTCCTAGAAGAGGGGGAACAGAAAATTTTCAACGACCCCGAAAATTCTCTTGTAAATTGGGATAGTAACGATATCCTCACTGCTGCAGAAGCAGCAGGATTCTCTAATGCAGAGAAACGAGTTAAAATATATACGGAACATCGTTACATTGGCCATGAACTTATTAGTAATTGGATGGAGAAGACATACTTGCCGAAAAGCAGTTCTGACCGCCGAAAGGATGAAGCCTGCAGAACGGGTGTAAAACATGATGTCGTGAATCTTCTATCTGACAAAAGCTATTCCTGGAGTTTTCAAATTCTGTTTCTTAATGGGAGCAGATAGTTACAATACAGATAACAGATGATGAGAATGAGCACATACTGTTTCATATGAATATTCAGCTTTTCACAGTGCTGACGCTTATTCCCTGCCTGTATACCGGCATTTTCACTTCCGTTATACTTTGACAATATCATTTCCGGATGAGATATTTTTTATCGCAGAATTCCTTCAGGTATTGACAAAAATGGTAAAATACAGCAAATTACATGTCGTCGCTGTTAGTAGTAAAACTGTTGACCATTATTGGTTTTCGTTGCAGACATGGTGGATGTAGTTCAATGGTAGAGCACCAGATTGTGGTTCTGGTTGTTGCGGGTTCAAATCCCGTCATCCACCCTTTTAACAGCTGCATGTATGCGCCTGTAGCTCAGCTGGATAGAGCGCCGGACTTCGAATCCGTAGGTCGCAGGTTCGAATCCTGCCGGGCGTAATTGCGCAGACATGTTATACATAGATAAACATGCGTAATGGGCCGTTAGCTCAGCTGGCAGAGCAGCAGACTCTTAATCTGCGGGTCGAAGGTTCGATCCCTTCACGGCTCAAAACCTCTGAAAACGAATTGGCAGATGCTTGACAAATTTCGTTTCACAGGTATAATCACTGCGAGAGTGGTGAAATTGGCAGACACGCTAGACTTAGGATCTAGTGCCTTTACGGCGTAAGGGTTCAAGTCCCTTCTCTCGCAAAGAGACAGGACCTTTCTGCCAGGTTTGATTCTCAATGCAAGCGAGAGTAGCTCAGTGGTAGAGCTCCACCTTGCCAAGGTGGCTGTCGCGGGTTCAAATCCCGTCTCTCGCTCTTTTAAAGGCGATTCGGATTACCGGGTCGTCTTTTTTTTATGTTTTAGGTATTTATGTTTTATCTGATTATATGAATAGAATTTAAAAAAGTGTTGGCCTTTCTGCTGTTTTTTATTAGTTTTTTAGGAAACAAGAAATAGAAAGACTTGAATAAAGGCTGCTGTATAATAGATAGTGTATATATAGGAAAAATTTTTTAAATAGGATGTTTAATAGTTTTTTTTATTTGGTTTTTTAATTTGGTTTTCTTTAAATTGGTTTCATGTATGTCACCTGTGCGTCGGCATGTAACTTCATATATATAATTCAAGCAATATTCAATAGAAAAGAGGAAAGGAAATGGTTTCTGAAAAAAAAATTAAAGAGCTGGAAAATTCAGCAGTCGAACTTACGGTAACGGTTCCTGAGAAGGAAGTAAAAAATTCTTATGATGCATTAGTTAAAAAATATTGTAAAACTGCTCAAGTAAAAGGTTTTCGCAAGGGCAAAGTTCCGCCAAGTGTATTGGAAAAAAAATATGGCGAAGCTCTTCGGCAGGAAGCTGCCATGGAATTAATTGACAATTCCTTAAAAGAGGCTATAGATGAAGTTGAAGAACAACATAAGCCTCTTCCCTACAGCCAGCCGGCACTGACGGGTGAGGAAAACATTGACATGGAACTTAAAGGTGATTTCTCATACACCGTTACCTATGATACAGCTCCAAACTTTGAACTTACTGAATATAAGGGAATTGAAGTAGAAGTTCCTCAGGTCACAGTGGATGATGAGGAGTTTAACAAGGAAATTGAAAAACTCCAGGATCAGAATGCCTTAGTTGTGGACAAAGCTGGAAAAGTTGAAAAAGACGATATTGTAACTGTTGATTATGCTGAACTTGATGAAGATGGAAATGATAAAGAGGATACAAAACGTGAAGATTATGTCTTTACAGTAGGTTCCGGCTACAATCTTTACAAGTTTGATGATGATATTATTGGGATGGAAAAGGATGAAGAGAAAATCATAGAGAAAAATTATCCTGAGGATCATGAAGATTCTCATTTGGCGGGTAAGAAAATAACTCTTAAAGTTACTGTGAAGGCAGTGAAACAGCGTGATATTCCTGAACTGGATGATG
>JAIPFQ010000032.1:0-16688 GCA_021736605.1 Spirochaetales bacterium | reverse complement strand
CCCAAAACCGGTGATGAAATTATCGGTTATGTTTCCCGGGGAAGGGGCATCATTGTTCATCGTAAGGACTGTCCGAACCTGAAGAACATTAAGGACATTGAGGACAGAACTATCGAAGTGGAATGGGAGACGGCTTCACCAAAAAAGACCAGACGCTTTACGGTTACAGCAAAAATAACTTCCGATCTGTTTTCAGAAATTGAGGGCGCTATCCGCAAGTATAAGGGCCATCTGATAGAAGGTCGCTTGGAAGAGGATGACAACGGCAAGCTCCAGGGAAGCTTCACCATGGAGCTGGAACAGATGGTTGATCATAAAAAAGTACTGAAAAGTATCAGGACGATCCCCTCAGTGCTGAACATTAAACCCTTAAACCCTGATCACTGAACGCCTCCTTCCCGAATGCGTGACAGCGTGAATACGTGACAGCGTAAAAATGTGACAGCGTGATAATGTGTAATTTCACAATTCAATGGACCGACACCTAATACACCTAATACACCAAATACACCTAATACATAAAACAGAAGATACACCAGATACAGAAGCTAAACATTAAAACGAAAATGCATGATATCTCCGTCCTTGACGATATACTCCTTTCCTTCAATCCTGAGTTTTCCAGCTTCCTTAACCTTCTGCTCTGAGCCCAGGCTGAAGAGATCGCTGCAGTGATAGACTTCAGCTTTGATGAAGCCCTTCTGAAAATCCGTATGAATGACCGCAGCAGCTTCCGGAGCTTTTGCCCCATCATGAAAGGTCCAGGCTCTATCTTCATCAGCACCGGCGGTGAAAAATGTCCGCAGGCCAAGAGTCTCGTAACCCAAAGCAATTAAATGCTCCAGTCCGGACTCCTCCAAGCCCGCCTCGGCGAGAAATTCCTCACGCTCCTCCTCTGTATCAAGAGAAGCAATTTCCGCTTCCAGTTTACCGCAGATAGAGATTACCCTCGAGCCCTCCGCTTCGGCGATCTTTCTCACCACTGCGGTACGTTCATTATCTTCAAACAAGTCATCTTCATGAACATTGCAGACATATATCTGCGGCTTATTGGTAATCAGCTGGAGATCACTGATGAGCGCTCGCTGGTCATCTGTCAAACCCGCTGAACGCGCGGGAATACCTTCCCCCAAGGCAGCTTGAAGCTTACGAAGCACCGGCAGCAGGGAAGCTGCCTTCTTGGCGGCTTCCTTATTTACTCTCCCCAGTTTTTCAGTCTTCTGCAGCCGTTTCTCCACCGTCTCCAAATCCGCCAGAGCCAATTCAATATTGATGGTCTCTATATCTGAAGCCGGATCTATAATATTGTCAACATGAGTGATATCAGGATCCTCAAAGCAGCGTACCACATGCACCAGCACCCCCACCTCGCGAATATGGGACAGAAATCGGTTGCCCAAGCCCTCTCCCTGAGATGCACCCTTCACCAAGCCTGCAATATCAACAAACTCAACTACCGCTGGAATCACCTTCTCCGCGGGAATCAGTTCCGAAATCTTATCCAGTCGCTTATCCGGAACCTGCACGATCCCTACATTCGGATCTATGGTACAGAATGGATAATTCGCCGCCTCCGCAGGAGCAGAAGTAAGGGCAGAAAAAATCGTCGATTTCCCGACATTCGGCAGACCGACTATACCGCAATTTAAACTCATATATACACCTTTCTTTTTCGTTTCACTTTCTTAGGATTCTTAGGAAAAACCTTTTATTTTGCTGATGCCTGCGCACCCGGTTTCAGGCAGCTGACAGGAAGCTATCATACTATGTATGCGGCGTATTATGCAAGTTCTCCCTGAACTGCGGATAACACATCCTGTCAAAGTTGTTGACAAGCGTATGCCAGCTGATTATTTTTATTATGAAGGCTGTTACTACTTAAGCCGCTGAAGGGAAGAATACGAGGAACGATTGTTTTCTGCAGAATCCCCCTTCACCACAGGAGAAGCATTGCATATACTGGATACGGAAACACAGGAAGATCAAGCTGTCCTTGTTATTACAAAGGAGCAGCAGACTGATGAAAAAGAGATAGAAGCCAGGGTCTTTGAACTTCGCTCTCTGGTGAGAACCATGGGAATGCCTATTACGAAAACTGTAATTGTGCCCCTGCGGAGTGTCCACCCGAAAACATTTATCGGTAAGGGTAAAGCAGATGAAATCCGCGAATTAGCCGATGAAACCGACAGCTCATGCATCATATTTGAACAAAACCTCAATCCCTCACAACAGAGAAATCTGGAAAAAGCCACTGATTTGTGCGTCATCGATCGGAGGGAGGTCATTCTGCAGATATTTGCCGATCGCGCTTCGACAAAGGAGGCGGTACTGCAGGTAAATCTTGCTCGGCTTGAATACTCCCTGCCCCGGCTGACGCGGGCGTGGACTCATCTCTCACGACAGCGAGGCGGTACCAAGGGAACCCGTGGTGAGGGTGAAAAACAGCTTGAGGTGGATAGACGTATCGCCTTGAAAAAAATTGCCCAGACTAAACGGGAACTGAGCAAGGTAAAGGAGCATCGGGCAACACAGCGGAAACAGCGAAGAAGCCTTCCCGTTCCCACGGGGTCCATTGTAGGCTACACGAATGCGGGGAAATCATCACTCCTGAATGCCCTGACCAATGCGGAAGTCTTTGTGGAAAATAAACTCTTTGCAACCCTTGATCCCACTACCAGGAAAGCAGCCCTCTCGGGGGGCAGCGAAATTCTGCTGACGGATACTGTCGGCTTCATCCGGGATCTGCCCCATGACCTGATTGAAGCCTTCTCCTCCACGCTGGAAGAATCTCTCTACTCAGATTTCATCATCCTGGTGCTGGACGCTTCTGACAACGATGTCTATGAGCACTACAATACCACAAAGCAGGTCCTTCATGATCTCTCAGTCCTGGACAAGCCGGTGATCACGGTGTTCAACAAAATTGACTTATGTCTCGGAGAAAAAAACCACAATTTACAGAAAATTAAAGCCCGGGAGCCGCATTGGGTCGAAATTTCTCTGAAAGAGGAAACTAACCTGGATGAATGTCTCAGCTTGATAGAAGAGACGGTCTATGGAATCTATCCTTTGGATACCTACGAAATACCGAATAGCCGGTACGATATGATTGAATTCCTGCGGAAACATGCCCTTATCCGTCGAGAAACCTATTATGACACCTATGTTGAGCTCCAGGTCCAGATACCGGAACAATTCAAGCCTGCCCTTCAGGAATTTCAGCGCTCCGCCCAGCCTCAGATGACTTGAGACCATGGTTTGTATTTGCATCATGTTCAAAAATTGCATCATGTTCTAACTACATAGCTGCAAGAAACTGCATACTAGCTATACCAGCTATATGACAGCTGCAAAAGACACAAAAAATCCCTTCATACCTGCAATGAAAGCAGTAGAAGGGATTTTATGTTTTTCCCGGGATCTCTGCAAAATGTTTCTGCACTTTCTGCAAAAACCTATGCCTGGAAGCACAGCTTTATTACGTACTTATTTTTCTTTTGCCGAAAAGCTTACAGGGCGTACCTGGCGCCTAAAATAATCGAAGCATCAAAATTTTTGTTACTATTAATCATATATCCTGGCGCAAACTCTCCAAATACTTCCAATGGAATATCATTTAAATAATAGGATAAGCCGGCAGCTACATTTCCACCAAATGCAATATCATCTTTATAAGCAATAGTAAGTCCGCCGCCGAAGTAGGGATAGAAATTCAGCTTCTCGATGGCAAACTCAAAATCGGGCACATAGTAGTTCGCTTCTGCTCTGAAATATACGTTCTGCCTGAAAGAAAACCCAAAGAATCCTGCTGCCTTCAAACTGTCATCGATATCATACTTCACGGTTCCAGCAAAGAGTTCGCCTACAGCTGCACCAACACTCAAATCATCAGTAAATGATTCCGCGGCTGCAGGAAAAACAAAAGCTGCCAACAATACAAGAACTAGTAACGTTTTCTTCATACGTTTCCCCCTTAAAAGTAATACATCCAGCTTACTTAATTCTGAGCATATAATCAATATGAACACTGCAGCTTTTCAGCTTATCTCCATATAACATTACGCCGCTCAGAAAAATGAGTATGTGGCACTCACCGCATCCCCAACAGTATACATATAATATTACAATCTGTGTTATCTTTAGTCAAATAAAAAACCGCAATTCACCAAAAAACACCCATTTTCAAGGGGGAAAGAGACATTGAAAGACTTTTTTTACCTTGGACAATACCATACATAGCAGAGAATCATAAACTCTATTTAATACTGTATTACCCCCTGCATCAGATACCGAAAATATGGTCTTATACCTATAACACGGTCCATTTCAGGTAATTTTTTCATAAGGAGGTGTCTATCTCTTTTTCGATGCTCAATACTCTTAAAAGAATCTTTAAAAGAAGCAGTTCTGAAGGGAAACTTTTTTTTGTATTTCTTATTTTACAGGCTTTTATGATGACACGTTTTCTTGTATAGTAGAAGAATGGATTTTAATAAGGACAGTAAAGATAACGGGTCTGAACAGCAGCCTGAGATGACTACACCAGAACATCTGCAGAAAGCGGATATCAGCGAACAGGATGAATATATTTCGGTATTGTCAAAACGCGGATACGATTACCTGAAATACAAAAATATTAAAGAAGCCAAAGAGAGCTTTTCATTTATCCTTGAGTTAGATCCAAATAACTGCTACGCCCTTGTTGGTATGGGGGATGCGTTTCGTCAGGAACGTAATTTTAAAAAGTCTTTGGAATATTATCAAAAATGCTTAGAGACAGAACAGCAGAACAGTTTTGCGCTTTTCGGCATCGCTGATGCGTATAAAGCGATGAATAATCTGAGTAAGGCTGTTTTTTACTGGGAAAAATATCTTCAGCAGGACGATACCAATGTTAATGTGCTGACCCGGGCAGCTGATGCTTATCGCAAGATTAAACAGTTTGAACCATCAAAGAAACTCTACGAACGGGTGCTTGTTCTGGAACCGGGAAATGATTATGCACTCATCGGCCTCGGGCACCTCTATTTTGACTTTGGAGAGTATAATCTTGCTCTGCTCTATTGGGAACGAATGTACAGAAAATCACCGCATAAAGTTGATATCCGAATTCTTACATCCCTTGGAAACTGCCATAGGAAACTGAAAACCTTCAAGAATGGTCTTGAATACTTCCAGAAAGCCTTGGAATTACAACCGAAGAATTTCTTTGCACTTTTCGGTATGGCCGACTGTTACCGAGGCATAAAGGACTACAGGAATTCCCTTTACTACTGGCTTGAAATTTTGAAAGTTGACCCAAAGAATAAAGTAATAATCACTCGTGCCGCCGATGCACACCGGGTACTCGGTTCTTATGATGAAGCAGAAAAGCTGTATGAAAAAGCGCTCAATATCGATTTTGACCTCTACGCTCATATCGGCATGGCACTTATTGACAAGGAAAAGGGGAAATTCCAGGAAGCCATAAAACGTTTTAATTTTTTGATTGAGAAATTCCCCAAGAATCCCCGTATTTACAGTGAAACGTCCAAATGTTATGAAGAGCTGGGGGACAAAGAAAAAGCGCTGAGTATACTGAAATCATTCAGGAAAATTGATGCAAATAACAAGTTCATCAACATGCAGATTGAAAAGCTCTCCTGAAAGAGACCTTCAGCACTATTTCTGCATTGGAAAGTATTTCTGCATTGGAAAGATAAGTATACAATCAAACAGTACGTAAAAGCAGCACCTATGGCTGTATTCCAGTTCTAAACAGCTGCTTCTGAATACAAGCAGCTGTGAAAAACGGAAATTAATTAACAATGAATAAACACAGCAATATACAGATGCAAGTACATGATCTACAGATTTCTTCACTGCTGCCTGAAGAAATCTGTGAAACACTCGAGCTGAAACAGTCCTTCAGGGGAAAGCAGATTTTCTCCTGGATTCATAAGGGCATTAATACATTTCATGACATGTCCAATATTCCCAAAACTCTCCGTGAACTGCTGGCAGAACGGTTTTCCGCACCTCAATCCATCACCTTGGATACAGTTCAGAAGGATCCTGACGGAACCATAAAAATCGCTCTCGGTCTTTCGGATGGAAACAGCGTAGAAGCTGTTCTGCTGGAGGACGTGAAAGGGCGTAGAACCGCCTGCATTTCCAGTCAGGTCGGATGCGCTATGGGCTGCCTGTTCTGCAGAACAGGAACCATGGGACTGATACGAAATCTCAGCGCATCGGAAATCATTGAACAGTACATTATTCTGAATACCGAGTTCGGTCCGGTTTCCCATATAGTTTTTATGGGGATGGGAGAACCTTTGGCTAATCTAGATGCTGTACGAAGGGCCATAGAGGTCTTCCGGCACCCTGATGGTTCATATATCAGTAAGCGAAAGATGACCATCTCAACCTGCGGGCTGACGCCGCAGATTATCAGCCTTGCTCAGGAAGGACCCCATGTCCGCATGGCACTTTCCCTGACCAGCGCTCGGGCGGAACTTCGCGATTATCTGATGCCCATCAGCAAGCGATATCCCCTCCATGAAGTCAAAGAAGCACTGCGTCTGTATCAGGAGGCTTTTTCTAAACGGATAACCCTGGAGTATGTACTGCTGAAAGGAATAAATGATGCAGATCGAGATGTGAAGGCTCTCAGACGATTTGCTGACGGGCTCCAGGTGGTGATCAACCTGATACCCTTTAATCCGGGAGCAAATCTCGATTTTCAAGAACCTTCTGCAAGGGACTTGGAAAAAATGGCAGGTAAGATTGAAGATGCCGGACTTGCAGTGACAAAACGTTTCAGAAAAGGCCGCTCCATAGATGGAGCCTGCGGGCAGTTGGCAACCAGCCTGAAGAAGAGGAGCCCATAACTCTCATGATTCCCCCTTGCTTCTCATGCCCTAACACTTCTCATGCCCTAACACTTCTCATGCCCTAACACTTCTCATGCCCTAACACTTCTCATGCCCTAACACTTCTTCTGCCCTAACTTAGCCTAGAGAACCCATTAAAACCAAAAAATCCAAAGCCTCAGCGTTCCAGGATTGCTCTGATCCTTCTGACACCTGCTGATGAAGACTGCTCTTTTTTTATTCTGAAAGTCCCCAGTTCGCCAGTATGCTCCACATGCGGACCTCCGCAGACTTCTTTTGAGTAATCTCCGATGCTGTACACCTTTACCTGCTCTTCATACTTATTGGTAAAAAAGGCTAAAGCACCCTGCTTCTGAGCCTCCTCTAATGAGAGAACTTCCATACTAACAGGCATATCCCGCTGAATTTGTTCATTTACAATCCTTTCAACCTCTTCAATCTGCTCCTTGGTCATTTTATCAGGATGCGTAAAGTCAAAACGCAGCCGGTCAGAGGTGATATTGCTCCCCTTCTGCTGCACATGGTCACCCAGAACAATTCTCAGGGCTTTGTGAAGAAGATGCGTGGCCGTATGGAGGGCTGTAGTCATTTCAGAGTGATCCGCCAGACCGCCTTTAAAGATTTTTTCCGCTCCCGCCCGGGAAGCCTGCTGATGTTTTTCAAAGGCCTTGTCAAAGCCGGCGCGGTCTACCGTAAAACCATGCTCATCAGCCAGTTCCTCGGTAATTTCTATGGGGAAGCCAAAGGTATCGTAGAGCTTAAAAGCTAAACGACCGGGAATTATGCGTTTTTTCCCCTTCAGCAGGTTCGGAAGCATCTTTTCAAACTCATGCTCCCCCTTCTGCAGGGTTTTCAGAAACTTCTGTTCCTCTTCAGGAAGCTCCATCATGATAAAATCACGCTTGTTTGCAAGTTCCGGATATGCAGAACTATATAAATTGATGACTACGTCCGCCAAATCCTTCAGGAAAAATGTATTAATCCCTAATTTACGACCGTGGCGTACAGCACGTCGGATAAGCCGCCGGAGGATATACCCCTGCCCCACATTGGATGGAGTAATCCCGAGCTCATCACCCAGAATAAATACTGCCGTCCGTATATGGTCCGATACAATCCTGATGGAAATATCGTATTCCTCTTGTTCTCCGTAGGTTTTCGAGGAGAGTTCTTCAATTTTCTGTATAATCGGCTGCAGGACCTCTATATCGTAGACAGAGTCCTTTCCCTGCAGAACAGCGACGGTCCGTTCGATGCCCATACCGGTGTCAACACATTTTCTCTCCAAAGCAGTATAGCTGCCATCCTTCTGCTTTACATACTGCATGAAAACATCATTCCATATTTCAAAATATTTTCCGCAGGAGCAGCCGGGTTTGCAGTCAGGACCACAGGAGGGCCTTCCAGTATCAATAAACATCTCGGTATCCGGTCCGCAAGGCCCGGTTTCGCCGGCGGGGCCCCACCAGTTATCTTCACGGCCGAAAAAGTATATCCGCTCTTCGGGAACTCCCAAGGATTTCCATATCTCTGCAGACTCATCATCCCGCGGTACGGAGTCATCACCAGCAAATACCGTTACAGAAAACAGTTCCGGATCTATACCCAGCCATTGAGGAGAGGTCAGAAACTCCCAGCTCATTTTTATAGCCTCTTCCTTGAAGTAGTCCCCCAGGGACCAGTTACCGAGCATTTCAAAAAAGGTAAGATGATGCGGGTCACCCACGGAATCAATGTCGCCGGTACGCAGACATTTCTGGTAATTGACCAGACGGCTGCCCGCAGGGTGTTTCTCTCCCAGGATATAGGGAACCAGAGGATGCATTCCAGCGGTGGTAAACAGCACAGTTGGATCATTTTCTGGAATCAGCGGTTTCCCGCTGATCTGAGCGTGGTCTTTGGATACAAAGAAGTCGATATATTTTTTTCTCAATTCGTTAGCTTTCATGGAGTGAATAGTATGGAAGAGATAAATTGTTGTCAATATATATTCATCTGTGATACAGTACTCTTATGCGATTTTATGTTTTCGGATTACTATACCTGCTTGCCGCCCCCTTCTCAATTTTGGCTGAAGGGGACTTAGGAACATATGACGACGGTACTTCCTCTTGTACCGACGAACGAAGCATTCTGATCTCAACTCAAGAGCCGGTGTACGGGACACTTATTACCGAGGGTGTCATGGAGATGGATCTGGAGTTTGAAGACCTTGGTGATATCGCCTTGTCGCCCCAGTATTTTAATTCCTGGCTCATTCCCGGGCTCAATGCCCTGAAAAATGTCTCGGATCCTTTAGGAAACTTCACTCATACAAGCTTTGATGAGGATAATTCATCTCTGGATGTGCATTATGACCTGCTTAAGCCTCTTACTATCCGAGATATCACATTTCCTTGTACCCTTGATGATGTTATGCGTCTAAATAACCATCTCTCTTTCACCATCAATCTTGCAGATAGTAATGCTGCAGTCAAATCTGCATATGTTGATTTCCACGCGGTGCGCTTAGATGATCTTACCACGAAAGTCTCTTTTACTGCATCCTTCACCTACAGAAAGCTGGTACGCTGGGTTCTTGATCTTGACGGATATTCGGAAAATATGAATAAGCGCATTTCAAGCAGTCTGCTCTACCTTCTTGATTTCGCAAGGAACTTTGCTGAAGCTGACCAGAGCAGTCAGTTTTCCCGGGAAGCGTACAACTGATAGCTGTTTCACTTCCGTTATACTTTGACAATATCATTTCCGGATGAGAGGAATCTCAAAAAGTTTTCCCAGGGGGCTTGACAATTCTTTCGATCTTACGTATAAATTTCCATGTTGCGTGCCGCTGTAGCTCAGTCGGTAGAGCAGAGGACTGAAAATCCTCGTGTCAACAGTTCGATTCTGTTCGGCGGCACAAACCAAGGCATCTAAGAAGTTCTTTTTGAACAACTTAGATGCCTTTTTTTCAGCTTATCAGCATGCAGCCCGCTTAGCTCTATATGTTTCCTACCGTAAAAATACCTAATGTTTTTGCTTTAACGATTACCGAACGTCAGTATAATGCACATATTGGAAAAAATTTCTTACGAAACATAAAAATTATTCGTTCAGCCATCCCTGAAATACGTAAAACTGAGTCTTAGTTCAGCATCATTTAAAAAAGCAGATATCTTTTCTGAAGCAGATCTTGACGTACAGTATACCTAATAGTACTATGCATTGAGATACAATGCATACAGAAGAAGGAAGAACAAGCAATGACACTTCCCAAAGACCTGGTTGCAGCCTCAGCTACACCAATTATTCTTGCAATACTGCAGAAAGAAGACACATACGGCTATGCTATCATCAGAAAAGTTCAGGAAATTTCAGACAATCAGATCGCCTGGACTGACGGTATGCTTTATCCCGTGCTGCACCGGCTAGAGTCAGCAGGCTTTATTGACTCCTATTGGAGGAAAGCGGAGAATGGCAGACGGCGGAAATACTACCACATTACCGCTTCCGGCGAGGAAGAGTGCGGAAGACTCATAAGCCAATGGTCTGTTGTGGAAAAAGCCCTTCAAATACTCTTAGAAGAAACACATACATAACCCCAAAGGAAAAATAATTTCACAAGGGGCAATAAAAGGAGATAAGTAGAATGTTCGACCTTGAATCGCAGATCCGCAAATGGAAAACCCATCTATTATCAGCAGGATCTTTAGGACATAGTGATATTGAGGAGCTTGAATCGCATCTGAGGGATAGTATTGATGAACTCACAGAACGGGAAATTACCCAGGAGGAAGCTTTTCTCATAGCCGTCAGACGTCTGGGTGATGTTTCAGTTATTCAAGATGAGTTCGCCAAGTTATCGACGGAAGATCTTTGGCGTCAACTGCTTGTGCCGGCAGATAATCCGCTGGCAGTGCGCAGGAATCGAATCGAACTCATCATTGTTATCGGACTGACGCTGTCTGCAGGACTCTTAAGCAAAATCCCTGCCCTTTTCGGCTTCGGCGACATAGAGACATACAATCTGCTGTATATGAAAAACGGAGGACTTTTTGCTTTTGCACCAGCGGCGATATATTTTATTTGGAAACGAAGCTTGCCCTTACTCCGCAGTTTTATAGTTTTAAGTATTTTCCCTCTCAGTGCATTTTTAATAAACCTTTATCCCTCTTATGAACCACATCACACGGAGTTTCTTACGGCCTTGCATATGCCGATAGCCTTGATTTTTCTGCTCCTGTACTTTTACGGCGGACCTGCAGTTAGAAATTCAAAATCAGATCAATTGAATGGACAAGCAGGTAAAAACCGCACAGGATGGCAAAACACAAACACCCGATTAAATTTTGTACGCTTTGCTGGAGAGACTTTTATTTATGCCGTGCTTATTGGACTTGGCGGTCTTGTTCTTACCTTAATCGGTGCAGGAACTTTCGAATTAATTGGTATTGATGTTTTTCCCTTCATATCGGCATGGGTTGCTCCATTCGGATTCTTCGGTCTCTTTACAGCAGCCGCATATCTTGTCGGCCAAAAGAAAAACTTAATAGAAAGCATCGCCCCGGTTTTAGCCAGGATATTCACTCCGCTATTTCTTCTGATTCTTCTCAGTCTTATTACCGCATACATCATACACCCGAAACAAGCTTATGAGAACAGGGACATGCTTATCTGGTTCGACCTGATCCTTGCCTTTGTCCTTGGACTTAGCCTCTACTCCATGAGTGCAAAAGATTATACGCATAGTACTACCTCTGAGCAATTTGTTGAGAACGGTTCATACGTAGATATTCTTCATAAACCTCATATGCTTTGGGACGCTTTAACCCTGGCGCTAATTCTATCTGCTGTTATTGTTGACGGAATAGCTCTGAGCGGTATTATAAGCCGCTTGTCCGCCTATGGTTTTTCACCTAACAAAACAGCTGCTCTGGGTGAAAATATCATCCTGCTGACAAATCTTATTCTTCTCATCACAGGTTATGTGAGATATTTTCAGGCCAAACAGTCTTTTCAGAAAATTGTAGAGGTGCAGATGCGTTTTCTGCCGGTCTATGCCGTCTGGGCGGCATGTGTAGTAATTGTATTCCCGCCGCTGTTCAATTTCAAATAGCTCATCTGCTGATGACTTCTTGATAAATTTCAAGGATATCGCTAAGGTATGCTGATGATGGAAGACAATACATGATGAAAGACGATACACTGCCTTACGAAATAAATCGCTACGGAGGAGCTCTTCTGGATAGCTCTCAGATATCCGGTACAGCCGAAAGCTTTTCCCAGCTGCTGGAGCGCAGTCTGCAGAAAATTCAGTCGGAAGGACTTCAGCTGGCGTGGCTCTTTCTGCCAATACAGCAGGCTTATCTTGTGCCCACTGCTGTCAGTCAAGGATTCATCTACCACCATGCAGATGAAACGGGTATTGAGCTTGTGCTGAAACTGCAGCAGACAGCGCCTATTCCCGGCTTCGCCACTCATTATATCGGCGCCGGCGGAGTTGTGCTGAACGAAAAACAGGAACTTTTAGTCATTCAGGAGCGGTATCATACGCGAAAGCATTTCAAGCTTCCCGGGGGCGCACTGAATCCCGGTGAACATATAGCTGACGGGGTAAAGCGGGAAGTCCTGGAAGAGACGGGAATTCATACGGAGTTTATCTCGCTGAACTGTTTCAGACACTGGCACGGCTACCGCTACGGCAAATCGGACATCTACTTCATCTGCCGACTGAAACCGCTCAGCTCAAAGATTGTTCTTGATCCGGCGGAGATTTCACATGCTGCCTGGATGCCGGCGGATACTTTTTTACAGCACCCTGATACGCACGCCTTCAACAGGAAGGCTGTAAGCGCCGCCCTGGCTGGGGAAGGTCTGAAAATTGAGGAGATCCCCGGTTTCTACAGCAGTGAGACCCATGAACTGTTTTTTTGAAACTTCGGCCTGAAGCCTGGGCTTTTCGCTTGTGCTCTTACAGATAAATAGTCGGAACGGAGCGCTGAGGCATCAGCAAACAATATCCCCGTAGAAGTGATAAAAAAATAAAGACCCTTCTCAATGCACATAAAAAAATACTTGCTTATAAAGAGTAAGCAATTCATTCGGCTCACCCAGACAGCAGTATACAGGTTTTACTGTTTTCAGTTTTCCTATGAAGCTCTATTTTTTTTGAGGTGGCTCAAATACCTTCAGAAAGAGCTTCTTTTTATCCTACAAAACCCTACATTTATCGCTTGTGTGGTGTAGGGATTTGCGCAGAAAGCTTCAAGCGGCATAAAAAAAACTTGTAGGCTGAAACACAATATGCTATAAAATTCTTTAGTTCAGTGTATTTTTCTGCATAATAAGCATTTCTCTGCTATTTTTCAGGGTAGTGCTGCAGGATGTGTATGTGATGTGCTCCTGCTATTTTTTATCTGCAAGTACACAGTTATACTGAGCTTTAGACAGAAAATCTGCCTTAAAGTCTGAAAGCCAATTGGGTTTGGTTTTTTTCTGCAGGATATCCCGTTGTAAGTGCATGGTTAGGAAAAGCTTGGATATGAATGCAAAAGCCGCTAAAATTGTATTGCTGATACTGTTTTCAACTATACTCCTGCTGAACATCTCCTGTGATCTGTTCAAGAGTGACAGTGAAGGCATCCTTACAGGTCAGGTTATTCTGCCTGATTCATTCGAAGGCGGAGTCTCAAATGTCTACCTCTACATTGAAGAGAAACCAGGCTTCCTGCAGGTTACTGCACCGGGAGAGCAGTTTGTCATTCGCGGTGTGGAGGAAATGGAAGCCTTTACTCTGTATGCTTCTTCTGTACGCATGGGGGTAATACGGGGGGAAACTGAGGCTTCCGAAAGCCTTACAAGCAGTACAGTTATGGCTGTGAGGCTGACAAACCTGAACGTACATAAGGGAGAAGAACTTAAGCTCGGTTCAGTTCTTCTGAAGCCGACGGGCAGCATTCAAGGAAAAGCTCAGCTGTACGGCATGGATGAACACAGCGGCATACAGCTGTATATCCCCGGGACATCATTTTCCGCCGAAACTGACACTGATGGGAATTTCTCGATCTCCCATGTACCTCAGGGTTTATATACTCTGTATGGTGAAAAGGCGAACTGGAAAGTAAAAAAGGTGGAAAATGTTCTTCTGGAAAATAAAGAGAGTGATTTGTCCTCGCCGCTTAGGGAGATCAGTGATCCAATCACCCTCTACAGGGGCAGCTGCAGTATTGCAGGCAGGGTTTCCCTCCAGGGAAAATCAGAAAATTTTTCAGGAATACAGGTTTCTCTGAAACAGATTGGTGAAGAAGAGACAGTGTATTCGGTGCATACTGATTCTGATGGAACATATCGTTTTGATCATCTGGCCGATGGAACGTATGAGATCATCCTGGAGTACAGCGGATATTTTACCCGAAAGATCAGCGGCGTAGAAACTTCTGTCGGTGAAACTGTGCTTGTAGATAAACTGCAGCTTGAATCCGACGGCGGGACTATCCGCGGCTCGGTTGAGCTGAATGGAGCCGAAAGCCATGAGGGCGTTGATATATTAGCTGAGCATGAAACTTCCGGGCAGAAGTACAATACATCCACAAATACAGAGGGAGAGTACCTGCTGGATAACTGCCAGCCGGGAATATATGTGATAACTGCCAGTAAAACAGCTTATGCCAGCGGGAGGATAACTGACGTCAGCGTCATCTCCTCTGAAATCAGCACAGCCGACTTCCCTGCTCTGCTGCCTTTCGGATCGCTGTCAGGAAGGGTTGTCCTGGAGGGAAGTTCAAATTACAGCGGAGTTTCCATTATCGCTGAATCCACCGCTGATCCGACTGAACGGTATACCACGGTGAGCACTGAAGACGGCAGGTACTATCTGAGCAGTATCCCCCAGGGAGATTACAGCGTAATCTTACAGAAAGACGGGTATATCAGCAATCCCAACATACCAGTGCAGGTAAACTACGGTGATACCTCGCTGGTTGAGGATGTGAAGCTTGATTCTATTTTCTGTACAGTTACGGGCAGCGTAGTGCTGGATGGGGAAGCGGACAGCAGCGGCATCAGCATACTGCTGAAAAGCTGGGATCCCGAAGGCCCCTCTTACACGACAGACACTGATAAACATGGAGAGTTCCTGTTCCATAGTATTGAATCCGGGGAGTATCAGTTACTGGCCAGCAGAAATGGCTACGCCTCGGAGACTGTTGATCTGATACGTTTGGAACAGGGCAGCGAAACGCAAATTGATTCGGAGCTTATCTTGGAAATTGCAGGGCAGTCCGCCGCAGGGACTGCTCTGCTGGAGGGAGAAACGGATCACCAGGGAATTCTGGTAACCGCAACGAGCCTCTCGGACAGCAGCCAGGTATACTCTGCAATCAGCAATAGTTCCGGGCAGTATACCCTGAACGGTATGGAGACAGGCCAATACCGGGTTGCCTTAAGTTCTCAGGGCTACCGGACGGTCACTCTCTCAACCATGGAGATCACTTCATCGGGCTCAGTCACGCTGGAGACGCGGGAACTGCCCATCGCCCTGGGGACGGTCAGCGGCATCGTAACCTTGGAGGGGCGCAGCGACCATAGCGGTATAGAGATAGACCTCTTGGGCACAGCTTACTCGACGCTTACCGCTGCGGACGGTACCTACAGTTTTGATGCGGCTCCCGGAAACTATTCCGGCGGCTTACGCTTCCGCAAAGCTGATTTCCAGACTGCGGACAGCAGCGGAACTATTACGGTGGTCACGGGAGATACCTACACTGTGCAGTCCCAGGAGCTCACAGCTTTACGTACAGGAGTACGGGGAACAGTTGACCTGCTGGGTGAGGATGACAACAGCGGAATTTCGGTGAGTATTGACGAACTTGACGATTACAGCACGCATACTGATGCAGACGGCAATTACCAGTTTGCTCCTGTTCCCCTGGGCTCCTACACTCTCCGTTTTGAGTTGGCCCAAACCCCCACGGTGACTACTCGGGTAAGTGTAATTCCATCCCCCATGATAGAAGTGCCCCAAATCACCATGATTCCAAATTCTTCAGGCCTGGAAGGCTATATTAAGCTGACAGGAGAAACTGATCACAGCGGCATAGACATCTCCATCACAAACAGCGGCGGCCAGGAAGCGGGAGAGGAAGCGGGAGAGGAAGCGGGAGAGGAAGAGACCCTGGAGACAGTCACCGACGCTTCCGGATTTTTTGAGCTGGGGAATATCCTCTCCACAGGGACGCATACATTCACCGCCGGAAAAACCGGCTGGGATGAACTGAGTTTCACCATAGATGATTTTGAGCCCCTGGAAGTTCGAGAAATCGGATTGGCTCCTGATCCTGAGATTCGTCTGACTGACAGTATACCCCCGGAAATAACGGAGGTATCCATTAATGACGGGGCGAATATGAGTGATGACAGAAATCTCAAGATCAGCATAACCGCTGAAGAGTTCGGCAGCGGCATAGACCGCATGCAGGTCTCTTTTGACGGAGATTTTGATGTGGAGCCATGGGAACCCTACCAGCCGGTTTTCACGCAGGAGGTTCCCGTCTCCGGAGATGGAGAACGCAGGGTGTGGATTAAGCTGCGGGATAAAGCAGGGAATGTAAGCACAGCTGAGAGCGACTCAATTACCATGACCGGTCAGTACCGCATTTATAAAAGTGAACTGGAGGATGATGAACTCCATTGGAAAGTCAGTCACGGCATCGCAAAAATTGAAGAAGATATCCTGATACCTGAAGGAAAAACGCTGACCATTGATCCGGGAGTGGAAATCCACGTGGATCCGGAAAAATCCATTGAAGTCGACGGGGAGATTCATATCGTCGGGAC
>JAIPFQ010000031.1:0-16889 GCA_021736605.1 Spirochaetales bacterium | reverse complement strand
ATGCAGAGGTTTCTGCTGATGCAGATGTTATCGGGAGGTCTTCAGACGGCCTTCCCCTTATCTGGACAGTGTCCCGCGGGAAAGGACAGGTTCTCTACGCCAATACGTCTATGTTTCAGGATAAAGTAAATCGTGGACTGCTGCTGCAGCTTATTAACTATAATGCGGATATATCCCGTTCCACCATGATAAATGCTGCAATTTTCAATATTGACGACTTTCCCGCCCCTATACCACTCGGCAAAAATCCAAAAATCTTTGAGGATTATCAGCGGGATACGATTAAATTTTATAAGGAGATCTGGTGGAGTGATGTACGGCTGCTGCTGGAAAAATATAATTTAAAGCCATCGGGTTTCATCATAGGAATTTATAATAATGAGACCGAAGCACCTTTCAATGAAATTTTTGACCAGGACAGAAAAACCATTAGCTATTTTGGAAGAAAACTTTCTGAAGCCGGCGGCGTCATGGGGATTCACGGCTACAACCACAATCCATTGGCGCTGGAGGGAGAAATACGATTTGAAGATTACGGCTATTCTCCATGGAGTTCGAAGGAAGATATGACAGCATCTCTGGAATATCTGAAGCAGACAATTCACGAATTGTTTGGAGATGTAAATCCGAAAAGCTATGTTGCTCCCTCCAATCTTATCTCAAAGACTGGCATGGAGGCGGTTGTTGAAGCCTTCCCTGAAATCGAGGTTTTTGCCGGTCTGTACACCTCTCCCTCAGAACCTGGTTTGTTTCTGCAGGAATTCGGGCCGAATCCTGAGTTTGAACAGATTTACAATACTCCGAGAATCAGTTCAGGTTATATAAACTCAAAAGAGACGATGTGGAATATCTTCAATGGTATTGCAGAATTCGGCATTTTCAACCATTACATACACCCGGATGACCTTCTTGATCCTAATCGATCAAAGGGTATGAACTGGCAGAATATGAAAATTGATTTTGAGAAGATGCTGCGCAGCACCTTCCGTAAATTCCCCTTCCTCCGGGGCTATAATAATTATGAAGCCTATTTACGCTTCAAACAGTACGATAAGATGCAGGTAGACACGTGGCGCGAAGTTTCCGCCAGGGGGGGGACTACCTACACAATTGCTCATAGGAATGCTGTTATGCCTGTATTCCATTATTTCAGAACTTCTCGAGATATCACTTCAATTACCGGAGGAAAACTCAATCCCCTTCCCAGGGAAGGACTTTATGTGATAGAGGCAACGGAAGCGCTGGTAGAAATTGAACTGAAATAGAAGGGACCCCGCATGGGCAGGCACATGAGGGGACGAGGGGACCCATGAGGAGATCATGCATATCCTCAACTTTTCGGCCTCCGTGTTTCATCACTTTCATCCTGGACATCACTTTCATCCTGGACATCGCTATCATCCTGGGCATCACTTTCATCCTGGACATCGCTATTATCCTGGACATCACTTTCATCTTGGACATCGCTATCATCCTGGACATCGCTATCATCCTGGGTTTTACGATCATCGCTTTTTTCGCTCTCTTCCAGGCTCTCTTCCAAACCGGCAAGTTCAAAATCCTCAAATTCCACAGCCTCTTTTCTCTGCTCTTTCGGTATATAGGCAAGAATCTTCTTCTTTGAAATTAAGGAATCAATCTTTGTCTCCATACGCTCAAAGAATTTTTCCCGTTTGCGAACAAACACAGGCTGAGTAAGGAATGTATACATAATGACTCGTTTGTAACTAACATACAGCAATACAAAACCGAAAATCATTGTCAAAAATCCGCTGATAAAAAAACCGAAACCGTAATAATTCTCCCCCCAATTCAGCACCTGATACGTGAAAATTATATTTGTTCCAAGAAAAAAAGATACAAGTATTAAGGCTCGATTTCTCTCTCCAATATAGAGCAGTGTCTGAACTACAATAAGAATGAATGCATTACAGAAAGCCCCCAGGGCATAGATTACAAAAATATTTCTCGTCTGTTCAGGAACTCCCAGAAGAGGAAAAAAATCTCTGGAAAGAATAATCAGCAGAACAGTTATGAACATCTGTGTTTCCACTGTCTGAAGAATATTTTCAAATAATGAACGGGTCATTCTCCTGCGCAGCCGCTCCAGATCATCCAGACGATGATTAAGTACCACCGCCTTGAAAAAATCCTGAATCTTAACAGAAAAATCCGTCTCAATCAGAACAATAAAGAGCATATTCGATGGGATAATAGATAAATAGGCATAAAAAGACGCTATATCATACATCGGCGCATATCGAAAGCTTTCATATATGACCACACTTATCGGGGAAAACCACATTATCAAGTTATCAACCCAAACTGCTGAGGTATAGAAAAGCCCGATAGGCCAGAGCGAAGGAACACTGTGAAAATAGCGGATAAAATGAAAGACCTTACCGTTATCCTCTTTCAGCTCCACAAGAAAAATCATCAAGAGGAATACAAGGATAAAAAACATCCCCGCTGTGTAGGCAAATAAAAGGTTTGAAACACCTGCATACTCTTTAAACTGTATGGGGGACTGGTGAAATACCACAATCAGTACAACCGTTACTATTCCACCCAGCAAGTTGCCGAAAGTGATCAGAGTAAAGTTCCTTAACGTAGAAATATACACATACAGGATCCACAACTGACACATGATGACAAAAAGACCAATAAGCATATAAGAGAAGTCCTGCGGCAGCGGCCGGGAACTGACAAAAATAAGCCCAATTAGAAGACAGACAAACATCATGATAAAACTTATCCCCCAGAATGAGGGCTTCACATATTCAAGTTCCTCAGCGTACATTCTATCAGCAATATACCGGGTTATAATCATCTGGAAAGGCGCGGAGAGCAGCTGAGAAAAGAGGGTTGCATAGATGATGCTGGCTATCAGCATCTCTTTTTCGGCATAGGGAATATCCCAGTTTCTCGAAACAACAAGGAGAATATTGATTATAATGATACTGATTATCCACGGGCCTGCTGATACCATCGCCGTATGGAACCATGCCCGTACACGAGTAGGATACGTTTCGTCTTCATTCAGCATTCTCCTGAGAGAAAAACCAATACCTGCCATTGTATTCCTTCCACAAAGCAGCCGGTGAGAAAAATTCCCCCCGAGTGTGTGAATTTATTCAAAACTTCTATAGAAGTGATCGTACGCATCAAAAACATCGATATTGTTATAATTTGCAGCAACCCGCTTTAAGCCGTTCTCGGCCAAACGTTCACGCATATTCTTATCTGAACAGAGTGAAAGCACCGCACTGGCCGTTTCCATGGGAGAGACTGGTTTGGTTAAGAGTCCTGCTTCCCCGAAATCATCAGCTATCCCCATGACCAGTTCTCGACAGGAACCAACATCAGTCGAGATTACCGGCTTTCTTGCGGCAAAGGCTTCCAAGATAACCAGAGGCTGTGCTTCCGAAATGGACGTAAGAATGATCATATCAATTTTCGGCAAATATTCTTTCACATCAACTCGCCCGGTAAAGCGTATCGGACCATCCAACTCCAAATCAGTCACCAGAGACCTGCACTCCTCGTAATAATCCTTATCCTCATCATACGGGCCGATTATTAAGAGTTCCACATCCTGCCGCTGCTGATAGACAAAATTGAATGCACGGATGAGGGTTTTAACATCCTTTATCGGTACCACCCGCAGAACCGCACCGATAACTATCTTACTATGTTCTTCTCGGTGTTTTGGGAATTTTTCTACATCCACCCCATTGGGTACAACAAAGGTGTTTTTCGGGGGTGCGCCAAGGGAGATCTGAATTTTCTTATTCTGCCTGAAAAGTGAAATAATTATATCCGCACTTTTATAAGCTCCGATAGAGAGGAAATAGAAATATTTAATCCAGACTTGTTTATATATCCCCTTTACCCATTCGGCTTTCAGCAGCTCCTCCTCCCGCTCCCGGGCATAAATACCATGCTCCGTCAGCATAAAGGGTTTATTCTTGACATATCTCCCCACCGTCCCCAAGAGACCGGCATAACCGGTAGATATGGCATGGTAGCAGTCTGCTTCAGGAATTTCACTCTGCATAATGGTAAGCAGCATCACCAGCATGGATCTGAATGTCCAGAAGAATATATTCAGCCCCTCGTCTGTAAAGCCTGTTTCGTACATGGATGAAAGTTTCTGAAAGAAAATCCGGTCAGTTAAAAAGTCGACACTATTACCGAACTTTTTTTTATTGCAGATCAGGTTGACCAGCTTTTTCCAGTCGACGGAGGGATCAAAATCGAAAAACTTATCCAGAACTTCCTCTTCTTCCTTACGGAGGTGTATGGGGAATACCTTTGAACGCTCCAAGTCCATAAAGTCATCCAGATATATCGTATGCAGTCCGACGACATTTTCAGGGAATGCATAATGGGGTTTAATCTCTTCACTCTTTGAGGGCATGATAGTTAATATGACAAATTCATGATTCTTCAGCCGGGTGACCAGCTGATGTGTCCAGGAGGAAACTCCTCCCGGGATATAGGGGTAAGCCCCTTCAAGGATAAGACAGATTCTCATGCCATGCTCCCTGTCAGTTTCTCAAGCCTGCCGCTCCAAAAACTCACCATCCGTGAATACTCATAGGGAAGCTGATAATCAAGCTCATCAATCTGTTCTGCAATCTCCGTAACCCGATGCAGATTTCGCCGATAGAAATAGTACTTCATCCACATGACCTGGAGCATTCCCTCCTGGGGGAAGGTTCTCTGCATTTCATTGAGAACAGTTTCGGCGTGATCAAGCAGACCTTCCTCAATATATGCATTAACTAATCGAGAATTTATGTAGAATACTCCAGTAATATTTTTACGCATAAATTCAATATCCGCAATCAGTTTTCTGCGATAGACGGGAAGAATATCCTGATCGATCAAGCCGGAGTTCATGTAGATTTCATAGAGTTTCACCAGTTTTTCTGCCAGCTGTTTTGTCTTTTCTTTATTATATAATCGTTTCGTCTGAATAATCTCTTTCTCATATCGCGTTTCCAGGTAGTTCAGCGTTGAAGCAGTATAATGGATTACCTCAGGATCTGCATCATGCAGTCCTTTTTTTAGAATTCCTAAATGTACATTAAGATCCTCTGAAACCATATTGATGATTGTACGTTTCTTCTCTTCAACTGAGGCATAATCAAGGATTCCGGAAAGACTCATAATTTTTTTTAGAGAGTTTATATCTGAATATTTCAGCTCTTCAAACTCTTCAGTGTCCTTTTTCAATGAATGAACAAACTTTCCGCCATATTTAAAGCTGCCGTAAGCAAGCACTATGTAGGATATTCCGAAAAAAAGACTGCCGAATCCCGGTATTATGAGTAATATCAGGGGGGAGACTTCCAGCTCCTTTTCTTCAGATTTTCCCCGCAGGATAATAAGCAGAATAAAGAAAATTCCATGCACGAGGAGCAGAGGAAAGAAGGAAGGACGCCCCAGAACAAAATATAAAGGGACCAATGCTGTATCCAGAAGGGAAACCAGAGCCACTGTAGAAACTCTTTTAATCGTACTTTTTTTATTCAACCAATTCCTCTTAATTTGTTCTTTCTTCACTATAGTACATATTATCGCAGAATGAAAGGTATTAATACCTCAGGGCAAACTCTGAACCCAGGAGGCTTTGCCGCCTTTGCATTCTTTGCCGCCTTGGCCTTCCCAAGGGGCTGGGTATTTCACTTTGCTTTCCCTGCACTCGCTCGGGAATGGAATCATCTCTATGCTTCTGCTCCACTCTCTTCGTCTGGGAAGCAAAGCAAAAAAACTGCTGCTTCCAATAGAGTTCACACTTCAGTTTATTGACATTCCATTTTAGCTTCAGTATGATATAAACAGGTTTCTTCAAGGGAGGGATTATTCCCGACCGGCGGTTACAGTCCGCAAACCTCATTATGAGGGGGAAACGGTGAAATTCCGTTACCGACAGTGCAAGTCTGGATGGGAGAAGAACGTCATATCTTAAGTCTATTGGGAGAAATAGGGGTTTTTAAATCCCGGCACACCATTCTCTCTTTACTTTTCATGACAGAAAACCTCCCGGAACCTTTCGAAATTGCGCGGTATATCCGTGCACAATTAATCAAGGTACGTGGGAATGCATGCTTCTTGAGAGATTCTATTACCCGAATTCAGCAGCACAAAGCTTTGTGCCGGCCGGTATGGAAGGCAAACTGGAATCATCTTGAAAAACCATCAATCCTGCTGCCTGTAATCGAACAGGAGGTTCTTATGGTAAAAATTGATCAGAAAAACTTAGTTTCCGGTGTGAGAAAAGCTGTAAAGCGTGCTGCTGCGGTGTGCCTGCTGCTCCTGCTTTCCGGCGCTTTTCTGACCGCGGCAGGACATCCGGAAAGTTCTCAGGAACCCGATGCGGAAGAATCAGTAATGGAAGCCTATAACATTGCTGTTTTCATCCCAGGAGTCACAGCAGGAAGTCCTATTTATGAGATGCTGGCAGAAGGGGCAAAAAAGGCTGCAGCGGATTACCCGCATGTAGATGTAAATATCATCGAAGGCGGCTTTAACCAAGGAGAATGGCAGGCAAAACTCTCATCAATTGCCGCGGCGGGCAAACACAATCTGATTGTAACTTCAAATCCTGCCATGCCGGAGATCTGCAGCAAGATTTCTGAACGCTTCCCGAATCAGAAATTTCTCATATTCGATGGTGAGCTGTCCGGAAATCCTAATATCTACACGCTGCGCTACAATCAATATCAGCAGGCCTACATTGCAGGCTATCTCGCCGGATTGGTAACCAGCAGCTCCATGGAATATGCCAATGATGAAAAGAAGATCGGACTCATAGCAGGCCAGGAGTACCCGGATATGAACCAGTCCATACTCCCCGGTTATACCGACGGAGCCGAAGCTGCCGCAGGCGGCATATCAGTGGATTTCCGGGTTGTCGGCAACTGGTTTGATGCCTCAAAAAGCAGCGAATTAGCCCGAGAAATGATCAAGGACGGGGCGGATGTGCTGCTGCCGATTTCCGGAGGAGCTAACCAGGGAGTCCTGAAGGTAGTCAAAGAGTTAGATGCCTATACCCTCTGGTACGATTCTGACGGCTACGATTTAGCGCCGGGGCATGTTATCGGCTCCACAACAATCCGCCAGGACAAGGCAGCCTATGAGAAGATCAAACTGGCCGTGGAAGGGAAACTGCCCTTCGGAACTGCAGAAACAGCGGGTATAGAGGGAAAATGGATTACATTCATTGATGATAATCCTCTCTATGCAGAACACGTTCCGGAAACAATCCGTCAAAAACTGCAGAATGCTATTGATGACATGAAATAAAACTTTCATGTAAAATTCAGCTGAGGAAAAGCATTTGAGAAATGCATCAGCCCATGGATTCAGGAGGCAGAATGGCACATGCTCCATCCGTCCTGGAGGGACGGGACATTACAAAGTCATATCTCTCCAACAATATCACAGCCTGTGATTCTGTCTCCATATCCTTCTCCCCTGGAAGCGTCCATACCATAGTGGGGGAGAACGGGGCGGGAAAATCAACTCTGATGAGAATCCTTTCCGGAGCCCAATCCCCTGATTCAGGAAAAATCTTTCTTGGGGGCAAGGAAGTTTCCCTGGAAACTCCCCATGCTGCCTTAGGTCTCGGTATAGGAATGGTTCACCAGCAGACAAACATCATCCCAGAGCTGACGGTTCTGCAGAACATTATCCTCGGCGCAGAAAAAACCAGCCCGCTCCAGCCCATACCCTATAAGAAAATCCGTCAAAAAATAGATGAACTGAGCAGTATATACCGCATTTCCTGTCCGCTTCAAAGCAAGGCTTCGGTCCTTGACGGCAACGGGGTACAGACCGCTTCCCTCCTCGCCCTTCTCTACCGCGGAGCTGATATCATCATTTTTGATGAACCCCATGCCCTATTTTCCGGAAATCCATCAAGAAAATTTACCGATATCGTCAGGGATCTTATCAGAAACGGAAAAACTGCAGCAGTTGTAACACACAATATGGAAACAGCACTAACTATTTCTGACGACATAAGCATCATGCAGCGCGGATACTCCTTAGGAACATTTAAACCCTCGGAACTAAGCACCCGCAGCATCACCACGATGATGATGGGATTTGAGGATATTGATGCTGACGAAGCGAATCTCAGCCAGGCGCTCAGGGGAGCCGCAGAAAAAGGAGCACGAGGCGAGCATACAAATAGAGCTCTCCAAGTGCAGTCCGCTAAAAACGAAAGTCCCTTCCGACTGGAAATGCTGGGAGTTTCGACGAATAATCCTGAACATCCAGCAAGTCTGCATGACATAGATCTGAAAGTCCGAGCAGGCGAGATAATGGCGTGTATCGGCATAAAAGAACAGGGGATTATCACCCTGGAACATCTTCTTACCCAATACAAACCATTCCAGGATACACCGCCGAAATTGAGCTCGGGGACGTTAAAACTGGGAGGCTTTACCCTGAACAAGGATACTCCTTTACCGAATCTGAAGGAGCTGCGAAGAAACCATGTAGGATATATCCCCTCCGATCGCTTGACCTCCGGAGTCTCCGGAAGCACTACGGTTCTGGAAAATGGAATCCTGCATCATCTGGACTCCCTGACTTCTCGACTATCAAAAGGCTTAATCAGCACAAAAGCGGCTGAAACATTCGTGGGGAATCTCATTAGACAGTTCTCCATAAAGGCCGATGTACATGACTCCATTTTCACCCTCTCAGGGGGGAATATCCAGAAACTTATTGTCGCCCGGGAAATGGAACTCAAACCAGAACTGCTGATTGCCAGTGAAGTCTCCTGGGGACTCGATGTTATGACGCAGCAGTATGTATTCCACGCCCTGGAACATGCAAAGTATCACGGTTGCGGAATCCTGCTGATAACATCAGAAAGCGATATAGCCCTGAGCTATGCAGATACTATAGCCCTTTTCTATCGCGGAAGGATCATTTCCGTGGTGGAAAACAGGAATATCACAAAAGAGTATATCGGCAATGCCATTCTACGCGGGGAGGCAGGGACACCATCATGAAAAGATCCGCAAGAAATACCATCATAATTGCCGTTGCGGCACTTTTTATCACCATGATCCTGCTTGTGCTCTTCGATCTTCAGGATCCGATTTCCATGCTTTCCAGCTTTTTCCTCGGCCCCTTCAATTCCTCCTACAGCATCGGCTCAATTATAGCCAAGGCAGCATTACTGATGACAGCAGGGACCGGAGTCGCCGTGGCTTTCCGGGGAGGACTTTTCAATTTAGGCGGGGAAGGACAAGTCTACGGCGGCGCTGTCGCAGCGGTGGTACTGTCCCTGTATATGCCTCGCCTGCCGGGAATTCTGGGAATCCTCATCATATTGACAGCGGCAATGATTCTAGGTTCAGCAATTGCTGCTGTATCAGGAATACTGAAACACTACTTTTCCATCCATGAACTCATATCATCCTTTTTACTCTCCGGCGGCCTGGTCTACATCTTTGATTTTCTGATCACCGCTCCTCTCCGGGATCCAAACAGTTTCCTCATAGCAACACCGCTTATTCCTCAGAAATTCTGGCTAAGTGAAATTACAGCTTCTTCTGCCCTGACCAGCAGCATTTTCCTGGCTTTAGGGATCACCGCAGCCGGACAGTTCTGGATGTTTCACTCCATTGCAGGCTACAAGATACGGCTCTTCGGGGCAAACCCCTCCTGTGCTGAGTACGGGGGGATCTCTGCCAAAAAACAGACCATTCTGGCAATGTCCATAAGCGGCGGACTTTACGGTCTCACTGGTGCTTTAGCGGTCCTCGGAATTCATCATCAGGGAATTCAGGGTTTTACATCGGGTTTGGGCTGGGATGGAATCACCGTTGCCCTTGCTGCAGGTATCTCCCCTATCTACACTGTCTTATCAGCATTCTTAATTGCCTTCATAGACAGCGGAATTGAAGCTTCCATGGCCGGATCTTCCATCACCTACGATCTCGGACTCATCATCAAGGGAACTATCCTCGTACTGGTTACCCTGAAACTCTCCGCAGGTAAAAGGGGGCTTACATGATAACAGCGGTACTCATCTACATGATCCCGGTTCTCACGGCTGCCATGGGCGGTCTCTACTCAGATCTGGCAGGGGTCCTGAATATCGCTTTGGAAGCCCTGATTCTGGCGGGGGCATTTACGGCATACATTGCAGCGTCGAGTACTGCTTCATCCCTCATGGGGGTTTTTGCTGCAGGACTTACAGGCTTAGTCCTGGCTGTGCTGTTTGCATATCCTCTGCTGAAATTCAAGGGGAACATTTTCGTAGGAGGCTTGGGCATGAATCTGCTTATCCCCGGTTTAGTCTCCGTCCTGTCATCCCAAATTTACGGTACCAGCGGAGTGCTTCATTCTGCAGACTTTGCATCTCCCCCTTCACTCTTCGGACTGCCGCTGCCCTATTACGCGGCGTTAATTTTCATAGCGATTCTCTGGTATCTGCTGCATAAAACACCCCTGGGACTCTGGATCCGCTCAGTAGGATACAATGCTGATGTCTCCGCAATCCGGGGAATGAATCCTATGCGCATCAGACTTATTGCCTTTGCTGTATCAGGACTAGCCGGAGGTATTGCAGGATCTCTGCTTGTTCTGAACCTGGAAGCCTATGTTCCGCATATTTCTGCAGGGCGGGGGTGGATTGCTCTAGCGGCTATTTACCTAGGCAGAAAAAATCCGAGGGGGATTGTCGCTGCCGCAGCCATATTCGCCTTGGCTGAATACGGATCAAATATCCTGCAGGGTATTTCCGAGCTTCCTTCATCACTTTTTCTTGCTGTACCCTATGTGATAACTTTCCTGGCCTTGGTTCTGCAGGGAGTTATCATACACAGAAAAGCTTTGAAAAACGAGTGATCCTCAGAAAATCCCTGTTTAGCGCTTTTTCAGACTGGTTTTAACGAATTTTTAACAGAGAAAACATATTATTTACATGTATAGCTATATTTACACAATCCTAACATACTGCTAACATTCAGTCGCTATGAATATTGTAAACAGTATCTTTCAACTAGTCGGAAGCCTCGGACTTTTTATTTTCGGAATGAAAATAATGAGTGAGGGCATCCAGAAAGCCGCCGGTCATAAAATGAAAAGTATTCTCAATTTTATGACGGGAAATAGATTCGCGGCGGTGTTCACAGGTTTTGCTATAACCGCAATCATTCAGTCATCCTCGGCAACCACGGTTATGGTGGTGAGCTTTGTCAATGCAAACCTTATGAGCCTAGCACAGTCCATCGGGGTTATCATGGGCGCCAATATTGGAACCACCGTAACTGGTTGGTTGGTTGCGATTCTCGGTTTCAAGGTTAAAGTTACAGCACTGGCTATACCAGCTGTAGCCATCGGCTTCCCCTTCATCATTATAAAAAGCTTGAAAAAAAGCGACTGGGGGGAAATCCTGATTGGTTTCGGGATACTGTTTCTCGGTCTGGGCTTTCTCAAGGATTCAGTACCGGACATCAGTCAGAACCCTGAAGCCCTGAGTTTTCTTGCAAATTTACGCGGGACCGGTCTGGGAACTATGGCGCTATTCGTTCTTGCAGGAACCCTTCTGACTGTGATTGTTCAATCTTCCTCGGCTTCCATGGCCATAACATTAACCATGGCAAACGCGGGGTGGTTCGGCTATGAAGCTGCAGCAGCTATTGTACTCGGGCAGAATATTGGGACCACTGTAACTGCTTACTTGGCCTCCATCGGAACAAATCTAAATGCCCGAAGGGCCTCCCGGGCACATATTCTATTCAATGTTCTCGGAACTATCTGGGTTCTGATTCTCC
Organism: Spirochaetales bacterium; assembly: GCA_021736605.1. Classification (GTDB taxonomy): domain Bacteria; phylum Spirochaetota; class Spirochaetia; order PWKH01; family PWKH01; genus JAIPFS01. Next base: position 5,079 of record JAIPFQ010000031.1, on the reverse strand, counting down.
TTAGCCCGCTTCTGCAGTTCGTCAACCTCATTGTTCCCGGAGATGTATACACCTCTGAAGCTTTTTATCTCCTGCCGACACATTTGGCTATGTTCCATACGGTGTTCAACATTATTAATACAATCATTTTCCTGCCGTTTATCCAGAATTTTGCAAAACTCGTCATCCGTCTGGTTCCCGGAGAGGAAAAAGCGGCTGCTCCCTGGTCAAAATACACCTATTCGTATATCTCTGCTTTTCAGGAAACCCCGGAAATTTACCTGCTCAAGGTGCAGGACGAAATTCATAAAATGGCAGTTATCATCCAGGATATGTTTACTCGATTCAGACAGGTGTTTGAATCTCCAGATCGGGATATGGGAAATGAGGTGGAGGAGCTTAAAAAAATTGAAGAGTATACTGACCAGATGCAGGTTGAACTCTCCCATTACATGTCGGAACTGGTGAAGGAGAGTCTGACTTCCAACAGTGCGGATAATCTGAACTGCATGCTCAGAATTGTCAATGAGCTGGAGAGTGTGGCAGACAGCTGTTACAACTTGATACTGCTCACTGAAAGAAAATACAATAATGATATTTTTCTTGATGAAGAAGCGCACAATCAGCTTTATGATTACAATAATTTGGTACAGACATTTATAACTTTCATTAAAGACCGCCTGAACAGACATATTGATGACAGCGAACTCCGCATGGCGATTGAGTACGAGGAGCATATCGACAGTATGCGCAATACCATCCGTGAGTCAGCTCAGAAGAGAATCAAGAGCGGGACAGAGGTTAAATCAGAACTCTACATGCTTGATTATATTCAGCACCTTGAACATATTGGGGATTATTTGATCAATATTGCTGAGGCTCTGGATACTATGCACTAATGTTGCCATGCACTAGTATTGATTGCGAAGGCTTTAAGTCTGATGCATAGCTTAACAGAAGGACAGACAACAAGAACAAAGCAGTTAAAAACCCGGGATTATAGTACCCGGGTTTTTTATTTCATCTGTTTTATAATTTCAATTGGTTTATACTCTCTTTTTCTCACTTCTGACTGAAAAAATCCAGTTTTCTGCCCATGAGCTTTTCCACAGCAGTATCAATACGGTCTCTTATTTTTTTATTAGCTGCCGCAAGCTCTTCTGCACGCTCGTGAAGAACCTCCAGCTGCAGATTTCCTGGAGAACCTTCCGAACTTCTTCTTTCTATAACAGTTTGGGGATCCTGGACTTTCCAGGATTCCGGATCTGCTCCGCTTTTTTTGTAGGCTTCCCGAAAACTCATACCCTGCCTGACATAATCTAGAGCTATATCTGTAGCGTATAATTCCGGAGTAAGTGACTCAGTTAATCTATCTTCATGTACCTTCAATTTACTGAAGCTTAGTTCCATTACATGAATCATCTGCATCACCAGCTCTGCAGCCTTGAACAGCGGTTCTTTTGTATCTTGAAAATCCCGATTATAGCCTGAAGGAAGTGAACGAATAATGTTCTTAATCGTAGTAGAATAACCGGAGACAAGCCCAGCTTTTGATCTCATAAGCTCCAGTCCGTCGGGGTTTTTTTTCTGCGGCATGATGCTGGAACCGGAGCAGAGCTCCTTGGGCAGTTCCATATAACCGAATTCAGGTAAAGAGAACAGCATCAGATCCTGAGCGGTTTTGCTGAGGGTCAATGCTATATAATCCAGGGAATCTATAATGATGCTTTCAAATTTACCCCGTGAATTGTTCGCATAGAGGACATTATTCTGAACTCTGCTGAAGCCCAGTGCATCGGCGGTATATTTTCTGTTCAAAGGAAGCGGGACTCCGTAACTGGCAGCAGAACCTAAGGGGCACTGATCAATGAGATGCAGAACGGATTCAATATGCCTGCACTCATCAGCAAGCTCTTCTCCATATGCCGCCGCCCAAAGGCCCACTGTCGAGGGCATGGCAACCTGCATGTGCGTTCTTCCGGGCATGGGAGTTTTTTCATGGTTCCGGGCAAAATCATAAACCTTTTCTGTCAGGCTTACTCCTGCATCAATAGTTTTTATGAGCATATCCCGCATCCACAGACGAAGGGCTGTCTGCACCTGGTCATTACGGCTTCGACCGGTATGCACCCGCTTGCCGAGATCACCTAAGCTTTCAGTCAAGTAGCTTTCAATGGCAGTATGAACATCCTCATCCTGCCTGCGTATGGGGAAATTCCCCTCTTCCTGCAGAGAGAGTATTTCCAGAAGTCCGGTTTTTATTACGTCCGCATCTTCACCGGAAAGGATCCCGATTTCTGAAAGCATATATACGTGAGCACAGGTGGCGGTACAGTCCGCTGTTACCAAATCCTGATCCAGGATATAGTCATTCCCCACTGTAAATCTCTCTATGAGCGTATCAAGGGTATAATCTTTCTGCCAAAGTTTAGCCATATCTATTCTCCAAGGGACTCTCTCCAAGGGACTCCTACGTATCTTACAAAATTATTTGGAAAACCTAAACCGCAGATAAAAACCGGCAGGCTCCAATGCTACTCCACGGTAACACTTTTTGCCAGATTTCTGGGCTGGTCAACGTCGCAGCCCCTTTCAAGGGCACAGTAATAGGCAAAAAGCTGGGTTGGGATTACCATGAGAAAGGGGTACATCAATTCATATACCTTTGGGATATAGAAGACATCATCTGCAATCGTGCCGATCTCATCATCACCCTCAACTGCAACGGCAATCAGCTTCCCTTTCCTGGCTTTTACCTCTTTCATATTGGAAACAACCTTATCCCGCATCTGATCATCGGGAACTAGGAAAAAACTCGGAGTATTCTCATTAATCAGTGCTATGGGTCCATGCTTTATCTCAGCAGCACTGTAGCCCTCAGCATGAATATACGAAATCTCCTTCAATTTCAATGCTCCCTCAAGGGCAACAGGATAGTTTATCCCCCTCCCGAGGAAGAGAAAATTGTCATAGCCCGAGTATTTTTCAGCTAGGGCTTGTATCTGGCCGGCCTTGGAGAGCACCTGAGAAATATGATCCGGAACACTTTTCAAAGCATTGATATACGCCAGACCATCCTCCACTGAGTAGTGCTTCATTCTGGCAAAAATCAGGGCAAGGATATAAAACACCGTCAGCTGCGAGGTGAACGCCTTAGTTGAAGCCACTGCAATTTCAGGTCCGGAGTGCAGATACACACCGCCGTTAGACTCCCTGGCTATGGTGGAACCGACTACATTGCACATGCCCCAGACGTGCGCTCCTTTCCGCTGCAGTTCACGCATAGCGTACAGTGTATCCGCGGTTTCGCCGGATTGGGATACGGCTATATAGGCAGATCTGTCTTCAATGACTGGGTTCTTATAGCGCACCTCTGAGGAAAGCTCTGTAAAAGCAGGAAGTCTGGCGGCTTTTTCAATCAGATAACTGCCGATCATCCCGGCATGAAATGATGTGCCTGCTGCGATAACCCGCAAACGTCGAATATCCCTCAGCTGCTTGGGAGTCATTTCCAAGCCGCCGAGATGGCCTGTGGCGGCATCAGCATCCAAGCGACCGCTGAAAGCACGCTGAATAGATTCCACCTGCTCATATATTTCCTTCTCCATGAAATGAGAGAAACCCTGTTTCTCAATCTGGCTGAGCTCCCAGCCTATCAACTCAATCTGTTTCTGAATAATTTTATCGTTTACATCAAAGGTTGTGTACTGATCGGCTGTCATTGATACCATTTCGCCGTCATTCAAATAGACTGCCTGCTTGGTATACGCCAATATAGCAGTCACATCGGAAGCAAGAAACATTTCATGATCTCCGATTCCCAGAACCAAGGGAGAACCGTTTCTGGCGCCTACAATTTTTCCCGGCTCCCTATTACTCATTACAGCAATCCCGTAGGTCCCTTTCAAGCGCGGAACACTGTCCTTCAATGTCTGTTCCAGATTCCCCCGATAATTATAGGAGATGAGATTTGCAATAACCTCTGAATCCGTATCAGTTTTAAAACCGAATCCCTCCTTCTCCAGCTCCCTGCGCAGTTCCATATAGTTCTCAATAATACCATTGTGCACAATTACAAAATCACCGGTAGAATCTGTATGGGGATGGGCATTCAGATCATTGACTTCGCCGTGGGTAGCCCATCGGGTATGACCGATTCCACAGTTTCCGTGTACATTATCCGGCAGATACTCCTGTAAATTACGAATTTTCCCCTTCTTCTTCACAAGCTGCAGGCCAAGCTTATTCTCCACACATATTCCAGCTGAATCGTAGCCCCGATATTCCAAACGTTTCAGGCCCTCTATAAGAACTTTTTCCGCTGCCTTAGGACCGCAGTATCCGACTATTCCGCACATACATATTTCTCCAATTTTTAGATAGTCCATTATCGGATATTAATGGGCTTTTTTCAACACAAATTGGACCTCCCATCACGTAATTAGCTTTTTTCACCTGTTTTTTAAATCAAATTACTCTTTTTTTCGTTATTACAAGATAGGAGGATTACCTTATGAAAACTAGTTATCTTAAGCTGTCTTTTTTTTCCCTGATTATCTCATGCTTTATAAGTTTCTGTCTTATAAGTTCCTGCAGTTTACCCGAAGATACCCGCACGCTGATGGAGGGCGACATCTACCCACCCCAATTCATCATAGGTTCATCGGTTTCTGAGGATTCAATCCAGCTCTCTTTCAGTGAGACCGTTACAACAGACAAGGACCATCTTAAACTGCGGGGGCATAATATACGCAATGTCTCCCCCAAAAAGAACCTTGTCACCATCAGTTTCTCACCGCCGCTGACACCAGGTGTGAGAGTTGAACTGGAAGGAGAGTACTGGGATGAATCACGCAACTCCTTATTTCTGATAACTCCGATTTACGGATTCAATAATGATCCTGCAGAATTAGTGATTAATGAATTCTCATCTCAGGGAAGTGATAACAACCCTGACAGGGTTGAACTCTTTGTCCTGAAAAAGGGAAATATTGCCGGCAGAACGCTTTATGATGGGACAAAGACTTCCTTCAGGCAAGTAAAAGTATTGCCGGACTATGATGCAGATACTGGTGATTATATCATCGTTCACTTTGAAAA
>JAIPFQ010000030.1:0-17161 GCA_021736605.1 Spirochaetales bacterium | reverse complement strand
ATGATCATTAAATTAAGCAATGTATATCATGTTAATACAAGAATGACAATGTACAAGTCATCCCTTCGATTCAAAGGATCATGAAAACACGTAAATTATCGGAAAAATCTATTAAAGTATTTTCTCCCTTTTATCAAAAATAAAAAATTGATTTTACCAAAAGCGAAATTATGTTAATATATATAAATAGTTTCCCTATTGGGTTAGATAAAGAAAAAACATGTATACAACACAAGCCCTCTGTATATTATGAATGTTTTTGTTCACATGTATGTGGAACATATACATAAAAACGGCAGGATAATGAGCCTGGAAAAAAGCATTATTTAAAAAAGTTCTTATGTAATTAAAAAAGTGGAGTAATCAATTGGACAGTGAAACCTTTCTGACATTAATCAACAATATGGCCTTACTTCTGCTTCTTGGATTAGCTTATGACTTATTATATACTCCGCAAATACGCTATTCCCAGACCCTGAAATCTCTTACAACTGGATTTGTATTAAGCTGTATCGGTATTATTATCATGCTCTTTCCCTGGAGATTTACCTCCGGTATAGTTTTTGATACTCGTTCCATATTGCTCTGCATATCAGGATTGTTCTTCGGTATGATCCCAACCCTCTTAGCAGCAATTACAACCATAACGCTGCGCATTTTTCAGGGCGGCAGCGGAACACTAACTGGAATATTAGTAATTACAGCATCAGCAGCCATCGGATTGCTTTGGCAGAAAATGTGGAAGGGCAAGTCCAATTGGTACAGCTTCTTATCATTATACACTCTTGGTTGGGCAGTCCATATTGTCATGCTGCTTTTAATGCTTACCTTGCCGAAAATGCTTGTAGTACCATTATTGAAACAGCTCAGCTTACCCGTTCTAATTATTTATCCCCTTGGAACGGCATTCTTAGGCTCCCTTTTAAAAATGCGGATGGACCAGTTGAATTTTGCTCGAGAGCTGCAGAGCTCAAAAGAGAGACTTCGCGTAACATTTCGCAGCATTGGGGACGGAGTAATTACCACAGACTTGCAGGGAAAAGTTGAACTGCTAAATATCTCTGCCGAAAAATTGACAGGATGGACCCAGGAACAGGCTGAAGGGAAAGCTCTTGATGAAGTTTTTTCCATTTTTGATTCAAAAACTAAGAATCAAGCAATTAACCCTGTTAAGAAAGTTCTTGAATCAGGTAGAATCGTTGGATTAGCAAACCATACAAAGCTTATATCAAAAAATGGCAAAGAGTACCAAATAGCTGATTCCGCAGCACCAATACGCAATGAACAAGGAATGATCAATGGTGTCGTTCTTGTTTTCCGGGACATCTCCCAAGAATACCAGATGAGAGAAGAACTGAAAGCAAGTGAGAATTTATACCGTGCTATTTTTCATAACACCGGCACAGCAACGTGCATCTGGGATGCTGACGGAGAGATACAGTTGGCAAACTCAGAATTTGCTGAACTGACTGGATACCCTCTTGAGGAAATACAAAAGAAAAAAACTTGGATGGATTTTGCTGCAGCTGAGGATCTCTCAAAAATGACGGAACAGCACAAGCTTAGAAGAAGAGACGGGGAAAAGGCACTAAATGAGTATGAATTTACACTCATAGATAAGTATCAGCATAAAAAAAATATTCGCATATTTATTGATATAATTCCTGGAACAAATAATAGTATCGCATCCCTGCTTGATATAAGTGAACAAAGACAATTGGAAGAGGATTTACGTAATACAATCGGTTTATTATCCTCCCTTGTCAATTCAATACCTGATCTGATTTTTTACAAAAGCCCTGAGGGATTCTATCAAGGCTGCAATCCAAGTTTTGAGCAGTTCATAGGGAAAAATGAAAAAGAGATAATCGGTAAAACAGATTATGATCTTTTTGACAAAGAGACGGCGGATTTTTTTCGCTTCCATGATAAGAAAATGTTTGCCCAGATGGAAGCAGCCAGAAATGAGGAATGGATAAACTATCCTGATGGTGAAAAAGTTTTATTAGAGACCATTAAAGCTCCCTACAAAAATGCTGATGGAAAACTCCTTGGCTTGATTGGAATCGGCAGGGATATTACAGCCCGCCGAAAAGCGAATGATGAGAAAGAAAACTTAATAAAACAGCTGCAGCATATCCAGAAATTAGAATCAATTGGTCGCTTGGCTGGCGGCGTTGCCCATGATTTCAATAACATGCTCAATGTCATTACCGGATTTACTGATTTATCCCTGGAGCAGACTCCGAAAGCTAATCCAATTTATTCGCACTTGACGGAGGTACAAAATGCAGCTCAGCGTTCTGTAGATATTACGAAAAAACTCCTTGCATTTGCTCGAAAACAGAATATTGAGCCGAAAAAAATTGATCTGAATAAAACCCTTGCAAACATGCTGAAAATGCTGAGACGTTTAATTGGTGAAAATATTAAACTGGATTGGGTTCCGGATGATGCACTCTGGCCGATACAGGCTGACCCGAGCCAAATTGACCAGATTATCACAAACCTTTGTATTAACGGTAGAGATGCTATTGATGGAGAGGGAGAAATCTCAATCGAAACCAAGAATATCTCTTTAGATGAGGAGTACTGCGCCAACCATGTTGGTTTCCTGCCCGGCAATTTTGTTGTGCTAACAGTTACTGATAACGGCTGCGGAATGGATAAGGAGACCCAAAGCAATATTTTTGAGCCCTTCTTCACCACGAAAGACGTTGGAAAGGGATCTGGACTGGGATTATCTACGGTATATGGAATTGTTAAGCAGAATAAAGGCTTTATAAACATTTACAGTGAAATCGGCGGCGGTACGTCTTTCAGGATATACCTGCCCCGCTATGCAGATACCAGTAAAGAGTATGAACAAATTCCTCATTACAAAACACCAAAGGGTAATCGAGAAAGCATACTCATTGTTGAAGATGAGCAGTCAATCAGAATGCTGACAAAATGGATGCTGGAGAAATTGAACTACTCGGTAGTTGTCGCAGACTGTGCCGAGAATGCTATTTCAATTGCTGAAAACCAAGAGAATAATATAGACATGCTTATTACTGATGTAGTCATGCCAGAAATGAATGGAAGGGATTTATCAGAAAGACTGAAGAAGATCATACCTCAGCTTAAAGTTTTATATATGTCCGGCTATACGGCTAATGTAATTGTTCACAAAGGGATACTGGAAAAAGGCCTGCACTTTATGCAGAAACCGTTTTCGCAGTTTGACCTTGCCGCTAAGGTGAGAGAGACTCTTGATGATTAATAGATAGAAAATTGAAGTACAAATTTCAGGTAATGCTTCTGTAGTACTGTCACAACAAAAATCCTTTACTGATATCTCCTTTACTGATATCTCATCCACTTAATTATTTCCCGGAATGTATGACGGTTTCCCGTAAGCAGGATACCGACTCGGAAAATTCGTGCCGCACCGTAAATCATCAGAATAATAGAAATAATCAGTATTAGAAAACATAGAAGCAGTTCCCACACAGCAGGCATATTTACCAGAACCCGGGTGAACATCACCATGGGGGAAGTAAGCGGAAAATAGGAAAGGATTACACTGAAAACTGAATCAGGGTTCATAACTATGGGAGACATCATAACCATGGGAAATACAAGGAACATAATAAGCGGCCAGGCTAGCTGACCAAGATTCTGTTCATCCTCCGCCGCCGATCCCAGGGCAGCATATGCTCCGGCGTAGAGGGAAAATGCCATGAGGAAAAACAGCAGGAGAAAGCCCAAACTTACCGCATTCAGACTTGCCGGCAGGCTAATATCAAACTGGGGTCCCAGAAAGAGAACGATGAGCAGACCGGTACTGATCCAAATGAGATATTGGAGAAGGCCTGCAGCCCCGATTCCGAAAATTTTCCCGAACATTATTTCATGGGGGCGAGCTGAAGAGAGGAGTATTTCAACTGTTTTTGAAGTCTTCTCTATTACTATTGATCTCCCAATCATCTGTCCGTAAAGGAGGATTGACATATATAGTAAGAGAATAAAAGAGATTGCCGTTATCATGATGCTGAAGATTCCCTGGCTCTCCTCTTCATCTCCGGATTTACTCAGTTTTTTCACCGTCATATCCGGTACAGAAGAAAGTTGCTTAATCTCTTCAGGTTCAAAACCGGCTGAAGACATGCGCTGGGAGACAGTATAATTTCCAAGGACTGATTTAATGGTCTCAGAAATAACCACATCCGTTCCAGTTTTTGAGTAATAATAAAAGGTTTCCGCTTCCAGCATATTCTCAGGAATCTCAAGGATTCCCTGCATATTCTTCTCCTCCAGCAGTCGCTCCTTCATTTCTTCCAGACTGCTGCCCTCTTCAATTATAACGCCTTTATCGCTGAAAGCCGCCTGCAGAACAGCGCTTACTTCCGGATTTGAGCCGACAACACCGATTACTGACCCCTCCTGCAGGTTATCCATGCGACTCGATAAGAGACTGGGAATGACAGATACGGCTAATATGAGAAAGGGGCCAAGGATAGTGATAATGATAAATGTCCGAGTTGCCGTAATTCCATGAAATTCATGCCTGGCTATGGTAAAAAGTTTCTTTCTTCTCATAGTATCTCCCCATTGCCTATCTCTTCCTGTATCTTTTCTCTTCCTGTATCTTTTCGTATCACTTTTTTATTTCTTAACTAATGACACAAAAATACTATGGAGCGATGGTGATGCAATTTCAAATTTTCTTATAGAGAGCCGTCCAGCCAGAGATTTCAGCAGGACATTTGAATCAGCCTCTTCTTTAAGATCTATTTCAAAATATCGCGGATACCGAATAACCTTTTCAACTTCCGGAAGCCCGTCAATGAAGCTTCCATCACCGGAAAATTCTATTGTCACCGACCGTTTCCCGAATCGATCCTTTATTTCGTTGAGGGAACCGGATAAAAGCTCTTTCCCTTTATTTACGAGTAAAATATTACTGCAGATTTTTTCTGCCTGTTCCATAATATGGGTTGAAAAGAGCACGGTCTTACCCTGATCGGCAATTTCCTGTATGGCATTTCGTAAGAGGTCCGTACTCACCGGATCAAGGCCTGAGAATGGTTCATCAAAAAAAACTATTTCAGGGTCATGCACAACGGATGCGATAAACTGCACTTTCTGGGCCATACCTTTTGAGAGTTCTTCAATCTTGCTTTTTTTCCAATCCTGGAGATCGAAGGTATCAAGCCAGTAGTCGATATTTCTTTGAATCTGATCATCAGGCTTGCCCTTGAGCCTGCCGAGATAGAGGAGCAGGTCATTAACCCGTTTCTTTTTATACAAACCCCTCTCTTCAGGCAGATAGCCGATCCTATCCTTATCCTCATCCCTTAGAACTTTCCCGTCAAAAAGGATACTGCCCTGGTCAGGAGCGATAATATTCATGATCATTCTGATGATGCTGGTCTTACCGGCTCCATTCGGCCCAAGAAGTCCGAATATTTCACCCCTCCTGGTAGAAAAGGAGACTTCGTTTACGGCAGTTATATCGCCGAATTTTTTTGTAACCTGCTTCAGTTCTATCATAGATACTATGTACTCCCAAACTTCTTTTCCTCTGCTGCATGTTTCAGTATTCTACTCGATTTTCCGATTTATTTACAGAGAAAAAATTATCTATTTGAGAATCTGAAAATCAATTGGATCTGTTGGCTCACCGCCGATTGAAGCACGTATTGTAGCAATTCCTCTCTCCTCAAATGCAGAGGCCACGCGCTCCTGCAGCTCCTTACCGGGAGTAAGAGCCAGCATATACCCTCCTCTGCCTCCGCCGGTTACTTTTGCTCCATAGGCACCAAGAGAATTGGCTAAATCACACAATTCAATAAGCTTTTCATGGGATAAGCCCATCTCTTTCAAAATCTCATGGTTTTCGTTCATTATCTGTCCCGTTCGTTTCAGATCACCCTGAGAAATGGCTTGTCCGAGTTCTTCAACTTGTTCGCGAATGCGAGCCAAGCGACTGTTAAATACCTCGGGACTGCTTCTCTCCTGCTCCTCAAGAAATCCTTTCAAGGATGCTGTATTGGAAGTTATACCGCTGTTCCCCAGGACAACTTCAATCGGCTTTGAAAGATGTATTCTGGTAAACTGCTTCACTTCATTCGGGAGGATTTGGTACTTTATCACCCCCCCATATGTTGAAACCGTATTATCCAAACCGCTGGGAAGTCCATGATAGCCGAACTCGCCCTCCCATGCGGCATGATTCACATCCAGGATATCCATATCCAGCTTAAACAGATCATTACACGCCCGTACAAAAGAGACACAAATGGCTGCACTTGCGCCGACACCGCTTCCAGCAAGGAGATCCCCTTCAACAGTAATTTTTATAGGGTTTTTCTCCAGATCGAGACCCATCACTGAAACCATTCTGTCAAAAGATGCTTTGCAGTCCTCTTCTTTCGCCTTTTTATATCCCGGTACTTCAATTCTTCTGTCATCGAGGATCCAGCCGGAGCCTGTATCCCTAATTTCAACTCTGCATGCAGTCTGGAAGGGTATAGCTGCTAAAATCGCCGGGATATTCCATAATACAAACTGATCTCCGATTAAAATTGTTTTTCCGAATCCTTTTCCTTTACCTTCTTTCACGTTTTCCCTCCTCGGTCTCTAATATTTGTTCAATTTCCTGAATAAGCTGTTTTTCCTTTCCAATTTCTATTGATGCAGCTGCAGAATACCCCAATCATTTTCACCCCCATCGGTTGAAATCGATTCTTTACATTAAACCACTGAAGGTGTTCTGTGGTTTGCAGATTTTGTTTTAATTCGGTAATTTCCCTGGTAAAAATTTGATCTCTTGTTTTTCTTAATTTTTCAATAAAGCTGCGGTTTTTCTGACTCATGCCATTCCTGCATATCTCTATTCCTGTGGATACACCATTACTGTAATACCCTACTCCCCCCGCAGTATCCAGCATATCGCACAGCTCTCCAGCGCTGTATTCTTCTCCACCAAGTCGGATAAAATATGATTCACCTGAAGTTTCAGAAACTATTCTTGCAGAATTATGCTCAACTGCAGTTTCCATAAGCCTTCGGTTTATTCCAGACAGTGCTCCATCAACAAAAAAACCGTCACCAATTGCCCCTAAAGCGCCTAGATGTGCATATTGCTGGCCGTTTAATCCAAAACTGCTAAGCAGCCTTTCTGCAAACAGGTAAGATGTTGCAGAAGCTGAAATATCGCGATCACCCTTTAAGGCGAACAGTTCTCCGTCAATGACAAAAACACGATCATCCATCACTGCTTCCGCCGGATGATGATCAAGAATGATTACCAGATTCCTTCCCTGATTCATTTCTGATATCATTGGTGCAATTTTTCCAGCAAAATCTGCAAAAAAAATGATTTTTCCACACTCCGAAAAAATTTTTTCCAGTATCTGCGGATAGGGTTTTTCAATGGAAAAACGGCTTACAGCGTAATCTATATCCTCAAATGCACTTGTTAGTATTGTCCCTGAACTGATACCATCGGTATCATTGTGATGAAACAAACGGATTTCTTTTTGTTTTTCATTTTTTAAAGAGCATACTGCCGAATCAATAACAGAAAGTAAATTTTCAATCATATATTCCTCAAGTATTGGCAAATACCTCATCAAACATCCATTCAAACATCCATTCAAACAATATATGTTCGTTTTCAAACATTATACAATAGCCGAATGAACGTTTTCAACTATTATTTTTCCTGTTCTAGCATTGATTTTGTTAAAGAACCTGAATATAATACCTTGTATGAGTCAAAACGATCAACCAAAAAACCAATTGGAACGTCAAAAAAGAATCATTGAATTAATTCAGCGGGATGGGTATGTTCGGGTATTAGATTTGAGCCAACTCTTCTGTGTCTCTGAGATTACCATTCGCAGAGATTTAGCTATGCTTGAAAAAAAACTTCTTTTGGAAAGAACGCATGGGGGGGCAATTTCTACTAGACATATCACCCAAGAAGTCAGCTACAGAAACAGATCTGATCTTGAACTTGAAAATAAAGATGCAATTGCCCAGGTGGCAGCAGGAATGATTCAAGATGGGGACACCGTTTTCATTAACGGGGGGTCAACGACTTTTCATATTTTCAGGTATATTGCCAGTTCACATGTTAAAATCATAACAACAAATGCAAGCTGTGTCGGTCAGATAGAAAATCCTGAAGTGGATTTAATTCTTGCAGGGGGGTTGTATCATAAGGAATCAAATGCGTTCTACGGTAGTTTTACCAATGGAATTCTTAATCAGGTTATTGCCAATAAAGCAATCCTCGGAGTACATGGGATCAGCTGTAAATACGGATTAACGACTCCTTTGTATTATGCGGCGGAAACAACAAAATTAATGATAGAGAGAACTCAGGGAGAAATAATTGTTGTAGCTGATCATAGAAAGATCGGACTTGTATCTGATTATGTTACGGTAGCCTCAAACAAAATCAGCACTCTTATAACTGACTGTTTCCCTGATAAAGAATATATTAAAGACTTTGAGGAGTTGGGGATCAACGTAATCCAAACTTCATTGCTCAGTAAGGAACCTGCTTCCACTTATTCCACTTAATTATACTGCTTAGATTCAGAACACGCCGATGAGAAAATCCATTATACCGTCCAGAAGCATATAGATTCCAAAACCGAATAATGCTGCGGCGGAAACAATCCCCAGAAGAAAATGAGCCCGTGTGCCGAGTCGTCCCACCGCACTAATGATTCCGAGGAACAGTATAAAGCCCCCGATTAAACTGCCGTAGAAACTCAGCATGAAGGCAATACCCATTCGGGAAGCCTCTCGCCAACTTTCAAGAAAGATTGGCCCAGCAATGGTCGCCCAAAAAATATAGGGGTGCGGATTCAGAAAATTCATTACAGTTGCTTTTCCCAGACTTCTATAGAGACGTTCATCTTGGTATTTTCGGCTGCTGTAATCCAGAATTACTTCTGTACGGGCTTCTTTATAGGCACCGTACGCTAAATACATCAGAAACAAACCGCCTAAGATATTCAGACTGTGAAGCAAGATCATCGGCGTTTTAGTCAAGAGAAAAACCATGAGAATGATGATGGGACCGTCACTGAGGAGGGGAGCAAATGCCGCTGGGAGGGAGCGGCGCCAACCGTTGCGGAGAGATAGTCCCATTAAATAGGCTTGGAATGGTCCAGGCTGTGCAGCCGCTGCGCCGCCGAGGAGAAAACCTTTTATCACATAAGCAAACATTCAGCATTACCTTCCTTGAGAATTTGCGGGAAGCACATGCATCTTATCATTCCGTATTATTTGATACAATCGATACAATCGATATGCTGGATTTTTTTCATGTGAGTGTGTTATTCAGATTTCTCAGGATGATATGTGGGTATTCTGATCATGTAAAGCGTTGCGACAGCTATTATTCCCATCAGAAATAATCGAAAAAATACGATATCCACCAAAATGATAGATATGCCGACAAAGAGATAGGCCATTGACAGGGCATAGATTTTCAGACGCAGGCTGATACCTTTTCCCTCCTGAAACCGTATGATAATCGGGCCAAAGCGGGGATGTGATATTAGCCATGAGTAAAATCGCGGAGAACTGCGGAGAAACAGGTATGCAGAGAGCAGTACAAAGGGTGTTGTGGGGAGACCCGGAAGAATAATCCCTAGAGCCCCCAGCAGCAGTGAAAGATGACCAAGAAAGATAAACAGTATTCTCAATGCCCTATTCTGTATCTGTAAATTTGTTTTTTCGCTGCCTTCCATATGTTCAAGCATCCTCCAGATTGCCTTTTTGCGGAGTATCAAATTTTTCGATTATGAGTCCCATGATTAGTACAAAAATAATTGTAAAGACCAGACGCAGGGACATAAACTTCAGTCCCAGAAATCGGAGTTCCACCATCTCCTGAGGAATTTTAATGCATGCCCAGGCTGAGAGAAAAATCACCATGTTTGCTGTTCTTGCTCCCTTTGCGCGCAGCGCGGCTGCCATGGGAAATGCCATATACAGGGGACCGGATGGAAGAGTACCCAGAAGGAAGGAGACTGCCATCCCCTTTAAGCCCGATTCACTCCCAAGATGCCGGGAAATAAATTCATTTGAAACAAAGACCATCATAAGTCCCATGATTATAAGTACTGCGGGGAAGATGCTTATCATTTCCGAACTGTATGAAGTAACTGTACTCGTAAAGGCATTCTGGGTGTCTGGAAACAGTGAAAGAAGAACAGCTGATAAGGCCGCTAATACCGCTGCCGGCAGCCGCTGCTTAATAATCGATTTTTTACCTTTGCCCTTGGGCTTTGTCTGGGAAGACGCATTTTTTTTCGAGGTATTCATGTCTGCAGGCTGCTTCTTCTCTTTGTCTGCATTTGTATCCATATCTGCATTTGTATCCATATCCGGTTCCATATCTTTGTCCATATTCATGGTCTTTCTGTCGTTCATACAAAAACCCCCAGCAAGTAAGAAATGATGAGGGCTGCAATGAAACTCAGCCCGTTACGCATCAAGGCAAATTTTTTCCCTAACTCCTTTATTTCAAGCGGAAGTGTTACCATTCCGATCATAGTGAGGGTTGTAAGGAATGCAGCTGCGACAGTAACCGATGCGCCTTTTTCGATGAGGGATGCTGCCAAGGGAAAAGCTAATAATGCTGGAATATGGAGTAAAGCACCCACTACAGCGGTTACAAGCACTCCCACGGGACCGGACTGGTCGCCGAGAAAACTTTTCAGATCTTCCTCCGGGACAAATCCGAAGAGAAGGCCGATGAGCAGAATGATGATGATCAGCATGGGCAGCATGGATAGAAACATCTTCCATGCTGATTTCAACGCCATAACTGTCTTTTTCCGGCTTTTTACCATGGCTGCAATGAGAGCTGCCGCCGCAAGAGCATTTATGCTTACCGCTGTAGGGCTCATGCGGGCCTCGGTGTTTTCACCACCAAGAGGCGAAATGTCTCAGTTCCAGGATTATGCAGGGCATGGGGAATATATTTGGGGCTCTCCACCAGGGTATCCGGCTCAACCACGGCACGTTCATCCCCAATTTCAATCTCCCCTTTTCCTTCCAGGATATAGAAGAAAACCTCAACGGGGGTTTTGTGCAGCGGCAGTGTTTTCCCCGGCCCTACTTCCATATGCACCACTTCCACTTCATCTATGGAGAGTATTTTTCTTCCTATAACTGAATTTTTGTTGTAGGCCGTTTTTCCATCGGCGGGTTTTGTAATTTTCATTTAACATCTCCTAATACATGATTGTTTTCTGCTTTTTAATCTCTTTTTTCGGGTCAGTTCATGCATAAATGCAATTCCTGGATTGCCATTTGACTGCATCGTTATATGACTGCATTGTTATATGACTGGATTACCATATGACTGGATTGCCATGCGACTGCATCCATACACTACCCACCCAATGTTTTTTAATTATACAGAATGTTTCTTAGCAGATCTGTAACATCAGTTACACAAGTTTTTCATTTTTCACAAATCATACAGATAAAACAGCTAAAAACAGATGAACAAGTCTGTAAAGATCTCAATTGTACAAACAGCTGTAAAGACAGGTTTACAACCAGTTATACCGACAGCTGTACCGGTAATTGGAAAAACTGCCCGACGAATTCGTCGGGCAGAAAGGGAAACCCCTAGATTGCTCGGCACCAGCATCACTTTTGGAGGGAGAAACTGATGCAGCAAGCACTCCGTCAGTACCGCCCTGTTTTGTTTATTTGGATTCCCTAGAAATACCAGCTCACCGCTGCATACACGAGGGAATTATCTTTGTACTGGCCGAAATTGCCGTCATCATCTCCAAGGAAGATTTCAGCTCCTGTCTCAATATGTACACCGTCTTCAAATTTCCAAGTCAGGGAAGGCCTCAGCAGCGCGTCGACGGTATCAAATGCGCCCATTCCCAGATAGCTGAAGAATTTAGCCGTAAGGGTATCTGACAAATATGAATCCTGAACCATGAAAGTGAGTGTATTGTCAAATTCTTCGGCCATCATAATTTCTGTATCATAGTCATGGATATACTGAAATATATACTGAGATGACAGGGTGATCCCGCCTATACTCCAATCTAATCCGGCAAGGGCATGAAGCTGATTATACTGATCTACACCCAGGCCCGCTGCTTCCTTGACAGTAAATGACTTATTCAGGTAGGCCGCAGCCTCTGAGCGAAAAACTGTTGATCCGAAGGTAGTGCTCAAGCTTCCTCCGAAGACGCCGAAGCGTTCATACCCCTGGTAAATTGTATCAATTTCCGAAGAAGAATTTAAATCTATCCCAGTTATAAGGGGCTGATCATCCCAAGCCCATCCAGCCATTACTTCTGCATTTATTTCCGAACCAAAATAACTTATTTTGCCGAATATTTCGCTGTTTTCCAGATCCTTATCTACCCCTTCTTCTACGAAATCAAGATCATCTGAAACCGGCAAGGGGGCTTGTGAAAGATCCGGCTGCACAGCCCATATGGAATCTGCGGCAGGGGGCTGCGTGGGGGTAAATGTCGGCACCCACACGGCCTCAAAGGTAAATGGCCCTTCATAATAATCAGCTCGTACAGCAGGAATACCCATTCGTATTTCCCGAAAATCTGCTAGTATGAAGGAACGCATATCCTGGGGGCTCACAATATCGGTTATAAAAGCTCCTTCAGCTTCTCCCCAGACAACAGCCTGTTTTCCGACTCTGAGGTCCATGGAGGGGAAGAAAAAATCGATATACGCCTCACGGATTCCCAGATCGATCCCATCTGAGGGATCAGCGCCGACATATCCGAAGGGATTGATGGTAATCTGCGTCATATCTCCCCAGCCTTCCAGAGAAAGATCCACAGTCTGCTCATTCACCGGAATATCAGCGCCGTCTTCATGCAGCCGCACTCCTGTATAACTCCGAAGCATTCCACGCAGTTCGATATCTTCAGCATCAGCAGGCATCAGAAAGAACAGCATAAATGCTGCCGCAGACAGCAGCATAAGCACAAGCCTGCCGGGTATTTGCCGACCGGAAAGAATTCCCATCTCCGCCTTTGCATCTCCAGTCATCATTTTCATAAATTTTCTCTCCTTATCAAGTTCTTATCAAATTCCTATCAATTTTTATCAACTTCTTAACAAATCTTCAGCGAAAAAATGTGCCTTATCGATCAGCGGGGAGGTCCCATTTTCATGCGCCGTTCCGTAAAAAGACTGCTAGATAAATTGTCGTTAAAGGAGACATCCTCCATGCTTATCCTTGTGGAAGTGCCGTCCTGCACGCTTCGCATGGTCATATCAGTTATAAGCCAGAAACCGCTGATCTTCTCAAATGCTTCAATGCTCAGCTCTTTATACAGTTCTCCGTCATCATCATAAAACTTCTTTTTCAAGCCGATCCATTCATCCTTTACCACCCAATTCAGGGTTCTGCTGATCTCTTCGCCGCCGGTTCTGGGGATGCTTTCAACAACATAACAAGTTTTTCCCATCAGCTCCTCCTCCCGGAGCAGCGTATGCGTATCTTCAGAAGGGTGCCGTTCACCAAGATCGTCATAGGTGAAATCGGAGCCCATGAACGAATCATTCTGGTTTCCAGATGATATTCGCTTCACACGACGCAGTGCGGGAAGATAGATCCACTGATCGTCATCCCTGCCGTCAGCATAGGACCAGCTCATGAAACTGGTATCCCTAACATCTGCAGGTGCCGTGAAGAACATGAGCTTCTTTTCCATATCCTCTTCATCGCTCCGGTACTGGGCGATGCTCCTATCCCTGGTGGATCCGCGTGAATTTGTAAGCGTCATGTTGAGGGTTGCTGTCATATCGTCTCCGGATGGACGATTATAGACTTGCTCCATAATTTCCAAACCGCTCATATTGGCGGAAATACCGAATAGCCCGAAGCTCAGCAGTACTAAAACTGCAGCCGTTATCCTTACTGCTTTATTTCTCATTATTTTGCCTCCTTAAGGTTTTTTAGAAATAATCCTTTCTTATCCAAATAGATAATCACTACTAAAAGTACGGTCAGGGTCCCGATGGCGCTCGAGGCCATATTGAGGGCAATCAATCCGCCTACCTGCCTGTTCGGCGGGAACACGCTGAATAGCAGCACTCCGAAACCGCCCATTACGGCCACGGCGTTGTAAATGATAGCCCTGCCGGTATGTGAGAGCGTTTCAAGGGCTGCAGTGTGTATACTGCTGCCTTCCAGCCGCTGAACGCGATAATGTTCAATCAGGTGGATGGCATAATCCACTCCGATACCGATGGCGATGCTTGATATGAGCGCTGTTGCAGAGCTCAGGGGTATTCCGAGTATGCCCATACTGCCGAAGTTTATTACCGCTGTGACGGCGATGGGAATGGTGCCGGCTATGCCGATAATCCAGTTTTTAAAGAGCAGCGCCAGCAGTACAGCGACAATTATGAATGACAGGCCGAGGCTGAAAATCTGTCCTTCCATGAGCAGATCAGCAAATACCATGGCCTTGAAGCCGCTTCCAGCATATTGAACACGTATTCCTAGATCTTCAAATTCGTCGGCGTAAGCATCAGCATGCTCAATTACCTTTTGCATTACTGCTGAACTGTCGCTTTTCAGTTGAAAAGTAATGTTTGCGCTGCGATAGTCATAATCCACCACCTGCTCCATGGTTTCCGGATCCCCCGACATTTCATAAAGAAGCAGGTACTGGGCTGTCATCTCTCTAGTTTCCGGAATGCTGTTATAGTCAGGATCATTTTCAAACATCACCATATTCATACGTTTCATGAAGTCGGTGAGGGAAAAACTTTCCCCTACTTCCGCCATTTTTTCCGCTTCCTGCTGCATTTCATCCATGAGCCTCAGTACTTCCGGATTTTTGAAGGTATCATCTTCATCCGCAGTGAGAATCACATTAAGGGTAGATGTTCCGCCGAAACGGGAATTCACAAACTCATCTGTTTTTACAATTTCGCTGTCATCCTGAAAGTTTGCGAGAAAACTGGTATCTATCCAGACCCTGCCCGCTCCGGCTCCGGCCAGGGCAACTACCGCTAGAGCAATGAGCAGTATCCGTCCGGGGTGAGTGATCAAGGCATGTTTCATCCCCATTCTCCTTGCAGGTTCAAGGGCCTTTGTGTTTTCCGGTTGGGGGTGCGGATATTTTGCTTCTTTTGATTTTGCGTTTTTGGGTTTTGCGTTTTTGGGTTTTGCGTTTTTGGGCGGTCCCAGCACATATATTGATGCAGGAAAAAGAACTAGGGCTAAAAGCATTTCAGTCAGCACCCCAATGGAGGCAAAGAGTCCGAAAAATCTGACAGGCAGAACTTGACTGGTCATGAGCGCCATGAATCCGACGGCAGTGGTTATCGCTGCCATGGATACGGGGCGAATCATACTTTTCAGGGTCTTCTGCACGAGCTCTGAACGGCTGAGTTCAGGCTCTGCTATGATTAAATGGTGGATTGTATTATGCATATGAATACCATAGGCAACTCCAATGGCTATCAGCATTACCGGTATCATGGTATCAACAGCGTAGATCGGGATATCAAACAGCGCTTTTGTGCCGAATGCTGTTATTGTACCGAAAAGGACAATGATCATATTTATCAAGGTATCCCGAATATTCTTCAGCAGGATGAGCAGTATTACGATCATCAGCAGCATGACTATGGGTGCCATTCTGGTCATGTCTTCTGGACCTAACTCTGCCAGTGCTCCTTCTACAATCGGTCGTCCGGCTATGCGAATTCGTTCGGGGCCTTCCAATTCTTCGGCATACTTCTGCAGATCAGCGTAGAGCTGGTCACTGAATTCTTTATCTGCAATTTCTGCAATAATGAGGGCGGATGTTCCATCTTTACTGATATTTCGTCCATAGATCATCTCATTTCCCTCAACGGCTTCCTGTAATGCCCTGAGTTCTTCGCTAGTTTCGGGAATATCGATGTAAAAGGGTTCCACTTCAAGTCCCCAACCGCTGGAAGTAATATTATCTGCTGTATAGAGCGACGTTATGCTTCCTTCTTCGAAGGCTGAGAAGCGCTCCGGAAGAGTTTCTGTAATGGCGCGAATTTTTTCCAGACTTCCGGGCTTATATATTGTCTCAGGGGCTTCGACTACTATAAGAACAGAGTCTTCTATACCAAATTGCGCCTCTGCCTCATCACTGAATACGAAAGCCGGGTGATCGGAGGGCATATATGTATCCAGGTCTGTTTCCAGGGAGGCATTACCGGCTAGTGCAAAAATAAAAACTGCTGTCAGCGCAATTATGCCGAGTACAGGGACTGCAGGTTTTTTTGCCAGCCAATGGATGATAAATTTCATGGTTTCTCCTTTTAATTCCTTGTTAATCTTGTATAATGAATTTTTTGTGTAAATAGTTAACGTTTACTTACTTTTTAGATAAAAAATTATTCCCTTCCACCTCAAGCACTGCTATATAGACGCTTAATTGCTCCAATCAGTTCATCCGCTGTTTCTGATAGAGCAAAGCTGCCGTTTGCTAAATGCCATTTTGTTATCGTTAAACGTATGCTTCCCATAAGCATCATGGCCAGGTTTTTCGGTTTCACATCATCCCTGCACAGATCTCGCTTCTGCAGGTCCTGGAAAGAATCAGTAAGCACCAGCAGCGTCTCCTGCATCATCTTACTTAGGAGCGGTCTAAGCTGCGGATCTGTATGAAAAGCCTCCTCAGAGAATACAAAAGCGGCATAGGCTGGACGTTTTTCCAGTTCATGAAATAATCCGCGAATAAAGCCGTCAATAAGAATCTCTAAATCTTCACCTTCGTTTCCCTTATCCAATTTTCGGAAATGGGGCAGTATTACTGTCTGCAGATCCTCGAGTATCGCAGTCAGAAGGGCAAGTTTACTGGGAAAATGCCGGTACACCGCTGCTTCTGAGACTCCTACCTCTCGGGCTAAATTTCGGATAGTGAGTTTGCTTAATCCTTTTTCAGCTGCAATCTGCATTGCCGCTTCGATAAAATCCCTCTGCCTTTGAGTCAGCATATTTACTGTACTCCCTTTTTCATAGATCTCTGCTGGTATTTCCAAGAACAAGTTAACGTTTACTAACTTACACATATATTTCTTTTGTGTCAACAAGAAATTTTAAAAATCCTCAAAAAATGGAAGTTTTCCAAGAAGCTCCGCATAA
>JAIPFQ010000029.1:0-17294 GCA_021736605.1 Spirochaetales bacterium | reverse complement strand
ACTTCTGGTTTAAAAATTTTTCGCCTCATACTGTAGTATATCATGTTTGTATAACTCTGTACTGTCAAGTTCTTCATGAATATTTATTCAAAATCTCATAGGAATTACCATGACATATCTCTCATAGGGTATTAGAATGAGATAATACGGTATGGGATTTCAAACATCCTCTTTACCGTTCATTCTTGGATTCAAAGGCAGGACATACCTTATGGCCGAACAAGAACAGAGCAGCAAACCGAAACTTATCAGCGATCAGAAGGATACGCGGAAAGCTATCTGGTCCTGGGCGTTCTACGATTGGGCAAATAGCGCTTTCGCCACCACAATCATGGCAGGATTTTTCCCCGTATTCTTCAAAGCTTACTGGTCCGCGGGAGCCTCGGTGCAGGAGAGCACTTTTCAGCTGGGGCTTGCCAACTCCCTGGCTTCGGTATTAGTTGCCGCTTTTGCCCCAATTCTCGGCGCCATTGCTGACCGGGGTACCATCAAAAAACGCTTTCTCATCTTTTTCGCCTTTCTCGGCTCCATAATGACCGGCGCTCTCTGGCTGCTGGATATGGGAGAGTGGCAGCTGGCTATTCTCTTCTACATAACAGCCACCGTAGGCTTCTCAGGGGCAAATATTTTTTATGACTCCCTGCTGCCCGGAGTAGCTTCTCAGAAAAAAATCGATTTCACCTCTTCCCTGGGCTTCGGTATGGGCTACATCGGCGGAGGCTTACTGTTTCTGGTAAACGTCGTCATGTACCTGCAGCCGGAAATGTTCGGTATCCCCGATGAATCCACGGCAATCCGGATTGCCTTCCTTTCGGTAGCCGTCTGGTGGCTCGTATTCTCCCTGCCCCTGATAATCTTTGTGAAGGAACCTAGGGTTCCTGGAGCCATCCCCCCAAAAAGGGCTGTTCGGGCAGGATTCATTCAGCTGAAACATACCTTCATGAAGATACGCCATCTTAAGGTAGTGGGAATCTTCCTGCTGGCCTACTGGTTCTATATAGACGGCGTCGACACAATCATCAGAATGGCGGTAGATTACGGAACTTCCATCGGTTTCCCTGCAGAATCTCTTATCGTAGCCTTGCTGCTGGTACAGTTTGTCGCCTTCCCCTCAGCCCTTCTCTACTATAAATTCGGGCAGCGCGTAGGCATCAAAAAAGCTATTCTTATTGCCATCGCCGGATATTCATTTATTGCTGTTTTCGGCTTTTTTATGAAGGAAACCTGGCATTTCTATCTTCTTGCCTGTATGGTCGGGCTTTTTCAGGGCGGCATCCAGGCCTTGAGCAGGAGTTATTATACCCGCCTGATTCCAGAGGAGCAGTCGGCTGAATTTTTCGGCTTTTTTAACATGCTGGGAAAATTTGCAGCGGTGATCGGTCCTGTTCTGATGGGCGGAGTAACGCTGCTTACGGGAAGCAACCGGGTGGGAATCCTCTCCATTCTTGTCCTCTTTATTGCCGGCGGGATCCTGCTCGCAAAAGTTGATGAGGAAGAGGGCAGGAAGAACATTGAGCAGTATAAGGAGGAGGTGCCGGAAATTCCTGAAGACTGAATGTATCGGGAAAGCTCGTCATAGCGGATGTTTTTAAGGTTTTTGCGGTTTTTGCGGTTTTTGCGCTGCTTCTCCTTCTGCTCCATCTGCTCCTTCTGCTGGTACTCCCCTTGCATCTCCAGTTGCATCTCCAGCTGTCTCTTTGACGGCATCAATGATCTTCTGGATCTTCGGGTAATGGGAACCTTTCCAGTATATTCTGCCGCAGCTGCTGCATAGAAAAAAACGACTGTAAAATTTTCGGGTCTTTTCCGGCAGTCGAGAGTATACTTCTTCTCGACTGACTTTTCTAAGCAAGCCGTTGCAGCGGGGGCATCGGCTCAAGACTTCGAGTTTATCCCCTAATCTGAACCGTCTGCTCACTTCCAGAACCTGCTCCATGGAATCCTGGGAGCGCAGCCAGTACCCGTAACGAAGCTCCTTCCGCTTTAAGAGCCCAATATCCCGGCTAAGCACGACCCTGCCATGAAGTTCGGCTGACTGTACAATTTCACGATCGTCATAGTCCCGCCGGTACCAGCTGTCTATTCCCAGCAGACGCAGGCAGCGGGCAAGTTTTCCCAGATGGACATCCAGAATAAAACAAATTTCCCCTTCAGGTATTTCCGAATTCGATCGTATCTCTATAGAATCACCCTTTTTGACCTTGGATGATGAAGATGCTTCGGCTCCGTTTATGCAGTATGTTCCGATTTCCACATGCGGAACTCCCAGAGATTCCAGAAGGTCTTTGATGGTCTGCTCCGGAAAACAGGGAACTTCCAGAATCAGTCCATTCCCCTCAGCTTCGGAAACTCGCTCCGCCCGCGTGCGAACGCGGGAAGAAACACATTGGGCAGCGGAAGCATCAAGCTCAATCCGCACATCTGCTCTCTTTTCCATACCCCTCTCTTACATAAGACCATCACTTTTCGGGACCCCTCAAATTTCCGGACCCCTTACTTTTTTGTCCAGGAACCGATAAATCCAGGGCTCTCCTTCTTGTTTTTCAAATCCTGAATAGCCTTCTCCACATTTGCACGATTCTTGACCAGCGCCGGCATATTCGAGTATCGGGCAGCCTTATTAAAAACCTTCAGCGCGTTTTCATACTCCTTTTTCTGAAAATACAGTGATCCGATATTGTTCCACGCCGGTACATTGCTCTCATCAAGCTTCACAGCCCGCTTGAAATAATCAATAGCTTCATCATACTTGCCTTGCCCGGAGAGCTCATTTCCCTTGTCAAAATTCTCATGACCCTTCTGGGATGATGCAAATGCGTCCGGGTCTCTGCAGATCTCTATGCGTTTACGGAGCATCCGCTCATCAGCTTCGCCGACTTCGTCTCCCGCCTCACTGCTCTCATCAAGCGCTTTCTGATACCACTCTTCTGCAGATGCAGCCTTTCCCCATAAGTAGTACAAATCTCCCAATGATCGGCAGCGCAGGAGCGTATAACCGAAGCGTTCCGCATCATCCAGCATGAGCGGCTCGGCTTCATCAAAACGTTTCAGTCCCATGAGTGAAACCGCCAGATTATACGCATTCCCCTGGGCATCCCCTTCCAGCTCATAGACCTTACGAAAAAATTCTTCCGCCTTCTCGTAGTTATTTGCGACAAGACTGTTGAACGCCGTCCGTTTCCAGGAATTCAAACGCGTTCCAGTCAGATAGTTCTTAAAAAATCCCATATAATCTCCTATACACCCTTTTTAAAATTTTTCACTCTTCATTAGCCTTACCCGATATCTCCATTTTTTCTTCTACTTCTGCTGTACATGCTCATAGTATTCCACAAGCAGAAACAGTATATGTACGTCAGAAGACCGGTGAAGAGGATCAAGTCCGAAGAGTTCCTGAAGTTTTTCCAGTCTAAAAGAGACGGTATTCCGATGCACGCCAAGCTCCTTTGCTGTTTCCTGAATATGCATCGTATTATGAATCAGCGCCTTAGCTGTTGTGATTACCATCTCCTTAACTGAATCCTTTATATCATGTTCCATGAACTGAAACAATTCAGCAATGGTCCTTTTCGGAATAGCCTGCAGGGCATAGCTCAGTACATGATCAGAAAAAAAGGTGATTTTATCATGTTCATTCGGGACAGCGTGCAGCAGCCACATAAGATGGCTGTAAGCCGCATGATAATCACTGAAATTTCGCTGAAAACTACCGGTAAAATAGCACTCGGGCTTCTCCAAGCCTGCTTTACTGAAAGCCTGCTCCACCCCTTCAACATAGGCGGCAATGTGTTCCCTGCCCCTGGAGAAGTGCTGCCCCGAGCTTTTCTGCGGGAGGGGGATAAATATCAGCAGGTCCTTATCCAGGGTAATAAATGTCATATGCTGTTTTGTATGAAATTCAGACTGCTTAACAGCCCTTTCTGCATCATGTATCTGATCTTCCCGGGGCATCCGCATCAGTACCGGAACCCTGACGTACCTGTCGGAATAACCCATTTTTCCGGCTAATCCGTTGAGATGAGAAGCATCCGCCTGGGGATCAATCATCTGATTGAGGAAGTAGTTTTTTCTATCCAGCCGCCGGGCATGCTCCTCCTTGTAGAGTTCATATTCAACCATGGTTTCAACCGCCGTCTTTACCACATAGGCCAGGTCTCGAATTTCCGCAGGATCCCCGGTAATCCCCACCACGCCGATTCTGCTATCCTGATACATAATGGGAAGATTTATCCCCGGTTTCGTACCCTGAGGCATAGGGCTGGTATTTTCCACAAACTCCGCATCCCGATGATCATGCAGGATATTGTATGCCGCCTGATGGAACTGCCCGATGCGGCTGTTTTCCCTGCTCGCTATAATTATACCTGAGTCATTCATGATATTTATATTTACATCCACATGCTCTGCAGCACGTTTTATGAGGCGCTGCGCCAGTTCCTTTTTTATGGTCATCCCTTCTCCTGCCCCTTGGAAAACTGCTTAAAATAGTAACATACTTCTGTCTAACGGGAAATCTGCTGCACATAAGCTTTCCGCAGAATCTATTGTAGCATATGCATCCCCCTTAACCATAGCAGCGCGGGATTAAGGTAAACAATTTTTCATGATACGCTTACAAGATAAGCTCATTTGTAAAGCAGATAAAGGCTCATAAAACATCGCACTATGATTTGACACGCCCTCGTTTTTTCCCTACTATATCAAGTATGGCAGAAATATTTTCACGATTTATCCCGGTGTTTCTTATCATGGCTGTAGGGGTCATCGCCCGTAGAAAGGGCATCCTGCAGGAATCTGTTGTTGAGGGCTTTAAACGCATTATCATCAACATCGCGCTTCCCTCAATCCTGTTTCTCTCATTTCTCACTATGGAACTGCAGTTTTCGTACATCTGGCTCTTCATCAGCCTGTTTGTTTTCTGCGGTATTCTCTTTATAATCGGTTTCGGGCTGCAGAAGATCGGTCTCTGCCGAATGCCCCTGTCTCCCTTTTTCTTCACGGGATTTGAGTTCGGCATGGTAGGAGTAGCCCTTTTTACCAGTATCTTCGGAACAGACCAGCTCTACCATATTCTGCTGCTTGGTCTTGGCCACGAGTTCTTTATCTGGTTTGTCTACGCTCCGCTTTTGGAAGCCCAGAATCACGGAAAAATACAGATAGGTAAAATCCTGAGTTCATTTATATCTTCCCCCATCATTATAGCAATATTTTCCGCTCTTTTTCTCAATATAACAGGGCTATACCAGCAGGGATCATCCATCAGAGTTATTGAGGGACTGCATCAGACACTTACCATGCTCTCCCAGCTGACGACTCCCCTTATACTCCTGGCTATCGGATTCCAACTGCATTTTGAGCATTTGGAGTTTAAGAAGACTTTACGGATGATTCTCTACCGCCTCATTATTGTCGGCGGTTTAGGCTATCTGCTCTATCTCTTTGTTGATGCTGTCGTTATGCCAGTTCCAACTATGATGGTTTATGCCTTCATAACCTTTATGCTCCTGCCGCCGCCGTTCATTATACCGGTTTTCCTGGGCAAGGAGCTCAAGAAAGAGGCTGCTTTCTACAATAATGCGTTGGTGCTGTATACAGTAGTCACCCTGATACTCTTCATGGGAGCCATGCTGATCATGAATGTGCAGTAGCGCTGTACAATATGAATGTACAGCAGCATGAAGGAGCAAGTACAGTAAGAAGCCTGCATTACTCCCACTCGATATGGTGTTTTTGATTTTAAACTTATTTGTTTAGTGTTTTGTGGCTTTATGTGTCGATTTTGATTGGTTTATATTATTTGAGGTTGCTGAGTTTTTTAATATCAAAATAATATCACACAAACTCTAGCTAACCTTTATTTTTCAGTTTACCCGTTTTCCATCTTGCCATCGGATGATTTTTAATGTTGTCCAAAATTTCTTTATCGTCAAACAACAATTCAGGGCAGTATTCTCCATTACAAAATTTCCTGATAAACTTATGCTCATTATCCGTTATTTTCATCAAATCAATAACAAATCCTTTGACTACTTCCAATGCATCTTTCAAAATGAACACTTCACCCTTCTTTAATACAGGCACTAACTCTCTTAAAATACTGTGTTGATTCAATTTAATAGTTGCTGATAAATCAAATTTTCCATCTATTACATCACTTGTTAACACATGATAGAAAATAACAGCCTTTCTCAACGCGTCCTTTTTGTCAGAAATCATTTCGCTTTTTACCAGTTTGTATACATCATATAAATCTCTGGCTGCTGCCCGATTATTTAGAGCATTAATCTTGCTACCATATATTTCTATACTGTTAAGTGAACTGACTCCACTCTCCACTTGAAACCATTTGGTTATTACAAACTTTGTCTCTGGTTTATAAATATGTGCCCTCATAACATAATTGATATCGAACTTAAAGTTATCTTTATTCCCACCAGAATTTATGTATGTAAAATAATAAGAATCTAGAATAAATGATTGTCTATCACTTTTCTTTCTTGTATATCCATGTAGATTCATGAATTTGAAAATCTTTATACTAATTTCTTCACGATCTCTTTTCATTTGCTCTACATCCGCATTAACCATATAGTCCAAATCAATATCAACAGACAATCGTGGAAGATCAAACTCAAGTAAATTTATAGCTGTCCCGCCTTTTAGCGCTAATCTTTCATTAAGAAATTCTTCCTGATTAATAAAATTAAGAACATCTGATAATCTAAGTACTTTCTCATAGGTATCTCTATTGAATCCGCTTTCAGCTGCTCTTTTACTTATATAAGTCTTATCATATATATTCATCTGGTTCTCCTAGTCCATCTCTTCCTTGATTGAATTCAAGCGGTATTACCAAATTCCATGTTTTATTAAATTTACCTTCTTGTCCTTGCATCAAATAACGCACACTATTACCTGCCCTAGATTGACATAGTTCAAAAAACTCATGTCCTAAATGCTCTCCGGTATAATACTTTTCGAGAAAATACCCAACTTTTTGATACAAGACCTTTTTGTTATACTTCTCTAGATAATAAATCAGTCTTTCTACATCTAAGTCTTCAAGTATCTGAGTAACTTTTATAAGTTCCTCAATACCCCCGATTTTTGATATTAGATTTACACTATCTATGTACGTTCTCTCTTTATCTGTGATTTTGATTCCTTCAACATTCTTAACCTTAATAACACCATCTTTAAACTTAGAATTTATGTGTTTATAATTGATTCCCATAAATTCAAATGTGTTAAATCTCTGCTTCGATGAGACATACACCGTATTAAAGACTTGGTTTGACATTCCATAGAACTCAAAGGCAGTATGATGTGAGACATATGAACCTTCATTAATTGCAGTTGCTATCTGATACTTATTGGCAATTATATCACCAGTTGTTAAATCTATACATGTATATAAATCTTTACGAATCCTAACCACATAGTTTTTCTTCAACCACCTGCTTATTAACGATGTTGATGTACTTTCATTACCGGTGATGACTATCACATCATTTAATGAAAATGTTATTTTCTTTGCTAATTGTTCGTATACTTTCATTTAACTTTATTTCCTTTTCAATATTGCTTATTTATAAGCAATATCTTTCTATTTTTAAAGTTTTTTTAATTATACATTAATCTTGCTTATTTTCAAGTATAATCTCGTATTTTTTAAAGTGAAATACAAAAAGCATAGAGTATCACGAATTAAAACTCACGGAATACTTTATGCTTAGAATAATTGATAGTAATTTACTTTGTAAAACAAGATAATCTGAATTTTTCAGTATAATAACATTAACTGTTGATAATAAGATTGTCCTAAAATAATATAAATAGGTTTGCGATTACTCCCACTCGATGGTACCCGGGGGTTTTGAAGTTACATCATAGAGGACACGATTTACGCCGGAAATTTCATTGCAGATGCGGTTTGAGACCCGCTGCAGCACCTCCGGAGGGAAGCGAAACCAGTCAGCGGTCATGGCATCTTCGCTGGTTACCGCCCGCAGGGAACAGACCTCCTCATAGGTACGCTCATCTCCCTGAACGCCGACACTCTTCACCGGGAGCAGACAGGCCAGAGCCTGCCAGATATCACCGTAGAGCCCGGCTTCCTTTATTTCATCAATAAAGACGGCATCCACATTCCGCAGGGTTTCAAGACGCTCTTTTGTAATTTCACCGATGCAGCGGACGCCCAAACCCGGACCGGGAAAGGGGTGGCGGCTGACAATTTCTTCCGGCAGGCCGAGCTCCCTTCCAAGTCGCCGAACCTCATCCTTGAAGAGCTCTCTCAGCGGTTCCAGAAGGGTAAAGCGGAGATCCTCCGGAAGTCCTCCCACATTGTGGTGACTTTTTATGGTAGCCGACGGTCCTCCCGTGGCGGAAACGCTTTCGATAACATCGGGATAGAGGGTTCCCTGGGCTAGGAAATCGATCTCCCCCAATCCCCTGGCAGCCGATTCAAATACATCAATAAAGGTTTTCCCGATAATCTTCCGCTTCTTCTCAGGATCACTCACTCCATGCAGTCCAGAGAGGAATTCATCTTCCGCATCCACATATTCCAGGCGAATATGAAAATTGTCGCGGAAAACGTGCTGCACCAAGTCAGCCTCACCTTTCCGAAGCAGTCCGTTATTCACAAAGACACAGACAAGCTGATCCCCCACGGCTTTATGGATCAAAGCAGCGGCTACGCTGGAATCCACCCCGCCGCTCAATCCGCAGAGTACCTGTCGATCCCCCACTGTTTTACGGATAACCTCCACCTGCTGATCAATAAATGAACCCATATCCCAGGAGGGAGAGCAGCCGCAGATGGATATGACGAAATTCTCAAAAACCGCCGATCCATTCTGCGTATGAATGACTTCAGGATGGAACTGCGTACCATAAAATTTCCGGTTTGGGTCTTCAACCACCGCATACCGGCAGTTTTCAGTTGAAGCGGCGGCGCGGAAACCCTCTGCGGGTTTGCTGACCTCATCTCCATGACTCATCCAGACCGCACTTTTCTCTTCCATACCCTGCAGAAGACTGGAATTCTGCAGTTTGTGCATATGCGCATAGCCGTATTCCCGCTTATCCGGCCTCTGTATTTCACCGCCGAGCATAACTGACATGACCTGCAGTCCGTAGCAGATACCGAGAACCGGTATCCCCAACGAGAAGATGCCGGGATCAGGACGGGGAGATCCTTCTGTCTGCACGCTGGCAGGCCCCCCGCTGAGGATGATACCCTTCGGCTGCATCCGCTTAATCTCCTCCATTGAGGCATTAAAGGGGAGAATCTGACTGTAGACTCGAGCTTCCCGCACTCTGCGGGCTATTAACTGACTGTACTGCGCCCCGAAATCGAGGACCAGTATTGTTTCCTGATGTTCCATAGATACCTCACGGAAAAAATTTAACGGCAGAGGGCGCCGAAGCTCTGAAAGCTTACGCTGAGCTGCTTTGCTTAAACTGAGCTGCTATCTGCTATCTGCTCACCTGATAATTCAGCGGTTCTTCAGTTATGGTTATATCATGGGGATGGCTTTCGCTTACCCCCGCCTGTGTTACTTGTACAAAAGCAGCGGTTTTTTGTAAATCCCCTATGGAAGCACAGCCGCAGTATCCCATACCTGAACGGATTCCTCCGATGAGCTGGTAGACATAATCCGCCAGCGGCCCCCGATAGGGTACGCGTCCCTCTATGCCTTCCGGAACAAGTTTCTGCGCATCCTTCACATCAGCCTGCATATATCGGGACTTGCTGCCCTTTTTCATAGCCTTTACAGATCCCATACCCCGGTGCACTTTATAGTTTCTGCCCATATAGGTTATCACATCTCCAGGACTTTCAGCTGTTCCGGCAAACAGATTTCCGATCATAGCGGCATCTGCACCGCCGGCCAAAGCTTTTACGATGTCCCCGCTGAATTTTATTCCACCGTCTGCAATTACCGGCACTCCATACTCGGCTGCGATTTCAGCCACATCCATAACCGCCGTAAGCTGGGGCACGCCGACTCCCGCAACAACTCGGGTGGTACAGATAGATCCCGGCCCGACACCGACTTTGATACCGTCCGCACCTGCTTCAATCAGATCCGCAGCACCTTCCCGGGTGACGACATTGCCGGCAATTATTTCCGCTTCCGGAAACTGGTTTTTGATGATACGTACGGTTTCGGCAACCATTTCGCTATGGCCATGGGCACTGTCTACCACTAGGACATCGGCCTGAGCCTTCAGCAGGGCTTCAGCACGCTCGATTTCCTGTTCTCCGCCGGCGCTGAGAGCTGCCGCAGCAAGCAGTCTTCCCGCCGAATCCTTGCTGCTGTTGGGGTAATCCCGAGCTTTACTGATGTCCTTGAAGGTTATCAGTCCCTTCAGACAGCCTTTTTTGTCAACGATGGGTAGTTTTTCGATGCGGTATTTATGCAGAATCTGCATGGCATCATCTATTTCGATGCCCGGTTCTGCGGTGATCAGATTTTCGCTGGTCATGACCTCTTTAATGGGAATCTCAAACTCCTTCAAAAAGCGCAGATCCCTATTTGTGAGAATTCCCGCAAGTTTTCCTTGAGCATCAGTTACCGCAATTCCCGATATATGATAGCGTTCCATCAGCTCCCTGGCATGCTGAACCGTATCATCAGGGGAGAGCGACATGGGCGTTGTGATTACCCCGGACTGGGAACGCTTTACTTTATCGACCTCCGAAGCCTGCTCCTCAATAGAGAGATTTTTGTGAATAACACCTAAGCCCCCCTCTCTTGCTAAGGCGATTGCCAGTTCCGCCTCGGTAACAGTATCCATGGCAGCACTCATAAGGGGTATATGTATGCGGACATTTCGCGAGATCCTTGTGGAAAGATCGGTATCCCGCGGAAGGATAGCTGAACGGGCAGGAACAAGCAGCACATCATCAAAGGAATATCCTGTTCTGATTCCATCTGCTTTACTCATGTTCCCTCACTTGTCGAAAGTTTTATAACTTTTAACGCTATAAAGACTTAATGTCAAGGCTTTTTGATGCATTTTTCTGATTTTCTGCAACACGATCCCGATATTTGTTGCATTGGATGCAACACTGCTTGTTTGATACGTCCGTTACATTCGATTTATGTCACAATAGTTGAACCGGCAGGGACGATTTTACCAGGAGAGCCGCTCAATCGGCGGATATGCCCGATAAATCCCCGCTGCAAGGAATGCTCCTGCAAGTATGCCCACGGCATTCTGAATGAGATTACCCGGAATTTCCACCGCCGCAGCTGGGAAGCCCACCAGGATCCCGCCGGCAAGAAAATACAATGCAGCCATGATAATCGTTCCCACTAGCCCTGCACTGATAATTCCCCAAAGCGGAAGGTGATTGCGGTAAGCAGCTGAAGAGGTTTGAGATGAAGCTGACGCGGAGGCTGAGAATGAAGATGATGCAATCTTTTTCTTCACAGCTGTTTTTATGATAAGTCCTGCTGCAAGTCCCTGAAGACCATGAATAAGCAGGGAGATCGGTGCCCATTGCGCATAGCCGGCAAGAAGATCAGCAATGGCCGTCCCCAAACCGCCGGCAATAAGTGCCGTTACCGGACCGAAGGTAAAAGCAGTGAAGTAGATAGCCACATCCCCCAGATTGATGTATCCCCTCGTAGGAGCCACCGGAACCCTCACAAGGTAGGTAAACACTACGGTAAGCGCCGTCAGGATAGCCGCCATGGCTATCCGCAAGGCCGGTGAAATTGTTGGTTTGTTCGTTGGTTTGTTCGTTGGTTGGTTTGTTGGTTGGTTCGTTGGTTGGTTTGTTGGTTTGTCAGCATCCATTTTCTGGCCCTTTCCTTTAATACGTTTACGTATTTCATATTATGTATTTCATATCACATATTTCATAGTTCATACTTAAAACAATTTCATGTGCAGTATGATGGGGCTGTAGATCCCGGAAAGAACGATCAAACCAATCAGCCCATCCCGCAGCGTTCTGATATCCCTGGGAAGCCTCCGGTAACTCGTTCTCTGCTCTTCCCGGCCGAAGCCCCTGAATTCCAAACCCGCTGCCAGATTCGGAATAGTCTTTACCGACGCGATAATTACCGACATCAGCACCGGGAATAGTTCAAGCCCCTTCCTGCGGAGTCCCCAGCCCTTTCTGACTTCCTCAGGTTCAGTCATGGGATCACGAAGCGCGTGGGCGGAACGGACAGTCTTAAATAACTGCGCAATATAGGGAATATATCGTAAAGCGAGGGTTATGACCAGTGCAATACGGTATGAGAGCCCGTAACTGCGGAGGGTAAGAATAACATGCTGCAGGCTCGTGGTGCGAAAAAAGAGGAAAAAGAGCATAGTTATGCCGGTAAAACGAGAAATCAGTCTTACCGTCTCCTCTATACCGCCGGAAGTTACAATGACCCGCTCTCCTATAAGCAGAACCGGAGTTCCGTCACGATAAAAGGGCGGCGTAAGGAGCAGCACAAGTATCAGCAGGGGCAGGATAGAACGAATTGGAGTCCATGCATCCCGAATTCCGAGGAATCCCGCGGTCAGCAGGAAAACAGTTACGGAATAGAGGGGCAGCCGAAACTGCGGCTGCGGCATCGGCAGGAAGAGCAGTACCGACCAGCCGAGGACTATCAGAAGCTTTACCCGGGGATCAAAGGCATGGAGCAGACTTCCCGTATCCCGATACGCTGAACCTATCATCCCTGCCCCCGTTGAACGGAAGCTGCTCGCCCGTTCTCCATGGTGATGACAGTCTGTGCAATGCGCTGGGCAAAGGAGAGATGATGCGTAACCAGCACGATTCCCGCACCGGTATCTGCAAAAATCTGAAGCATGCTGCAGATTTCCCGAAAAGAGAGGCCGGAATCAATCTCATCAAAGATATACAGCCCCCGCGGCAGAAGATAATAGCTCGCCGCCTGCAGGCGTTTACGCTCGCCGTAGCTTAAAAGCGTGGGGGGAAGGGTTCCATCCTTCAAATCAAAGCGATCCTTCGCCAGCGCTAAGGCATCATCATAATCCTGTCCCCGAATTCCCGCCCGTTTCAGCCCGTATCCGAGCTCCTCATCCACGGTGGAAGAAAAAATCTGGTAGTCAGGATTCTGAAAAAGGTAGCCCACAGACCGCCTCAGCACATCCGCCGACGTGCCCTTTACATCCGGTTTTCTCGCTGCTCCCGACTTTCTCGCTGCAGCCGGTTTTCTCGCTGCATCAAATGGACTCTTTGTTTCAGACCTGCCGCCGAAAGATACATCGTCCGCCGATATCTGGATCTCCCCGCTGTCCAGGGGCAGCAGGCCGCATAGGATGCTGCAGAGCGTAGTTTTACCACTTCCATTCGGCCCTACCAGAGCAGTCACTGAAGCAGTATCTATCGAAAGTCGATCTATTTGCAGGGAAAAGCGCTTACCGTAGGAAAAACTCACATCATTCAGCTCAAGATAGGTTTTCCGCTCCTTGCTGAAATCCACCGTTTCAATCTGCTGATACTCCCGATACCAGCCTAAAACTTCCTCCGCACTCCCCTCCCGGATCTTTCCGCCGCTGAGGTAGGAAAACGAATCAGCCTGTCGAATAAGCTCCTCATCTACCTTCGATGCCAGAACCAGAACTGTCCGCCCCTGATCCTTGTATCCCGCAATCAGCTGCCTGCGAAATTGCTCGTCAAGCTCCTCCAGAGCCTCATCCAGGACGATCACCTCCGGGCCTATCGCTTCGTTCACCGCCAGGAGCAGCCGTTTTTTTTCACCCCCCGAAAGCTCCGCCGGGCTGGCCTGCGCCATTGGCTGCAATGCAAACTGCTCCATCACCTTCGCGACCCGTCGCCCGATTTCTTCCCGCTCCAAGCCCAGAGACTCCAAGGGGAAGGCAATCTCATCCTCCACGGTGGTCATGATGATCTGTTCATCCGGGTCCTGCGCTGCATAGCCCAGAATATCCATAATTTCATACGGCATTTTTATGCTGATGTCTACGCCGTCGATTTTTATGCTTCCGCTGAATTCACCGCCGCTGTAGCGCGGTACAGCACGGATCAGGACTCTGGCCAAGCTGCTTTTCCCTGAGCCGGGCAGCCCGAGCATCACGTGTATATCACCGGATTCTACGCTGAGTGAAGCATCAGAAAAGATATGTGTATGCTGCCTCCTCCCGTACTGCGGGTAGGAGAAACTCAGATGGGCAATTTCTATAGACGGTGCAATTTCGATGGATGAAGAAGACGGCGAAGCCATGATAGTAAACACAATACAAAGAAACGGCTGCTTTGTCCATATCGGCTGAAAGCGTTTCAAGAGAGGGCTTACAGCAGCTCAGAACAGCAGCGTCCCAAGGTTCCTGCAGCCCCCCAGCATGGAACCCGCAAGATTCTCGCAGAGCTAACAGCGGAATTGAACAGCGCTTAGACTCTTTTTAACGAGCTTATATGCCGCAAAATATTCTCTGCTTCACCATCGTCAAGTTCATCCCGGTACGTACGGAGCGTCTGAAATACCGCCGAGGCGAGCTCTGGATCCTTCAGCACTCCTCCGTAGCATATATGGATCAGCTGACGGGCATCATCCTGATCTAAATAGGAGGGTAAATCCTCATCTGCCACCGAATCAAGGGAGGCGACGCGGCTGAGATTGCAGCCCACATGGTAATAGGAAGATGCCTCCGAGAAAAAATCCAATGCAAGAGCATGTATTCTGCGATACAGATCCGGCTGCTTCTTTGCTATAACGCGCACCGCCTCCAGCCAGCTTGTTCCTGATGTTTTCAGATGGAAGCGCATGTCCGTAGTTTCTCCAATAATGGGAAAAACCCTGTATTTATCACTGCCGGAATGGATTGAAAGTTTATAGGATGAGAAATACTCAGCCAAGGCCTGATGCTCTTTAAACTGTTTTTCAAAAGCTTCCACATCCCCGATATAATCTATTCCTTTCTGAAATTCTCCCACAAAACGAGGCGCCAGTGACATGAAATTGACATTCATATCCAAGAGACACACGGCAATAAACAGATGCTGTTCCGGTGAGGTGGCAGCTGTGGTCTCGTCAATACTTATTTCTAAGTCGTATGATCCCTTTCTGCGGCTTTGTATATGCTCATCAACCTGTTTGCTGTATGTTAAAGCATCCCAATACATCAGAGCACAGCGCTGAAGCTCTTTTTCATCGAGGTTGTACTGTTTTCCGCTGACTAACCAGGTTTTGTGGAGAAACTGCTTTTCCAAGTACTGTCGTACTTCTGGTTTCAGTTCCGTATATGCTTTCTTCACAGCTGTATCTTCCCATGTCATCACCTCCGGCTGCAGATGATCCGAAAGATCCAGGGTTATCATAGGCATCTCTGCATCTAAGGCAGAATCAATGTCTTCCAAGGTTTTCAGATGATCTCCATCTGCACCGTATCCGCGGGTAAAGCCCTCCTGAAAGACATGGAATGTGACTTCCGCCACCACATCCTTATAGGTCCTTCCTGTAAGCTGCAGTTCCCGCATGGACTGCTGGGCTAAGACCGGATACAGGTCAGGATGTTTATTAAAGGCTTTTAAATGGCCGGGGGCAGCCAAACCCAGTCTGTCCCCGCATCCGAAGGTCGTCTTTTTATCCCGCAATGAAACAGGTTTCGTATAGGGGAATAATCTATGCAGAATTACTGCATTTTCCCAAGACACGGGAATTTCCTGACCGTAAAAGCCGTTATAGTCAAGTTTCTGCCCTGAAAAATTTCGGTAAAGAGTATATTCAGGCTGTTCAGGCGTTCCCTCACCATTCTGAAGTGTTGAAAAAACAAGCAAAATTTTTTCCCTATCCAATAAATCATAAGCAAAGACAAAAAAGTGCTTGTTCTCGCGCCTGATATCAATGATATGATATCCTTCTTCGCCGCCTTTTCTATACACCTGAGAATATTCATCAACTGCAGCAAAGAGAATTTCTTTACTCAGTTCAGACTGGCGCGCAGCAATGGAAGAAAGTATGTATTCAATAAATTGTTTTACCATTCCTAAATATCTCCAAAATCACTCAGTTCATCTA
Source organism: Spirochaetales bacterium (assembly GCA_021736605.1). Classification (GTDB taxonomy): domain Bacteria; phylum Spirochaetota; class Spirochaetia; order PWKH01; family PWKH01; genus JAIPFS01. Next base: position 1,272 of record JAIPFQ010000029.1, on the reverse strand, counting down.
CCTTTACAGATCATTTTTCATACAATGAATTATGTATGCAGATGAGTTTACATATTCACGATCTTTTCTTCATTTACAGCTTCAGTTGCCTTAAGCGCCCATTCAACAGCTTTATAGCCATCAATCAGATCCACCTTGGGCTTACTTCCTGTTTGAATGCAGGAAACAAAATCTTCAATCTCTTTGAAGTATGTGTCCTGCCAGTATTCAAAAAACCATTCAGAGCAGAATTTAGTCACACCGTCTTCATTTAAATACATATTTCGTGAATTATACGAATTCTCTCCAATTTTTATTGATCCCTTGCTTCCGTAAATTTCCATAGGAGCATGGTATCCATATGCACTGTTTCTGCTGGCTTCAAGCTGCACCATAACACCATTCTTAAATTTCATTAATAAAACGGTGTTATCGATATCGTCAACTTCTTTTAAGCCTTCATACGCATATACGCCGCCTAAGCCGTATATTGTTTCAGCCTCTGAATTTGTAAACCACCTGGCAGTATCATAATCATGGGTAAGCATATCAGCGACAAGTCCTCCGCTTGTCGGCGCAAACTTGACAAGAAATTCTTCCAAACCAGCTTGATCCCTGGACGCCATTCTTATAAGAATTGGGTTTCCAATAAAACCTTCATCCACTTTCTTCTTAGCTTCCTGAAGGTCCTTATCAAAACGGTGATTATACCCAACCTGAAACAAGGATACCTGATTATTTGTCACAGCATCTTTTATATGATCAATTTCATTTTTGGACATTCCCAAGGGTTTCTCTGTATATATATTCTTAACTCCATTTTCTGCGGCATAACAGATGATTTCACAATGCGTTGCTGAATTAGTTGCAATGACGATACCGTCAAGTTCTTTAATAGCAATAAGTTCCTTGTAATCCCGGGTAACATATTCTGGATTCATTTCTGTCTGAACCCTTTCCAGTTCCGAATCAACAACACTGCATATAGCTGCTAATTCAGCCTGAGGAATATTATAGTAAATATTCTTTGCATGTTCCCAGCCCAATCTTCCCAGTCCAATTATTCCAAGTTTCACTTTTTCCATTATCTCTGTCCTCCAGAAGAAAAGCACGGATAAAACAGTAAGGTTTCTGTTTTATCCATGCCTGTACAATTTTACTTAGTCATTAGTTCCATGAAGAAACTTTTTCCAGGTATTCTTCAGCATTCTCTTTGTTAACTTCTTCGTAGGGTATTACATAATTCTTAGGATATTCTTCTCCTTTAACAAGACCAACTGCAACATTAACAGC
>JAIPFQ010000028.1:0-17306 GCA_021736605.1 Spirochaetales bacterium | reverse complement strand
ATGATGGATTTATCTCCGCTGTAGATTCCGTCTGCGTACTGGTCTACATCAACACCGATAATCCAAACTTTCTTTCCGGCAGAAGCTCGAGATTTTGCTTCATTGATGGCTCCGACGCCGACTCCGCCGGCTGCAGCGAAAATCGCATCAACACCGCGGTCATACATAGCCGCCGCCAACTGCTGTCCAGCCGCAACGTTATCAAAAGAACCCTGATAGACAAAGTTTCTCTTGTTCATCATGATACTGGTTCCGTAGTTTTCGTTGGCATACTTTATACCCTGCTGAAAGCCCCAGTTAAATTTCTGGACCGGGGGTATTTCCATACCGCCGATAAAGCCGACATTACCGGAATCCAGCTGCAGAGCTGTGGCAACTCCGGCCATAAAACCGGATTCATGTTCAGCATAGAAAATTGATACGGTATTATCCTTCACTTCCACATTGTAGTCTCCAGGATGCGGGCTGCCGTCAAGAAGAACAAATTTGGCGTTAGGATACTTTGTTTGAGCCTGGTATATGGCAGTCTCAAACTTGAAACCGGGGGTTACGATGAATTTATACCCTGCATCATACAGATTACCAATTTCGTTCAGGTAATCTGCTTCCGTTGTTCCGGACGGTTTCAGATATTTGGTATCCAAACCAAAATCTTCTCCAGCTTCTTTCACACCTTCCCAGGTTCCCTGGTTGAAGGATTTATCATCTATGGTACCGGCATCGGTTACCATACCTACTTTCATTTTCTGTACTCCGCCTTCTTCCTGCCCTTGGGCAAAAACAAAACCGGATGCAAGAACCAAAACACAAAGAAGACTCAATACTTTTCTCATGAGCTTCCCTCCTTTTTTTTTATTTACTGCGTTTTATATTCTACACTCCATGCTTACAGCGTGTCAAATTGTTTCTCCGTGAGAAGGAGTTTATTATGAAGCAAATCTGTTTTTTCTTGCAATCTCCGTTTTCTTTTTGTTTTCTTTCGATTATTTTCAGGAAAGAGTGCGGACTATTAGAGGCTTCTCTTCAGGCCGCGTGGAATCAATTCGTACAGCCTTCTTAAAAAGATCTGCCGCTTCTTTCAAATCAGCAGTATCGTTTACGTAGAAATCAGCAAGAACATCCCCGGTTTCAACCCGATCGCCCAGCCGTTTCCGCAGCCACAAGCCCACCGCGGGATCTATTGAATCGCTTTTTTTCTCCCGTCCTGCTCCAATCATCACGGAAGCTGTTCCAATATCATCAGTCTGCATTGCTGTAATATATCCTGCTGATTCTGCCGTAATCGATTCTGTTTTTCGTGCCTGCGGAAGAAGGGAAAAATCATCGCAGACCGCCGGATTCCCGCCGTGAAGAGATATCATCTGTTTCAGACGTTCCACTGCTGCTCCGCTGGATACTGCCTGCTCTAAAGCCTTCAGCGCTTCATCCCGGTTTTCATGCACCGCTCCCATGATAAGGATCTGTGCTGAAAGCTCCATGATCAAATCTTTGAGATCACCCTCTGCATCCCCTCGAAGTATTTCAATGGCTTCCATAACCTCTAAGGCGTTCCCTACTGCATTACCCAAGGGCTGGTTCATATCCGTGACCATCGCCCGGGTCTCTTTTCCTGCATGCTTTCCGATATCCACCATGATGCGAGCCAGCTTTTCTGCCTTTTCCAACTCATGCATAAATGCCCCGGAACCCCATTTAACATCAAGCAGGATTTTATCGCCGCCGGCGGCGAGTTTCTTACTCATGATACTGGCGGCAATCAGAGGCATGCTGTCAACAGTAGCCGTTACATCCCTTAGGGCATACAGTTTTTTATCCGCAGGAACAAGATTTGCCGTCTGTCCAATAATAGATACACCGCAGGTGTTGACTATCTCAGAGAAACGCTGCATGTCCTGATTGACCGAGAAACCGGGTATAGACTCCAGCTTATCAAGGGTCCCTCCGCTGTGGGCAAGGCCGCGGCCGGACATTTTTGCCATACGTCCGCCGCAGGCCGCCACCAGGGGGCCTACTGCTATGGTGGTAGTGTCTGCAACACCTCCAGAGCTGTGCTTGTCCACTTTTATGCCTTTGATGGAGGAGAGATCAACGGTGTCCCCGGATTCAGCCATGGCCAGAGTAAGTTCACCAATCTCCTCTGTGCTCATCCCATTGAACCAGATTGCCATTGTTAATGCCGCTGCCTGGTAATCCGGTATTTCGTCATGGGTGTATCCGTTAACAAAAAAGCGGATCTCTTCCGGGCTCAGCTCTTTATTCAGCTGCTTTTTTCTAATTATTTCCGGCATTCTCATGAGCTTATCCTCCCTTTTTCTTTTACTCTTTTCTTTACACGCGGGCACAAAACTTAATTTAGAACAGCATCGGCTGATCAAGGTTCACGGTTCTGCGGTTGTCCTCCAAAGTTTTTTTCAGATAATCTCTATCCAGTTTCAATTCGTTTACAAAACGGACAAGAAGCTCTTCGGGAATCAAATTCTGTTCCCCGTACAGATACATCAGCGCCCGTTCGGCGATATTCGATATATTCAGGGAGTTGAGACAGACCTGCTGTTCCTCTTCTCCTTTGTACCGTTCATGCAGGTGACGTGAAAGCTCAGAGCTTTCAATATCGTAGTTGAGAGCGTAAAGTTCCTTCTTCAGAGCTTCTGTGCTTCCACCTGCAGCCTCTTCTCCCAGGGGCTTAAGGGTGAAAAAGGTGTACTCCTTACCGGGCAGATAGTGATGCCGATCGCAGCGGGTACAGTAGTTGGGCTCCAGGGAGTCTTCCTTTTTCTTATCCCCGCCCACCACTATAAGGGGATCAAAATAGAGGGCAGGACACTCTTTCCCATCTATTTGATAATAGCGATAGGTATAGAAGGAGTCTTCCAGACAGTCGGGGTGTTCGCAGTATGCGGTAAGAGGAATCACATCCGTGGCAGTCTCCAGCATTAAGCGAGCGGTGGGGTTAAAGATATCCCTCCGAAAATTAAGAATCAGGGTAGGAAATATAAAGAGCAGTCCCCGCTGTTCGCTGGCATTCCGTACCACATAGACCAGGCGCTCATCATAAAATGAGGCTTCATCAATGATCCAGGTACCTGTGGCGGGGTTGTCCCGGAGGATTTCCTCCAGGGAAAAGGAGTCACTGATTCGTGCAATCTGCGTTCCGCAGCGTTCGTAGCCCCCGCGATAGGCCAAGGCATCATCAGGATACTCCTGAAAACGGTTTACATCCAGAAGAGAGCGAATAAAAAACACTTTTCTACGATCTGCTCTGCCGGTGGAAGTAAGCTGCTTAACGGTACTGCTTTTCCCCAAGGCAACTCTGGCATCTCTCCAAACCCGAGCGGAAAATTCGGTTTTCCCCGATCCCATGGGTCCGATAACAAGAATTCTCCGAGACGGCTTGGTAAAATCAAAATGAGTAAATGCATGATGCACCTCAACACTTGGAAATCCCAGACTTTTCAGAAAATGGTCGGTGTTGGGGTTTTTTTCAATTATCGACAAATATCTAACTCCTGTTTAAAGCTTATGCAATCCCGGAACCGAACGATCCTGGTAACCGACAATAATGCAATCCAACGACAATGCAAACTTGATATCATGCCCGCTTCAATAATCGCTGTCTGTGCTGAGTCCATTCAGGATAGCCACTCCGGAACTGGCGCCGAGTCTTGCTGCTCCAGCTTCTATCATGGCTCGGGCATCTTCAAAACTGCGAATACCGCCGGAGGCCTTCACACCCATGTTCGGGCCGACTGTCTTCCGCATCAGGGCAACATCTTCCGTAAGGGCTCCGCCGGTTGAAAAGCCTGTGGAGGTCTTTACAAAATCTGCACCCGCAGCCTGTGCAGCTCTGCAGGCTGTAATCTTCTCATCCTTCGTAAGCAGGCATGTTTCGATGATTACTTTCAGCAGTTTGCTGCTGCAGGCTTTCCTCACTTCCCGTATGTCCTGTTCGAGGGCGTAGACATCAGCATCCTTCAATGCTCCAATATTGATTACCATATCGATTTCATCCGCCCCTTCCTGGACTGCTTGGACTGTCTGCTGGACTTTGGTTTCCGTGGGCACGGCACCAAGGGGGAAGCCTACTACAGTACAGACTTTTACTCCCGTTCCTGCAAGGCGTTCAGCACAATGGGCGACCCAGACTGGATTGATGCAGACTGAACAGAATTGATACTCCGCAGCTTCATCACATAATGCATCTATGCGGTTTTTCCCTGCTTCCGGTTTCAAAAGAGTATGGTCAATATATGATGCCAAGGTCTGTTTATCCATATTCTGCACCTCTGTCCTGCCCGCACCCGCTGTTAGTTCTTTTTTTTCCATAATTAGCTGCCCCTATTTTGAATTTTTCTTCTTTATGTAAATTCTCATTATCTAACCTTTATAGACACTTTCTCTATGTCTCTCTATGCAAAAGACCTTTTGTAAAGTATATAGCATTTTAGATTGGCTCACAACAATGATTCACAAAAACATAGAGCTGTAAACCAGTAAAAAGTATTGAGAGGGGCTGCTCTCCATGACAATTTGAGCTGTGATATCGGCTTTGCATGAACCTGATACTTGACCTTATCGCCTTTCGCAGTTAGTCTCAAACCTATGATTTTAGAAAACATAAATTCCGAACTGTATTGGGTGATAATTGCTGTTCTTGCCCTGAATCTTTTCCAGAGAAAGCATACGGCAACCGCAGAAAAGAAACGTATGGCTACACTGCTGATAGCTTCGCTGGTGCTGGGCCTCAATGTTATGATAGCCGTAATCCTCACCATGGGGCTGCCTCAGTGGACAGGAATCATCGCTCTACTGATCATGATCGGTGTCGCTTACCTGATCAGAAATAAAATATTACTGTTTAAGTACCGCTGTGCATCCTGCGGAAAGAAACTGGACATGGATACTATATTCTACCACGATGACAACCTGTGTAAGGACTGCAGAAAAGAACAGTATCCGGAATTGTATAAAGAAGAAGCTGATGAGACAGATGAAGCCGAAGAGGTTGACCTGCTTGAACACCCTGAAGAAGCTCGAAACGTAGATGACATTGACTGGGATCTTTGGGAACCCCGGGAAACAGCCGTGCTCTGTTATATTTTCAAGGATGGTGAAGTGCTCCTCATTAATAAGAAAACCGGACTTGGGAAAGGTATGGTAAATGCGCCCGGAGGGAGGATAGAAGAAGATGAAACAGCTGCAGAAGCCGCTGTTCGGGAGACAGAAGAAGAAACCGGAATCACTCCATCACATCTCGTCCAAGTGGGAATTCTCAATTTTCAGTTTGTTGACGGGTATTCTCTGAAGGGCTATGTTTTTTTTGCGGATGAATATACCGGGACGATGCATGAGACGGATGAAGCCGATCCTTTCTGGGTTAAGGAGACGGAAATACCCTACGAAAAAATGTGGGCTGACGATATTCACTGGCTTCCCAAGGCCATGGAGGGACAGTTTTTTGAGGGAAAGTTTATCTTCGACGGCGAAGAAATGCTGAGCAAGCACCTCGATTTTCGGGACCGGTAAGTTCCAGCCCCTTGAATTGCACCCTCTTGAACCAGTCTCTTGAACCAGTCTCTTGAACCAGCCCTTGAATCGTACCCCCTGAACCTTTGAGCCGTACAAACCTATATTACTTATGACTTCCGAATACCGCAATAGAGAGTGAAAGGTATCAATTTCAGGGGCAAGCCCCTACCACGAGCTAGCCGCCTGAAAATTTTTATATGCTGATTCTAGCAGGGCAAAGCTTGATTGTGGTATACTGTACGTATACTGTACGTATACTGTACTTGGAGGGATAATGGATAGTATTTTTCAGGATTTGCTTGCTGTTACAGGCACAATTGTAACTCTGGCTGTAAGCATCACAGTCATTGTTCTAGGACGGCTCATCATAAGGAAATCAATTAGGGATGCACGGAACTATCCGCTGCACCGCCAGCTTTTCACCCTGGGAGTCTCCATTCTTGGTCTCTTCATTGCAGCAGCCCTCCTCCCCTTGCCGGCAGAAGTACGTGCGCAGGTTCTCAGCATCCTTGGAATACTTCTCAGTGTTATCATTGCCTTGTCCTCTACAACGCTGGTTGGAAATGCGATGGCCGGTATCATGCTGCGATTGATGCATGGTTTCCATGCAGGGGATTTTATTCAATTCGAAAGCTTGAACGGACGTATAACGGATTTTGCTATTTTCCATACAGAGGTTCAGTTGATAACCAGAGATATTGTCATGATACCGAATCTTCAACTTGTACAAAAGGCTGTTCAAGTAACTCGACGAGGCGGAACGTTTATACATGCCGCAGTTTCAATAGGCTACGATGAACCGCATGGTAAAGTTGAGGAAGCACTCAAAAAAGCTGTAGAATCGTGCAGCTTGGCGGAACCATTCGTATTTATTGAGGAGCTTGGAAACTATGCAGTACGCTACCGGGTATATGGACTTCTGGAAGAATCAAATGAGCGGTTGAGCAGAACATCACAACTTAAAAAAGCCATTCTTAATACACTCCACAATGAACAAATAGAAATTATGTCCCCCCAAATTGTAGATCGAAGAGAATATCCGGGGGATCATAAATATGTGCCTCCTGTCCAGAAACCGAAAAAAACGGAGAATGAATCAATCGAGGAAATTGCGTTCGACCGAGCCGAAGAGGCAGAGTCCATTGAGCAGCTCTATGCAGTAAGAGAAAAGATCAGTGGACAGCTGAGTTTAGTTAAGGATTCTTCGAAAGCAGAGAAAGAAAAAAGTACAAATAATGAGAAAAAAGCAGATGCTTCCTCTGCTCTACTGCACAAGAGATCTGTCAGCGACAAGCAGCAAGCTCCGACAGATATGGTTAAAAAAGAGACTGATCAGCGTGAACGAATGCAGGAACAGCTCTCGAGGATCGATAAAGAGATTGAGAAACGGGAAAAAGCAAAAGAACAGCAGCGACTGAAAGAGAGTACAGACAGCTGAAGTGCAGCTGCTTGATAAAGTATATGTCGATGATATTCCAAAAATCGGCAGAATACAGTCCTCAGCTTTGATGATCGCAGGAATTCCGGATACCTTTTATACTTGTCTGGAAACAGTCTTATTCAGAATTTCTCAAGTTACATGAAGGGCTCTTGTATTGACAAAGTTTTTTATGGTCTATATAGTAAAACACCGATTTGGAGAGGTGTCCGAGTGGTCGAAGGAGGCGGTCTTGAAAACCGTTGAGCCGAGAGGCTCCGTGGGTTCGAATCCCACCCTCTCCGTTTCGCTGAAGAAATGCAGCTGTCTTTCAGCGGTTTTTCTTATTTTTCCGCCTTAGGCAGATAAGCGGAAAGCTTGTATCAGCGTTAATTTTTTTAGAATCTGCAATGCAATGGAGAGGTGCGAGAGCGGTTGAATCGGGCTCCCTGCTAAGGAGTTGTACTGGTAACGGTACCGAGGGTTCGAATCCCTCCCTCTCCGTTTTTATGTACCCATAGCTCAGCTGGATAGAGCATTAGATTGCGGATCTAAAGGTCGGAGGTTCGAATCCTCTTGGGTACATTTCTCTGCCGGAGAGATGCGAGAGCGGTCGAATCGGGCGGATTCGAAATCCGTTGTGCCGTTTTGCGGCACCGAGGGTTCGAATCCCTCTCTCTCCGTTATTTTCATGCTTTTACTGCATGAATTTATTGCCTTTTTTTTCTTTGTGTTTTATGGTTGAACCGTACATGGGAAAACCATGGTATGGGCTATGCTTTGGAGAGATGACCGAGTTGGCCGAAGGTGCACGCTTGGAAAGTGTGTGAACCCTAACCGGGTTCCGAGGGTTCGAATCCCTCTCTCTCCGTATTCCCCTTCAGTGTTGATGGTCAGGTACTGGGCTATCAGCTGTCACCCAACCCCGTCAGGACCGGAAGGTAGCAGCGGTAAGTGATTCGCTGGTGAGACCCAATCTACTTGACTTGAGCTGAAGGGGTTTTTTGTTGCCCTTCATTAGTGTATACTGCTCTTTAAGGAGAACTATACATGGCTTACGAGGTTACCGCTTCTAAAAAGCGCCCTGCCGTATTCAAAGAGTTGGCAGGACAGGATTTTGTTGTATCCACCTTGATGAATTCCCTGGAAAATCAACGGATTGCCCATGCATACCTTTTTTCAGGCCCCAGGGGTGTCGGAAAGACATCTGCTGCAAGGATTTTATCCAAGGCTCTTAATTGTGAACAAGGGCCTACTGCTGAACCCTGTGGTGTCTGTTCCAACTGTTATGAAATAGCATCTGGAAACGCCCTGGATGTAATCGAAATAGACGGTGCCAGCAACACCTCCGTCAATGATGTGCGGGAGATAAAAAACGAAGTTCTTTTTGCTCCGAACAGCAGCAGATACAAGATATACATAATAGATGAAGTTCATATGCTTTCAAATAGTGCTTTCAACGCCTTGCTGAAGACTATTGAAGAACCGCCTCCCTACGTAGTTTTTATTTTTGCCACTACAGAAATCCATAAAGTTCCGGCCACTATCCGCTCGCGTTGTCAGCAGTTCCATTTTCAGCTGATTGCCCTGGAAACTATTCAGAAAAAATTGGCTGAAGCAATAGAGGAAGAGGGCTACACCGTTGAAGAAGACGCTCTCTTTTGGATAGCTAAAGAGGCCACAGGCTCACTCCGGGATGCCTACACCCTGCTTGATCAAATTATCTCCTTTTCAGAAGGAGAAATAACTATGGACAAGATCAGGGAGAAGCTCGGCTTGATCGGTGTTGACCGCATCAATAAGCTTGTGGAGCATCTTGCCGATCATTCCATTTCTGATGCCCTGAATTTAAGCAGTGAAATTCTCTCCCAGGGAGTATCTGTAGAGCAGTTCACAGTGGACCTGACTGAATACTTCCGCTCTATTCTCTTTATTAAACAGGGAATTACGGCAGAAGCTCTTATCGGAAACCGCATTGATCATTTTTCAGAGCGGGCTGTACAGTCCTTCTCATCCGAACATATAGAGACGATCATAGACCTTCTGCTGAATTTGTACCGAAATCTCCGCTACTCCTTGAACCAACGCTTTGAACTTGAGCTGCTGATTCACAGACTGGGCAGTTTGAGCAGCATGGTTTCACCGACAACACTGATTGCACGAATTGAACAGCTTCAGGAAAGCCTTGAACTTTCCGAACAGGGGGAAGAAAGGATAAGCAGCAAGTCGGGGAGTAAAGATAAAAGAAGGGCTGAATTTCATTCAGCAGAGAAGGCGTCATCAAAGATATCGTCAGCATCCAGCTTTTCTTCTTCATCTACTACTTCTTCTTTATTTTCTTCTGCAGCTTCTGAAAAAACCGAATCCTCGAATAAAACTGGTTCAGCCTCGATTATGCAGGCATTTCAGAAACACCTTCGAGCTGCTGGAAACAAAGAAGAAGCTCAAAAAGTGGAAAAAGCTGAGACGCCGGATGAAACTGGCAAGCCGGGCAAACAGACTGAACCGTCCGCTGCTGTCCCCGCTTCTGTACAAGAGGAGGAACTTGAGGATGATTCAGCTGATGCAGCAATTGAGACTCAGAAAGATGAGCAGAATACTGAGCTGCAGACAGAAAACAAACCTGCTGTCAGCATCGGAAAATCTGAAGATGACGAATTTATAAAAAATTTTACCAAATCCTCAAATCCAGATCATGATGAAGAAAAAAATACTGAACAAACTGGGCAATTGGGGCAATTTACCCAGGAGACGCTCGGCGAAATTATAACCAGCCTTGCAAAAGACCGGCCTACCCTGGCATCAGCGCTGAATCAGGTAAAACGGTGGGACCTGAAAGAAAACACCCTGACCCTAATCTTCAGCACCCCTTTCTCCGCAGAAAAAGTCAGACAGGAAAAACAGACCATACAGTCACTATTAAATGAAAGGATCGGTGAAAATTTAAACCTGCGCTTTACATCAGAAAATCAGGAGAGAGAGGATCCGAAAGAAAAGATTAAAGATGACAATACTGTACAGATGATCACCCAGCTTTTTCGGGGTGAAGTTATCGATGGAGGAAAAAAACATGGGTACAATGGATCCAATGGAACTGCTGAAGAACTTGAATAATCTTCAGTCTCAGTTCAAAGATATTCAAGAAAAGATGAAAGACATACATGCATCCGGTTCTTCTGGAGGAGGTATGGTGAAAATTGATATGAATGGAGCTATGGAGATCGAACAGGTCAGTATAGCTCCGGAAATAGTGGATCCTGATGACGTTTCTATGCTTCAGGATCTGATACTTGCTGCTTTCAATTCAGCAATGCAGAATGTTAAAGAGAAGATGCAGTCTGAAGCAGCCGGCATGACCGGTGGAATGCCAGGAGGAATGCCCGGTTTCCCCGGCGGATTCCCAAGCTCATAGAAGCTCATAGAACAGTAATGAAGAACCGACGATGCAATCAGCACTCACAGTATTTATCTCCCCTGTAAGAGGTACAGCATGAACGCACTGGAAGAGTTAATACAGGACTTTTCAAAACTACCAGGCATCGGGAAGAAAAGCGCCGCCCGTATTGCTTATTATCTGCTGCAGACTGATGAAGAGTTTAATCGCCATTTGGCATCAGCTGTGGAACAGATTCAAAAGAAAATACACCGCTGCTCAATCTGCGGTTCATTTACTGAGCAGGATCCTTGCAGAATCTGCACTGATCAGAGCCGTAATCGTAACACAATCTGCGTGGTAGAAGAGCCTCAGGATGTTATAAGCATCGACGGAACAGGCGCCTATGATGGTCTTTTCCATGTGCTGAATGGAGTTATTTCGCCTCTGGACGGGATAGGGCCTGATCAGCTTCAGTTCGGAAAACTGATAAATCGAATAAAGAAGGATAGCATCACTGAAATAATTATCGCCACAAATCCTACGGAAGAGGGAGATACGACAGCCCTGTATCTGTCCCACCTGCTGAAGGATATTCAACTTTCCGATGCTGAGGGAAATACAAAGCGCATTAGAACAACACGTTTAGCGTCCGGACTGCCTGTTGGAGGAGATTTGGAGTATGCTGATAGGATAACCCTGACCAGATCACTCAGAGGCAGGGTAAATGTGGACGATGATTGAGCCAGTTATTGATGATTGAGCCAGTTATTGGTGATTGCGCCAAATAAATAAAACCCGTTCCAGCCGTCTATTCCAGCCGTCTACCTGTTCAGAACTTCCAGTTGAATACTTCTCAAAAAAACTTACTTAAAACTTTAGAAGCTCCGCTCTTCACGGATTTCTTCATATGCAGTCTGCACTTCTCTGAACTTTTCCTCAGCAAATTTATTAAATTCATCAGGAAGCCCTTTTGAAGCAATTTTGTCGGGATGATAATCACTTACAAGTTTTCGATAGGCTTTTTTTATCTCATCATCACTTGCATCGGGAGAAACGCCGAGTACCGCGTAGGTTTTACCTGATACATTTTTCATATAGCGTTTTCGAATCATATCTATGATGCTCTCCGGCAGATGGAAAATCTGAGCAGCGGAAGAGATCAGTTTATCTTCAGCCGAAGTCATTCGTCCGTCAGCCAGGGCAACCCGATACATGATATCAATCATCAGCTGGAGCATCTGATTTTCATTGCGGAACTGCTGATAATACTGCTGAGCAAATTCATGAAATGACCCCTTTTCATTCAAGGCTGTTTCAAAAATACGAAGCGCTGCTTCCTTGCTCTGGCCGTAAAGCCGCAAATCCTGGTTAACAAACTCCTCAACTTTCTTCCGCTCCGCCTGAGTAATAGAACCATCGGCGGACGCAATCTTTGCCAGCATGGAGAAAGCTCCAACAAAAAAGACCATCTGAGACTGCTGCTGTCTTCGATCAGCTGAAAAAGCAGTCCCTGCACTTTGTGAAAACGGTCCTCCTTGTCTTCTTCTCTGCTGTTCTTCCCAGATACGACGTTGATTTCCGGTTCCCTGCCCGGCCTGGCCTTCACCTGTGGAGTCTATCATATGTCCGAAGGCTGCCCCAGCTATCATCCCCAGGGGGCCGCCCATGAAAAGGCCTACCGTCCCGCCAATTATTTTTCCAATCCAAGCCAAAGCGCTATCTCCTCAGTTCATTTCTATTCAGTAAGCTCCGCGTAAGCTGGAAGCTTTTATTTGGATCTGTAACCTTTAATCTTTATTCTGTATCTTCAATCTATAATCGGAGATTTGCAATAACTTCCTATAACTTATCAATGAGCATAGAACATTTTCCGGAAGGGATAGGAAGCGTTTTGTTTTTCTTTTCATCCAGTATATCAATGGTAAAATAGTAGAGTTTTTCCGATTCCAAGCGAATTTCCCATCCCCTTAGATTCTTGCTGCTAAGTACAGTTATCAAGTTTCGCTTCAGAGATAAGTTTTCAATTCCCATAGCTTCCAAGGTCGGCATAACCCAGTCAACTGTCTTTTTGGGGAGACTAATTTCAAAACCTAAGACGTTCTCTATCATCATGGTGATGGTGGAGATTCCCACCATGGGCAGGAATTTTTTTCTCGGGAATTCCGGATGCCCAGTCCACACAGGGGCACCTTCCTGAAGCGGTTTATAGGCTTCGTAGACATCCCCAATCTCTTTCCCATCGGGATGCAGAGTATCCAGCATAAAATACAGATGCCGAATGGCGCATTCCCTGGCAAAATCATAACGCTGATACCGTTCAAGTCCTTTAATAACCATATAAGTCAGAAAAGGAACTACTGAACCATGATAACCTTCACCATTCTCAGAAAATTCCGGCTCATCCACGGCTATTGTGGGAAACGGGTTTTCCGTTCCGAAGGACTCCTGATCTTTCAAGTGCCGGATAAGTTCCTCCACCCGGTACTCATTAGGAATCTCTGCCAGAAGAGTCCAGAAAGCACCAATAGTTTTTACACAAATCTGCTTCCCATTCTCATCAAGACTGTAGTAAATACTGTCATCCTGATTCCACATCAGAGAATTAATACGGGTCTTCAGAGTAAAATAGAGGCGTTTATACTGAAAGCTCAGTTCTTTATCATTCAGGATATCACCGATTGCAGAAAGATATAGGGCATTGAGCGCCTGCTGGGTATTGAACTCCAAGGAATAGCGGACATGCTCACCAACGGCATTGTTCATCATGGTTGCCGCCGGCGGTACGGCATACAGACCGTTTTCCTGCTTAAATGTGTTCTCCAGCCACTGATAATAGTACTGCAGCGCTGGAACAATTTCTTTCAAACGCCTTTTATTTCCCATCTTATGATAGAGATTGAATTCGGCAAAAGAAAAGAGCGGCGGCTGAACTCCTTCAGGATTATCCTCATGAAACACAGGGCTTCCGTCTTCCATGGAATATTCACCTCTAATGGCGCCGTCAGGTTCCTGCATGCTGTAAAAAAAGTCCAGCATCGGTGCAGGGGAATATTTTTCATTGCTGTACGCCAGAAAAAATGAGGAAATAATGGAATAATATTGATTATAGGTACCCTGATCAGGATATCCGAGAAAAGTACCCTTGAATCCGTTCTCCGAATCCGCCGTTTTCCAGAAATCTTGTATCCACACCCAAGTGCGGTCGTAGATTTCTACGAAATCCTGATCATAAAAATGCACCGAAGGCACGTTCTCTTTTGCCAATGGCATCTCCTTGTTCGCAATATCTTATATTCTAATGAGTCTCATATCTTACTCTATATATCTGCAAGTTTAAAGATACTATGTAGATCATGAGAAGTCAAACTATGTACGTCAACGTAATTATTTTTTTTATCAAAATCAAGCGGTTATTACAGAGGGACTCTTTTCTACAGGCTCCGACGCGTGATAGTATATGGCACTTTGCAAAGGGGCGCATGCTGAATGAAAAATTCTAAACAGGGAAAAACTGCATATAAAACTGCATATAAAGAAAAAAAACAGCCTCTTCAATCAATTCCTAAGAAGTCCCAGGCTCAAAAAAATCTTGCCTCGAATTTTCTTCCCATTTCAGCAAGCGGTATGGCAGCTCGCGGATGGAATCAGTGCGATATCATCATAATTTCTGGTGATGCTTATGTAGACCACTCCTCCTTCGGCACTGCAGTAATCAGCCGCGTTCTGGAGCATGCAGGCTTCAGAGTAGGTATTATTCCCCAACCCCGATGGGATCGTACGGATGATTTCTCCGCATTAGGAAAACCGCGCTGCGCATTTATGGTAAGCTCCGGTAACCTCGACTCCATGACCGCGCACTACACCGCAGCAAACAAGCCTCGATCTGAAGATCAATACTCGCCGGGGGGAAAAGCGGGTTTTCGTCCTGACAGGGCTCTAATTACCTATACATCACGATTAAAACAGGCTTACAAGGATACACCCATCATTCTCGGCGGTATTGAAGCCTCCCTCAGGCGCTTAAGTCACTATGACTACTGGTCAGGAAAAGTCCGGCGGTCAGTCTTACTGGATGCAAAAGCAGACCTTCTGATCTACGGAATGGCAGAAAAAGCGGTTGTGCAGGTCTGCAGGGAGCTACGCAATGGAGTTCCCATTCGAGATATCCGCGATATACCGGGAACCTTGTTTTTTTCACCTGAACTGCCGACTATATCCAATAAATCCAGTGAATCCCCAAAACCTCATGAATCTGGAACATCTGCTGAATCACAAGAATCACATAGATCCCATGAAACTCAGACCTCCAATGATGCACGTGAACTGGACACAGCAGCTGAACCCATCATCCAGAAGCACCCGCCGCTTATCAAGCTGCCTTCCTATGAAGCGGTATCCCGGCGCGATCCCAAAAGTAATCAAGGGACTGCGGAGGGGAAACGAGCCTTTGCTGAAAGTGTTCAGCTCAGACTGCTCCATAATAACCCCATGAAGCCTGAAATTCTTGCAGAACCCTACAGCCGAGGGTATATTGTGCAGAATCCTCCTGCCGAACCCCTCAGTACAGAAGAGATGGACCGTATCTATGAACTGCCCTTTACCGGAAAAGCCCATCCAGTTTATAACAGCTCCGGCGGAATACCGGCATTAGAAGAGGTACGCTTCAGCATCACCAGCAATCGCGGCTGTTACGGCAGCTGCAGTTTCTGCGCCATCCACTACCATCAGGGACGCATCATTCAATCCCGGAGCGGAGATTCTATGGAAAATGAGGCCCGCAAGCTGAGCAAAGACCCCGCTTTCAAAGGATATATCCATGACGTGGGCGGTCCGACCGCAAACTTTCGAAAACCAGCATGCCGGAAACAGCTGGCATCCGGTCCTTGTGAAGAGACTCTGTGTCTGTTCCCCGAGCGCTGCAGAGCTGTAGAAGATGACCAGATGGAGTACCTCACCATTCTTCGACGCCTTCGTTCGCTTCCAAAGGTAAAAAAAGTTTTCATCCGCTCAGGAATTCGCTATGACCACCTTCTAGCCGCTCCAAAAGCTGTCAGAAAGACCTTTATGGAGGAACTCTGCCGGCATCACGTCAGCGGGCAGCTGCGAATTGCACCTGAGCACATCTCTCCGAGGGTATTGGAAACTATGGGTAAACCGAAAGTCCAGATCTACGAAGAATTTGTATCCCTTTTCAAGGAAACCAGCAGAAAAATTGGAAAAGAACAGTATACTATCCCCTATTTCATATCCGGACACCCCGGCTCCACTCTTCAAGATGCCGCAGAGCTGGCAGTCTATCTAAAACACAGCGGCACAATCCCCGAGCAAGCCCAGGATTTTTATCCGACACCCGGCACCGTCTCCACCTGCATGTACTACACTGGCTTCGATCCGCGGCCAGGAAGAAATTTTGCTGATGTCTACGTACCGCGGGGCAGGGAGAAGCGGCTGCAGAGAGCCCTCCTGCAGTTCAACCGCCGAGAAAATGATAGCCTTGTTCGGGAAGCCCTGGAAAAAGCGGGGAGGACTGATCTGATCGGGAGCTGCCCCGACTGCCTGATATCGGCACACCGTCACAACTCTTCGGGAGCCGGAAAGACAGAGAGCCATCAAGTACGATCAAAACAAAGGGGAAAAAGACAAATTTCAGGTTCAAGAAATAAGAAAAATAAGAACAAGAAAAGGACACATCGGAAATGAAAGAACTCCTTGGCGACCGCCGCTTTTATACATCCCTTTTATCCATTGCCGGACCAATCATGCTGCAGAACCTCCTTATATCCTCCCTCTCTTTTGTAGATATGCTGATGATCGGACAGCTCGGTGAGGTGCAGATTGCAGGCGTCGGACTGGCGAACCAGATGTTCTTCCTTACTATCCTCTTCTTTTTTGGGACAGGGAGCGGCGCCTCCATTTTTATCGCCCAGTACTGGGGAAACAGAGACCTGAAATCTATACATAAAGCCATGGGAGTAGGCCTCATGACAGCTTCCTTGGGAGCAGTTACTGTCGCACTGGCATCATTTCTCTTCCCGCGGCAAATCATGGGGCTTTTTACGCCGGACACGGCGGTTATTGAAGCGGGAATCGGCTACCTTCGCATTGTGGCAGTAAGCTATATATTCATGGGGATCTCATTCATCTACTCCACGGCCCTCAGGAGTGTGGAGCTGGCTAAATATCCCCTCATCTCCACTGCTATCTCCCTAAGCATCAATACCTTCTTCAACTATCTGCTGATTTTTGGAAACTTCGGCTTCCCGGCCATGGGTGTGAACGGTGCAGCCTATGCAACCACCGCTGCCCGGGGTCTCGGCATGCTTATCATCATTTGGATCGCGTATGCAAAAAAAACCCCCGCCGCAGGCTCCATCCGGGAATATCTCTCTTTTGACCGTGCTTATGTGAAAAAATTCTTTATCACCGCCCTCCCGGTTATCCTGAATGAAATCTTCTGGGCCTTGGGAATGGTGGTCTATAAAATGGTCTATGCCCGTATGGGTACCGATGTCATAGCATCAGCTAATGTCAGCGAATCCATACAGAATCTCTTTTTCGTAGTCTTCATCGGTACCGGCAACGCTGCGGCGGTGATGATCGGCAAATGCATCGGAGCAAAGGAGATGGAACGCGCAAAGCTCTATGCCGGCCGCTTTCTGGTCCTCCCGGTTGTTTCAGGCCTCTTTATCGGCGGTTTCATGGCCCTGGGCGCCCCATTGATACCCTATGCCTTCAATATTCAGCCCGAAGTAGTGCGCATCACCCGTATCTCTCTCTATGTTCTGGCTGTTCTCCTCCCGATTCGCGGCCTTAACCTGCACATCATCATCGGAATTCTCCGCAGCGGGGGCGACACTCGGTACTCCCTCTTTCTGGAAATTTCCGGAGTCTGGCTGATCGGTGTCCCCATGGCAATTCTCAGCGGTATTATCCTCGGTCTCCCAATCTACTTTGTCTATCTGCTGGTTGCCCTGGAAGAGGTCTACA
>JAIPFQ010000027.1:0-17828 GCA_021736605.1 Spirochaetales bacterium | reverse complement strand
TTCGTCAGGCCAGAAGTTTGCCTCCAGCTTTCTTCAGATTCCCCCTCACGGAGGACACCCTTGCTCTTGGCTATGTACTTGGCGCTATCACCCGTACTCGGGACTTTCACCCGTTAGAGAATGCTCATACCGAGCGCACCTAGATGTGGGGTGCACGGCAGTCATGTGCATACCCCAGTAGTTTTATATTCAAACAGTAAATTATGCTTACATCCATAGAAAACTAGCTGTAGGCAATCATTGTGCGTTTAAAGCTCAATAATTATTGGTTTATATCTTTTTAAACAGAGTAACAAATGATAGAATCAGCTTATTATAAAAGTTTTTGTATACAAGGTTGGTAAAAAATGAAAAAACAAACTATCAAAATCTCTTTGGTTTTACTGATTGTATTATTTATATTCAGTTCTTGCGCCACGCCAACATCTGTTCCTTCAAATAGCAATGAACATGACTATAAGTCCTATTCTGTAATCAATGAAATGGGGCAAAAGGTCCTGGAAGCTGATAAAAACGTTTCACTTTCTATTGCCCTTATGTCTGACCATGATCTTCTCTGGACTCAGGAATTTGGATATGCTGATCAAGAGTCTCAAATTCCTGTCACCAGTCAGACATTGTTTAATATTGGCTCTGTAAGCAAAGTCTTTACAGCTGCAGCAATTATGCAATTGGTTGATCAGGGTAAGGTCAGTCTTGATGATCCGGTAGTGACTTATTTGCCGGATTTTGAAATGCAGTCTGAAGAGTACAAGGACATCACCATCCGTATGCTACTTAATCACTCCTCCGGGCTACCAGGTTCTTATTACCGAGGGGGCATGACCATCAAGCCCTGGGATGAATACCAGGAAGCAGCATACAAAGCTTTAAAAAACAGCCGGCTTAAGCACAAACCAGGGTACATGAATGTCTATTGCAACGATGGTTTTACCCTGGCTGAAATTGTAATCCAAAAAGTAACTGGAATGCCCTTTACAGAATATGTGCAAAAAGAATTGTTCGATCCCCTGGGCATGGACAATAGCAGGTTTGCCACCGGATCTTATGAAAAAGGCACATACGCAGGAGTTTATCACCAAGGAGAAGAACTGCCCATGGAATATATGAACATATACGGGGCAGGGGGTATTGTTTCAACGCCAACAGATCTGGTGCGCTTTATGGATTTGATCTCTAGCCAGGGGATAGTCAATCAAGAAATTTTGCTTACAGAAAATTCACTTGAGGCTATGGAAAAAGATCAGACACAAGGGAAGTTTAAAGTAATTGATAATACTGAATTTTTGCGTTATGGACTGGGCTGGGACAATGTATCCCACCCTGCAATCAAATATGTGGGCAAAAAGGCCTTGACTAAAAATGGGGGCACCATGGCTTACACCACAGAGCTTTGGGTTATTCCTGAAGAAAACCTCGGGGTGGCAGTTACCGGAGTAAATGCCCCTGACGCTGACCTGGCTAAGATGGCGGAAAAAGCCCTGCTTGCAGCTATGGTTGATAAAGGGACCCTGGATAAAATGCCTGAACCTGTTGTCAGAGAAAAATCTCCGGCAGTAGAGGCTTCCAAGGATTATTTAGAATCTCTTTCCGGGTATTATGCCAATTACCAAAGCCTGTACCGTGTAGATATAGAGCCGGATAATAAAATTGAAATACAAATGAGAAATGAAGAAGGTTGGGAGCCTTTTTTTTCAGATCTCAGTTTGAGGGGAAACGACTGGTTTGCCTCTGAGGATATTCCAGAAGTGGAATTTAGGTTTACTGAAAAAGATGGTCGGGAATATATCGCCATGCGGCAGGCAAAAGATTATTATAATGCTGAATACGCATTGGGCCAACGTCTGCATAGTGGTGCAAATTTTTCTTCTGTCTGGGAGAACCGTATGGGTAAAACCTGGGTCTTGGCCAATGATCTGGCCATATCATATACCCATTACTATGACATATCACCAAAACTTAAACTATTGGCCCAAGACGATCTTCCAGGAAATATCTTTGCCGGAGAAGCAGATGAATACCTACCACTTGCTGTTAATACAGATACACTTGCCACAATGGATATTTTAATCCCCATTGTTCTTGGCAGAGACTTATCTGACCTGGAAGTCATAGATAGAGATGGCCAGGAGTGGCTGACCTGTAGGGGGAATCTCTATCGGCCCCTTGAAGATATAACTAAGATTAAGTACGGTTCTTATCTGGAAATATCGGTTCAGGAAAAGTATCTGACTGAATGGGTCTGTCTTGAGCAGGTGGGAATTGATGCACAGATGATATTTAACGGTCCTGAAGAGTCCCGGTGGATAGTCTGGGACTCAGAGTTTAATCAGGTTGAACGTGGCTGGGGTTCTGCAAATATTGATCTCAAAGACCAGGATGGTCCGCATTACGTAGCCCTTTATGCAGAACCCGGGCAAATCATGGACCTTTCCTGGCAATAAGGCAGAGTGGTTATATAGGGATAGGAACTTGCTTTTTGCCAAAGAAAGTATCAAAAATCCCTTAAGTTAAAAATATTATTGCGCCCCTGATACAAGCACAACATGTTGTGCTTGTATCAGGGGCAGTCAGTTTATGTCAAGACAAAAATCAAGATCAAAAAAACAACCTGCACAGTACAATAAAATGTCCGGCAAAAAGTAAGAAAAAAAAATAAAGTCCCACAGAACTCTGATATAGTTAATTTACCAACAAAAACTAAAAAAGAGGTATCCATGGGACGACCAAAGCTTATCATAAAACAGGCTGTACGCATACGCATTTTACGTGGGGAGAACGATTATTGCTGCAATATCATTATTCAGGAACGAATAAATATAAGAAGATCACCTCTCCGACTCTATTAGCAGCCATCCTGAGTAAAAGTGAGCGTACGATACGCAGAGAACTTATACGAGGGGTGGTAGAACATGTGACAAGTGAACTCGTGCCTATCATTGAATATAATGCAGATTTTGCCCAGAACGATGCTGAGAGTAAGGCCAGTGCCAAAGGTCCCCCATTAAAGCTGGGAAAAGATTGGGCTTTGGTACAGGCCGTCTCAACACTGATTAAAGCGAATCACTATAGTCCCTATGCAGTACTTCAGCATTTTGCAAGGACACAGTGGCCAAGTGATACGAGGATTTGTGAAAAGACGCTCTATAACTATATAGCTGCAGGAGATATTCCTGTTGTTACGGAAAAGGATCTCCTCTGCCAAGGGAAGCGCCGTAACCCCAGAGGAAGACCAAAGAAGCATGCCCATGCGATGAATGCTTCAAGGACTATAGATAAACGTCCCGCAGAAGCTCATGAGAGGAGCGTAGCGGGGCACTGGGAGATGGATACCATATATAGTGGGAAGGAGTGCTCTCCCTCCTGTTTACTGACGCTTACAGAACGAAAGACAAGGACGGAGATCGCCAGGAAGATTCCTGATAGGACTGCAAGCTCTGTTACTAGTGAAATTGATAAAATGGAACGCCAAATGGGCAGTGTATCCTTCAGAAAACTGTTTCTCTCAATTACTCCGGACAATGGATCTGAGTTCTCAAATATCTTGGGTCTTGAGCAGTCAGTTTTGTGCAATACCCAAAGGACTCAAGTGTTCTTTGCTCATCCTTATAGCTCTTTCGAAAGAGGCACTAATGAAAATCATAATGGGATTATAAGAAGATTTATCCCCAAAGGGAGTGATATTGGTAAAGAAAAAATGAGTTCAGTCAGAAACATCCAAGATTGGATGAATATTTATCCGAGAAAGATTCTGCAGGGGAAAGCCCCATTAGAGGTACTTATAAATGAGTTAGGGGATGATTTTCATCTACCTGACTTCCTGGAGGTTAAATAATGAAGAAAAGCGGTCAATTTACTTTACAGGGAACCTTCCGATTTAGCAATAATAAAAACTCTTGACGCTACATCATATATGATGTATATTGGATTATGAGTAATTGGACTGTAATTATAACTAGTAAACCACCGGCTGAGCCGGTGAGACTTGAAAAGGCTTTGCCGAGAGCGGCGAGAAAAGGATAAAGTACTCCTTGAGGAGGCCCCCGGGAGGGGAGACAACCAAGGAGTACTAATGAAAGATTGGAGAAGTTTAGCACACACGAAATGAGAATGTAAGTATAATGTGGTGTTCGTACCGAAGTACCGGCAGAAAGTGCTGTATGGGAAAAGAAGAGAACGAGTAGGATTGATAATCCGAGAATTGTGCAGACAAAAAGAGGTGGAATTGCTGGAAGGGCATGCAATGATCGATCACATACACCTATGTTTATCGATACCACCAAAATATTGTGTGGCAATGGTCATCGGATATCTGAAGGGAAAGAGTGCCATACGAATACATAGAGAATTGTTGGGGAGAAAGAAAGGGTTTACCAATTTGCATTTCTGGGTACGAGGATACTGCGTGTCAACGGTCGGCTTAGATGAACAGATGATACGAGAGAATATAAAGAATCAAGAGCAATTAGACCAACAATTACAGGGAAATCTACATTTTTCGGATGATGCTGTAGATTTGTAGAACGCCCCCTTTAAGGGGGCCTCCTCAAGCTACCGGCTCAGCCGGTAGTAGGTGACTTACTATGAAGCAGAAAATGGTAAGTGTCATATAGAAAATTTTATTTCTTCAAGAAGTAAGAATAATAAAGCTAAGATCTTAAGCTTATTGTCAATTCTAGAAGAAAAAGGACCTACCCTTCCGCGACCTTATGCAGATTTATTACGAGATGGAATTCATGAACTAAGAATAAAACTCTCTGGAGATCAAATAAGAGTATTATATTTTTTCTGTTACCAGGAATTCATTATTCTTACACATACATTTCAGAAAAAATCAAGCAAAGTACCTAAAAGTGAAATCGAGAAGGCAATAAAATTGAAGGACGATTTTCTCTCAAGGGTTACGAAGTCTCAACTTAAGGAGGAAAAAAATGAAAACGCTTAAAAAACAATTAGAAACTGAACTTAAAGATAATGAATTTAAAGATCTATATGAAGAAGAAAGGGAACTTCATTCTATTGCCATAAAAATTCTTGAAACAAGAAGTGAACTCGGATTATCTCAAAAACAATTGGCAGACAAAGCTAATATTACCCAGCAGCAGCTTTCAAAAGTTGAAAACGGAGTAAATTGTAACATGACAACCTTTTTAAAAGTGTGTCATGCTCTCAAGATAAAAATTGACCTAGAAAAAGTTTCCGCATGAAACTTATTCTAATTATGGCAAATTCCTTCATATAACTGCGCGTACCCGACAGCCTTCGGCCTCAATTGCCTAACGGCAACTGCGGGTATGCGCGGAACGTTGTGCGAAATGCTTGGGAGACTAGATTTATTTTGGTAAGATACATGTGTATTTTGTTATACATTTTGTTACTTACCATCTGCTTAGCCTTCCTGTAGTTTTTATTCTACAAGGTTGCAGTATGCTTTTTAATACCTATACTGTGAATTCAGTTTACCACTTCCACCAGTTTTCAAAATACATTAGGCGGACTACTATACCAGCTATAGGAGTCTGCATGCGAAAAAAATTTGGTGAAGCATTCAAAGCGAAAGTGGTGCTTGAAGCGGTGAAAGAAGAACTGACATTGAGTGAATTAGCAGAAAGATATGAAGTAAATTAGTGGCGGAGTAAATGGCGGTCTAAACGGCGGAGTAAGTGGATCTTTTTTTATTTGTTTGACATTATCCTTTTACTGAATTGCTTATATAGTCTCAGAAACGTGTATGGCTATAAGAACCGTTGAACGATATATAAATTCAGAATGATGAAAGGGAATTGATTTTACTTAGATATAAAAAAGTGCTTCCACAAATTTTTTTTAGAACTTCGCATAAGAATAAAAGAGAGAAGTTCCAACGAACGTCGGATTGTGCAACATAAAATGATAAAGCGGAATATGAGAGCCGGTTTTTGGAAGAACTTGCCATGGATTTGAGCAGTAAATTCGAGAGATTCAGCTGCTCCAACCTGCAATATATGCTATTGTTGTATTTGGCCTACCATAAATGCCAGACACTGTCTGGCAAATTGAGATGAGCAAATTATTCAGTGTTGTAAAGTATTGCTGATGAGCAAGCCTGTCCATTTAATGAGAAGCAGCGTATAAAAAAACACTGGTGAATTCAGGAATTGAAGCGTAAAGCAACAAAGCTTCAGAAGCTTTACGACTTATTATATGAATATGCATCTCGAGGGCTGAAATGGGCTTCATGAAGCGGACATATGAGGACACAGCAAACAGCAAACAGCAAACAGCAGAGACATGGTATATGGTGGAAATTAGAGAAATTATCGAAAATAAAAAAACAGTTCCTTGATTTATAGTATAAACATTGTATATACTATAGATAGAGGTGATTGGAATGGAAACTGTAATAAAGAAATGGGGAAACAGCCTGGGAATAAGAATCCCAAGTCTTATAGCTAAGGATTTGTCTCTTAAAGAGGGATCTTCTGTTGAAATAGAAGATGATAGGGGAAGAATAGTAATAAAACCCAAGAAACAGAATGATTTAAAGGAAATGCTTGAACATATTGATAACCAAAATATTCATGGTGAATTTGAAACAGAAGGTCCTGCAGGTAATGAGGCATGGTAAAGGATGATTATGTACCAGAAAGAGGTGATATAATCTGGTTAAACTTTACCCCGCAATCAGGGCATGAGCAGATGGGAAAAAGGCCTGCGATAGTAATATCTCCTAAAGAATATAATGAAAAGGTAGGCCTTGGAATATTTTGTCCCATAACCAGTAAAGAAAAAGGCTATCCATTTGAGGTGAAAATAAAAAGTAAAAAAATAGATGGGGTCGTATTATCAGATCAGGTAAAAAGTCTTGACTGGAAGACGAGGGAAGCTGAGTTTATAGTTAAAGCAAGTAAAGAAGAGATAAAAGAAGCAATAGAGAAGATAAGTGTTTTACTACTTGAAGCATAGAGAGAAGAAATCAAGCTGAGAGCGCTAGTCGCTCAAGCAGCTTTGGTAAGGCCGGGAACGTTATTGGTAAGTTTTTAAAATTCGAAGTCATCATGATTCGAATTCAACATGAAAAAGGAGAGATGGGTGGAAGAATTGAAAGCAATGATCCCTGGTGATTTTAGTGGAGCAATTCTTGCTGCAGCATATAATGAAAATCCATTTCTCAGTAAACGCAGAGAACGGAATGTTTACAGACAAAATATTGTGATTAATGAAGATGTTATCATAAAAACTATGATTGCATGTCTATTGACTTCACAACAGCGGTCAGGTCCAAATACAGTTGTTAGAAGGTACTTAAGAAAAGAACCTTTTCCAATACATTTTGAAAGTATCTCGAATGCTGCCAATATTGAGGATTATATAAAGCAGGAGCTCTATAAAAACGGATTAAGAAGATATATGAGATGATTTTCAATGGGAGTGGTAGTCAATCAATACAATGCTGTATAGGTAATTGCTTTGTAAGGGGAAAGCGAAAGCCATTATATGCGCGACTTCCAGAAATGCTGCACTGGCCGGAGGCGTATATCCATTTTCTCTCATTTAGGATGGCGATTTTGATATTGCCTCTGTGTACATGACCGAAGAGGAGGGCAGAAGACTTGCACCCTATATTGGGAAAATTGTTACCCTTGAGTCCAAATCACAGCGACCATAGCATCTTTATTCAGTATGGAAGACCGGCAATTGAAGTATCATCCAAATGGTTTATTGATAACATGGATAATCAGGAAATCACACATACACCGAAAGATAATCATGACATCGTTGATAGTAACAAGGTTGTTGAATTAGCCTTGGCCATCAATAGTCTTGTCAGGAAAATGGTTTAAGCTGCAGCTAATCCGAAGAATTTTCTTGATACTGACCTGACCGGCTTATACAATGATGATATCCATGTATCATTAATCAAGGATATGTTTATGGAAAGAATACCATCAATTACACCAGGAGAGATTCTTTTAGAAGAGTTTCTCAAACCAATGAATATTACAGCTTACCGGCTGGCAAAGGACACGAAAGTCCCTGCTGCAAGGATTTCTCAAATTCTCAAAGGTAATCGCAGAATAACCGCTGATACAGCCTTACGATTCTCAAAATATTTTGGTAATTCTGCAGATTTCTGGCTTGGGATCCAGGATGAACATGATTTGCGAGAGGAAAAGAGGAAAATAGCGAGTGAATTAGAAAAAATACCACATGTCATAGCATCATAGAAAATCTCAAAACGTAACATGCAGGCGATTATGCGTTTTCTGCTTTGTTTCATTCGAATTGTATTTTGCAGTTAAAGATTTACAAATTATTTCAAATGACTGAAATGGATGTCGGGGATACGCATAAAACGATTGGCTTTGATCCTTAGGTATTATGTACTAAGGAGGGAGATTGGGAGCGGGGTTTTAAAACTATGAAAATTCTCATCATAGGTGGAACAGGATTTCTCGGTTCACGAATCGTTCAAAAATTGATTAACCGAAATCATAACGTTTCTATACTTACAAGAAACCCTGATAAGACTATGTCCTTTGATACATCGAAAGTCAGTTTTATTGTAGGAGATATTACAGCGATTACCAGCATTACTATTGCAGATACATTCGATGTTCTGGTATATACTGCGATGGTACCATTCAAGCCTGGCCGAATATCAAGGAAGAAATTCAAAGAACTTGAAACTCTAACAAGGATTTATTATCAAAATACTATCCACTTAGCAGAAACACTTAATTGTCCATTAATACTAACCTCAGGAGCAAGTTTCGATACAAAAGGGGATGAAATTGCTGATGAAAGTCGGCCAATTGCACGAATAGGTATGGCAGCGCTCGGGAAATGCTCTGATGAAATGATCGCAAAAGTAAAATCTGAAAAAAATATTTCTCTCATTGAAATGCTCCCTGCACAAATATATGGTAACGGAGGACTTTTTCTAAGAATGATGAACATGGCCGAATCAGGAAAAGTCATTGTTTTCGGCGATGGGAAAAACAAATTACCAAGAATCCATGTCGACGATTGTGCTGATGCATATGTTTCGGCTATAGAAAAATTGCCTGTTGGTGAGAAATTTATTGTAGGTGATGATACGCCGTGCACCGTTGAAGAATTTATGACCTATTTGGCAGGAGTTTTTAATGCACATAAAATCATGCACATACCCAAATGTATCCTTCGGTTAGTAATGGGAAAGTATATTTATCAAACACTTACTCTTAATACTGTTGTTTCAAATAAGAAAATTAAGGAAAGTTTGGGTTGGAAACCGGTATATCCTAGTTATAAGGAGGGTCTAAAAGCCTTATACGAAAGTACGAAATAGACATTTTGAGGGAACCATCCGCATCCATTATGATCGGAACCATATAATTATTGATACAGGACCATATGCATATGTACGGTATCCGGGTAATGCAGGAATGATATTAGCACCCTTCGTTCAACCATTAATCGTTGGGTCTGCATATATATTCATACCAGGCTGTATTGCCGCAATGTTAGGAGTTCTGAGAATTCAGAAGGAAGATGAAATGCTGCAGAAAGAATTACGCGGTTATCAAGGGTATGCAGAAAAAGTAATTTATAAGTTAATTCCAGGAGTATGGTAAGGCGTTTCCTGAACCATCGTCATTTAAGAGGAACAGCGTATGATGACCCACTTCAGAATCGCACGGCATACAGCTATGGTTTCGAGCAAAGACAAGACACCTGCTGCATTTGATGCGCTGTACTCACTCCTTTCGCTTCTTAACATACATCAGTCGGATATTACTCATGAGTATTACACTGATGCTGTCAGGAAGAGCAGGCAGCGCCCTGAAGGCTGCAATTAAGCGCTGACGATAGTAAAAGGAAGGAAGCAATAATGGAAAATCCGGAAACCAATCATGCAGCAGGAGAGGTATATAACTTGATTGAAATAAGAGCGATGAAGCAGAATGAAGCACCGAAAGTTAAGAAACTGGGGAAGAAGACCTTCGAATGGTTCGAAAGTCTTTTTATACCGAATCCAAAGGACTGTTGTGTTGCGGTTGAAGGCAATACAATTATTGGTGCGGTATTGTACAAGTACATTACTGCAGCTGGTAAAAAGATTGGTTATGTCGATTACATATTTGTAGACAAAGCTGATCATGGAAATGGTATTGGCAGCAAACTGATTGATTTTTGCTTAGAGACAATGCAGAAAGAAGGTTGTGACGGTTACAGTGCTATTGTGAGAGATGATAATGTTGGATCTTGGAAGATGTTTGTTAATAGAGGTTTTCAAAGGGCAGGTTTAGATGATCTCATTAGACAATTTGGTGTTATGGGTGTGTTAACTCTGACATTCAAGACACCAATGAACATTGCGACAGGTATGGAGTTTTACCTTAAGCTGGAGCACGATGTCCTTTCTGTCAGGAAAGAACATCCTACTTCGCAGACGCTTAAATATGTAATTATTTCAGTCCTGTTATTATTGCCAACACTCATCTATGGTTTTGAGTATGCTTTTCATGTAATCGGAGCAATAGTATCTGTTCTTGGTATCAGAATGGGTTTCGGCTATATTGGAACACTGTTTTCAAATGAAAAATGGCATTTCAGAGTTTGTGATGGTGGTTATATTATATCATTGACAGCTTCTCTTTTTGGCGGCATCTATTTAATTTCAGGGAACTGGTATCCAAGAGTTTATAGAAAAGATGCAGACTTTAAGCGTTCTTTGGGTTTAACAGCTTCGGCTCAATGGATTTCTCTACTATGTATTGTACTCATAACAAGGACACAACTGGGTGATCTGGCATTTGTGAGAACTATGGCGGGCATCTCTGGTATTTTTATGTTGATCAGCATCGTACCATTCTATCCGCTTGCCAGCTTTGGCGGGAAAAGGATATTTGACTGGAGCAAGCGGCTGTATGTTACCGTTGTGCTTTTCTCTTTATGTACAGTTTTTTTGTATTAGTAAATGGGTTTATAAAAACAGGTTTCAGACGCGCTTTCTTATATTAGCGAAATGTTATTTTCAAAGTGAAACACTATTAATCAATGCACATAATCCAGCGATTAATAAGAATGAATAAAAGTCAGCAGCTCTACGACTTAATATATATGAATATGCATCACAAGGGCTGAAATGGGCTTCGTAAAGCGGACATATGAAGAAACAACAAACAGCAGAGTATGGTGTATGGTGAAAATAAAAAAAATTATTGAACAAAAGAAACAGTTCCTTGACTTGTTGCTGTTGGCAGACGAGCAGGAAAATATGATTGACAAGTATTTGTCGAGTGGAGACTTGTTTGCTTTATATGACGGTGATTTAAAAAGTGTCTGCGTTGTAGTCCAGGTAAATTCCAAAACCTGCGAGTTGAAGAACATAGCGACATACGAGAAATATCAAGGCAGAGGATACGGCAGAGCATTGATGCAGTTCATTTTTGATTTCTACAAGAACGATTACAAAACGATGCTTGTAGGAACAGGCGAAACACCGGCGATCCTGTCGTTTTATGAAAGCTGCGGATTTGAGAAGTCACATCGAATAAAGAATTTTTTTACAGACAATTACGACCATCCAATGTTCGAGGACGGCATACAACTTGTTGATATGATGTATCTTAAAAAGAGTTTTTCATAAATAATGGGTTGAAAATAGATAAATACAAAAAATATGGGGAGACAAAAGTCCCTGCTGCAAGGATTTCTCAAATTCTCAAAGGTAATCAAAGAATAACCGCTGATACAGCCTTACGATTCTCAAAATATTTTGGAAACTCTGCAGACTTCTGGCTTGGGATCCAGGATGAATATGATTTGAGAGAGTTAAATAGAAAAATAGCGAGTGAATTAGAGAAAAAACAAGACCTTCTTTGTCACCTTACGCCCTGCCAGGAAGACGGTCACAACGGAAACGGCCAACCCGATTAAGGCTGAGGTATAGGGTCCTTGTTGATTAGCTCCCAGGGGAACAGTACTCCAAGCGAAGAGAATCCATTGAATGTAATAGATGACAGTAATGTTAACGCTCAGGAAGGTCATGGCGCGGAAAAACCGGTTGTCCGGCGGCATTTTTTGTTCCATAAGCCGGCAGATTTTCAGCCAGATCAGCACAAACCCGATAATGATAAGATGAATTCCAAGGCCGCTGCGGCTGTAGTCCCCGAGGGGAAAGATCTCCAGGACTGACAACAAAGAGCCGGCAGCAAAGAGGAAAACGCCAATCAGGGTCATTTTATTCAGAGTGCTGTCCAGAACATCTGGAGATTGCAGCAGGAATTTGCTCAGGTACATACCTAGCAGGGGGTAAACCAGCCAAGGGAAAAAAGGAAAGAAAACATTTTCCGAGGTTCCCCAAAGAACTACTGTCAGCGGGTTTTCCGGAGTGATGCCCCAGAGATAGGGAGATACCAGAAATACAGCCGTGAAAAAAAGTGGAGGGGCCACGGAGTTCTTCATCACGGGTTTTAGAAAGGCTCCTAGGATAAGAGAAATTCCCGCAAGCTGAAGGATATCCACTAAGGAGAAGAAATTGGTGAGGAGAAGTGGGAAAAACTCGCCGTCTCCATATTCCGTCGGCAAAATCATCGGGAATCGTAGAAGGTTGAGGAGGTATCCCAAAACGAGGAGCTTTACTCCGCGAAGAAGATGTGTGCGCAGGGAAGCCTGCGATTTCATCATAAAGGCACCCATGATAATCATAAAAACAGGGGCTGCTGGAGCTGTTCCCAGCAGAACGAATAGCAAAGAGAGCCAGTGGGAAGAATCGCCGGCCCCGGTTTCGTGCACCAGCATACAATGCTGAGCAAACATAAAGATAATGGCGAAACCTTTAGCGAGGTCCAGATAGATAATACGATTCTTTTTCATATTGCTATTAAAGTACTAATAAGCGTTTTTAGTCAAGCAAGTTGTCCTCTCAATAAGATTCCTGCTAAGCACGCCGAACGGTATTTTAATATATTGAGGTTTTTTATAACCGAAAGCGAGCACAAAATGGCAAATAATCATACCGTATGCACTTCCGGCTGACGGGTCGATTGTGAAGAGTAAGAAATCAAAATTGACATGATATATAACAAGGTATATACTTTTATGTAGAGGTGAGTATATGCAAACAGCAAAGATTTTTAAAAATGGAAGATCTCAAGCTATTCGAATTCCAAAAGAATATCAGTTTAAGGGAGATGAGGTATACATCCAAAAGCATGGTGATGCTGTATTGTTAATTCCACATGAAAAAGCATGGGAGATTTTCATGGAAGGTATTAATGAATTCAGTGATGATTTTATGAAAGAGGGAAGAGAACAGGGTAAAGTTCAAGAGCGAGAAGCATTTTAATGTATTTACTTGATACAAATATTTGTATATTTGCGATTAAACGTAAACCAGCAAAAGTTTTGGAATTGATAAAAAAAAGACCAGAAGAAAGCATATATATTTCATCCTTAACAGTAGCAGAGTTAGAATTCGGAGTGCAGAACAGTGAAAAAATGGAGCAGAACAGAATAGCATTATTGAAATTTCTTTCAATATTCAAGATTTTAAATTTTGATGATGCAGACGCTATAGATTACGGAAGATTAAAGGTTGATTTAAGAAAAAAAAGAGAACTCATTGGGCCGATAGATATGCTATTAGCTGCGCAGGCGTTGAATAAAGAGATCATATTTGTAACAAACAATGTAAAAGAATTTAAAAAAGTAGATGGTTTAAGAATAGAAGATTGGAGTGTATAGAGGGGATCAGCCCTTAACTCTGCAGTGCAGGCTTGGGGTAGCGGAGACAAAAGCAGATGACAGGGGCTATATGCTTCCCCAATTTAGGTTCCTGTCTTTACCGCATTTGGCTTGGGTTAGGGTGGTGGGGTATTGATACATTTTATTTCTAAAGAGAAGGATATCATATGGGAGTAAAAGAGTTAAAAAAAGAGTTAGTGAATTTAGAAAAAGAAGAGCTTATTGGTATTATTACAGATTTATATAAAAAAGCACCAATGGCAAAAGAGGTTCTTGATGTATCATATAATCCATCAATTTTAAAAGAAAAATTTGAAAAATATAAAAAGAAAATTACCGATGAATTTTTTCCTGAAAAAGGATATGGAAGGCTTCAGTATTCAGAAATAAGAAATGCAATTTCAAAGTTTAGTAAAATATCTAATGATCCACACTATATTGCAGAGTTGCTTTTAGCACATGTGCAATATGGAATTGACTTCACAAATGCATATGGTGATATTGATGAACAATTTTATGGCAATATTGAAAAAGCTTTACAAAGGTTACTCGTACATCTAGACAAGAATAATCTATTGGATGCATACAAGAAAAAGTGTTTACATTTTGTTGATGAAACAGAAGAAATTGGATGGGGATTTCATGAAGAAATATCAGACTTAGTTTATCAATATTATGACATTGAAGGTTATGACATTGACGAATAATACAGCATATAAAGCAAGCATATATGATTCAGTTTCCCCTGTGCTTATCTGGAGTAAAGAACTCATGATCAGCTTTTCTTACTTGACTTTTCCCCCTTGCTGTTATTGATTTGAAGGAATGACTGCGCTACACTAGGAAATATGTACAGTAAAGCCATATATCAGCAAAAAAATGCAGTGAATACCAAGTAGTGAAAATATGGCAGTGAAAACGCAGTAAAATGAAAATACGGACAAGACTGGCTATTTCTTTCATTTTATCTATCTCAATTCCGCTTATTATGCTGGGGATAATCTCGTACACCGTATCCAGCAGGACAATACGAAATCTTTCTGCCGATTCTAATCAGCTTGTACTTCAGCAGGTGAATACCAACATTGAAGCGCATCTCCATGAGATTGAACGCATATCCAGGGGTATATACTCCGACAGCGACGCCCAGGAGGCTCTGTCTGAGCTGCATGGGGATTCAGATGATGAGCAGCTTCTGAGTATAGATACTGCTGTAAAAGGCGTACTCTATTCCATGCTGTCCACCAGAAACGATTTTACCGGCATCTACATATTTCCGGACTCAGCAGAGCGGCCTCTCTATGTACGAAAAGGCTATGCCCTGAAAAGTGACTATGAAGTCAGCAGGGAGCCATGGTATGAAGAAGTTATGGAATCCAAGGGAGCACCCTTTATCATCGGCAGCCATCTGGAGCAGCAGCCGATCAGGGACCCTGAAATGGTATTTTCTCTGGTTAGAAGAATTAGAAGCGTGCGCACCGGTGAAGGCTTAGGGATTCTGCTGATGAATATCAAGAATGATATCATCAATGAAATCTGTTCGAATGCGAATTTTCAGAAGGGCAGTACCATCATTCTCTATGACCGGGAAGGAAGGATTACCTACCATAATGATGCTGGTCTTATCGGACAAGATATTCATCAAAACGGTACCGTTGCTGAGCTTGAAAGTGGTGATATGTATATCCAGTATGAGGGAGAAAAGTCCAGAATAATCCGGGATTTCAATACATATACAGGCATGACTGCATTAAGCATCATTCCATTAAGCTCTTTATATCAAAGCACATATCTGATCGGCAGGACGTCTTTTATAATTATTGCAGCAGCTATTGCTTTCGGGCTCCTGGCTGCCGCTTATCTTGCATATCATCTGACAAAGCCGCTGGATCATCTCCAGCAGGTTATGAAAACGGCTGAGAGCGGAGATTTCTCCGTACCGGTTAATATTCAGCGTGATGATGAAGTCGGGGAACTTGCACACAGCTTCAGCTTCATGCTTCATAAAATAAATGAGCTCATAGAGACGGTCTACAGGATAAAAATAAAGAATCAGGAAGCGCAGCTGGAAGTACTGCAGAGTAAAATTAATCCCCATTTTCTGTATAATACCCTCGAAGTCATTCGAGGTATAGCACTGAAGCATCGTGCTGAGGGAATTATCGAAATAACTGAATCTCTTGCCCATATTTTTCGCTACAGCATAAAGAATGCAGGAGACCTTGTTCCTCTTCGTGAAGAGATTCATTATGCTGAGCACTATCTACGGATTCAAAACCGGCGTTTCGGCGGAAGGCTGCAGAGAGAATTTCATGTTGATGATGCTGTGAAGGATATACGAATTCTGCGCTTTATCCTGCAGCCGATTCTTGAGAATTCAATAATACATGGGCTTGAGCATCAGAAGAATCCTATCTTAATCACTATTGAAGCGGGGCTGCAGGGGAACTTTCTGCGGCTGCGGATTACCGATACGGGCAAGGGAATAGGTGATGAGCGATTGAGCATAATACAGAAAACGCTTGATCAGTATGCATCGGCTTATCCGGAGGATTTTACGGTGAGAACAGGGATCGGCTTGGTGAATATTCAATCACGCATCGGGATACTCTTTGGGAAACCTTATGGAATTCGCCTCTGCAATAGTCTTCAGGGAGGGGCTGTGACGGAGGTGATGCTGCCCGCAGAGCTTCATTCTTAATAGGCTCGATTCTTAAGGAATCTAACTAACAAAAGGGAGACCTGAGATTAGCATATGGACACAATGGTAATTGTTGATGATGAGGAGTGGGTTCGGTATTTTATTGCGCATGCCCTCGATTGGAAAAAGTTTGGTCTGCGTATTGCAGGACAAGCAGAAGATGGAAAGACCGGCCTTGCTATGTGTCGGCTGCATAAGCCGGCGCTGCTTATTACTGATATACGCATGCCCGGATTAGATGGAACAGCTTTGTTTACAAAGATCCTTTCTGAGCAGCCTGAAACCAAAGTCATCGTCCTGAGCGGCTATGATGATTTCCCCTACGTTCAGAAAGCAGTTCGCGAACATGTCTTTGATTATCTTTTAAAACCTGTTTCGCAGAAAAAACTGGAGGAGACGATTGTTCAGGCGCTCCATGAATATCGGGAAAGAAGAGCAGAGAAGGAGAAACAGGAACTGCTGAAAAAGGAAACTGAAAAGCTCAAACTTGCTGCAGCCGGAGGCTCTGATGAGGAAGAGAATCCAGATGCGTTTAAGCAGTATCATCCTGCCGCAGCCCGGGCTCTGCAGATACTGCATAGAGCATATGGAGAGCCGATCACCCTGGCAGATGTTGCTGACCGCGTCTATGTCAGTCCCCAATATTTATCCGCTTTATTTAAAGAAGAGACAGGTATGAACTTTTCTGATTATCTTACGGAGCTGCGCATGCGAGCGGCAAAGAGACTGCTGGAAAAACAGGTATTCAAGGTTCATGAGATTTCCCGCATGGTAGGCTACACTGATAGTAATTACTTTTCCAAGGTATTCAAACGGATAATTGGTGTATCCCCCGGAGCATACAAAGACCAAACTTTATAAGCAGAGCAGACAGCCTCTCTTGATAAAAACAGGCAGAACGGTCAGTAGAATTTAACAGAAAACGGTCAGGAAAACATATCCTGCTGCTCCTGTAATCCCCACAATCCCTGCATTTCCTGCAATCCCCACAATCCTCACAATTCCCGCAATCTTCGCAATTTTAAAAACTCTACAATTTATGCCTTTCCTGTAAGTGGTGAAAATATTACCCGACATCATAAAATTTTCCTGTACAGCTGCTGATATATCCCGGATATACTAAGAATAGATCTAAGGAGGTATCAGTTTATGAATAGAAATACTCTGTTTTTGATGGTGCTGATGGTTCTGCTGAGCTTGAGTTTTACATCAGCTCAGGGCCAGCAGGATATGGCAGCAGAAGGCGGAAGAGAGGAAGTAACTCTCACAATGTATCATTGGTTTGGTCCGGAAGTACGGGAAACAATTGAGGAAATAAATGCTCGTTTTACTGCAGAACATCCGGATACTAAAATTGTTTACGAAAGTGCTCCCACGGATATGTATCGAAATATTATCAAGGTAAAACTGG
>JAIPFQ010000026.1:0-18248 GCA_021736605.1 Spirochaetales bacterium | reverse complement strand
GGGACAAGCTTCCTTGAGACAAGATCCCTTGGGAAAAACTCCCCTGGGATAAGACACCCTGGGCTGTCAGTTTCATAGCTGGTAGTAATATTATGAAGCTTGTTATGATGAGGACTAAACATATATCCGGTATCCTTAGCAAAATCGCTCTGACGTTTCCGCCGATGTAGTGCGGCTTGCTCTTTATGAACGGTATTTGATTTTTGAAGGGCTTGAACGTTTTATACGGCTTGAGCGTTTGATTCAGCTTGAACGTTTGATACGGCTTTTGTCGACTTTGTGTCTTCTGCAGCATATTTCATTCCCTAACGGAGCGAGTGGATTGGAAGCCTTGCGAAGGTTCCATTCCCGAGCGAGTGCCGGGAACGCAAGGCGAAATACCCCGCCCTTTGGGGCGGCCAAGGAGGCAAAGCCTCCTTGGTTCAGGGCAAGCCCTGAGGTATTGATACCTTTCATTATGAGCAGGATTCCTCCGTTTTGCAACAGTGAAATCTGAATGGTCAGTTTTTATTTACAAATGGAGCGAGAGGAGAGGACGGAAGCTTTGGGAATGTTCCATTCCCGAGCGAGAGCAGGGAACGCAAGGCGAAATACCCCGCCCTTTGGGGCGGCCCAGGAGGAGAAGCCTGCTGGGTTCAGGGCAAATCCTGGGGTATTGATACCTTTCATTTTTCCGCTTTATAGGTCGTCTTTGTAACAAAGTTATAGAGGGCTATAGAGGAAATCATAAAGCTTTCTTGCGTTCTATTACCCTCTTGATTCCAATTCTGTCGAGATTCTGATTCATTCATGGGCTTGTTTCTACCAGACACCCGTTTCTCCCATGGTTTCTTTTCTCCCATGGTTCCGTCATGCTCTTCTTATGTTTTGATCATGGCGAGAATTTCTTCTGCAAACCTTTTTCCCAGGATACCGTGTGATTCTGCGGATAAGTGTATGCCGTCGGCGGGGTCAGATGCAGTAATTTCTCCGGCATCTACGAAACGGCAGCCCCATTCCTCAGCTGCTGCGGAGTATGCTTCGGCAAAATGACGACTGTTTTCTACGCTCTGCTGATTGAACATTTCAGCAAAACCCGGGTTCTCCAGGATTGGCGGAGGGGCTGCCAGAATGATTTCCGGCGGCTGATATCCGCCGGGATAGCTGTAGCTTCTGATGATTTGAATGAGGCGGCCTAATCCTCTGGCAGCTTCAAAGGCGTTGATACCGAAACGGCGTTTCATATCGTTAGTTCCCAGCATGATGATCATTATGCCGATGGGGCTGTGGGAGTGGAGAAGGGGTGGAAGCTGAAGCAGGCCGCTCTTGTTTCCCTCAATGGGATCCTCAAAAACACAGGTTCTGCCTCCGAGACCTTCCTCAATAATGGAGAACTCTTCTCCCAGTTCACGCTGCAGCACTCCCGGCCATCTGACCGAAGCAGGATAGCGGTCCTGGGATACAGGATTGTGCCCCCAAGTGTTTGAATCCCCGAAGCAAAGCACCTGTGCTGGTTCTTTCTGCATCACTTTATCTTTTTCCTTCACGCTTTTTCCTCCCTAATCTCTTTTCTATATAGACATTTACTGCGATGCCGATGAAAATCAGGAGTGCACCGAGCAGTCTGCGTACGGAAAGTATATCAAAAATCAGGGCATCCGTAATCAAGGCTGTGACGATCTGGCCGAAAAAATTCAGCAGGGAAGTATAAATTGTAGGTATTTTGGGGAGGATAATATTTGAGCCTGTAACGATCAGGACCCCGAGCATTCCGCCGCCGATGAGGATATAGACCGGAATGCTTCCAAGGACACTGAGGAGGCTTGAGAAGTCAGCTGCGGCCTCCCCTGTGTTCGAAACGCCAGCTCCTCCAGCCGAGCCGAGCCCGCCGGAACTGACAGACCCGCCGGAACTGATGGCCAGAACGATGATAAGGGCAGCCAGGGAAGCGGAAATTCCCCCGATATAGTTGACCCGGACTCCCCGAAACAGCCCTATCCGTTCTGCCAGCCGAGCATTTATGGACATCTGAACGATGGTCAGGGAGCCCACAAAGAGGGCGAAGAGCAGATAGCCGAAATCAATTTGCCAATTCTGCACCATCAGCAGAATACCAAAGAGGTTCAGCATGAGTCCGACGATCTTTCTTTTATTGAAGCCGTATTTCGGCAGCCCGAGGAAACCGGTGGTGTCTATAGCAAGGGATGCAAGGGACTGGCCGAGGATACCTGCAGCCAGAGTTACGGAGGTCCCGAGCTGGATGAAACAGATATTGTTTCCGAAGACCATGAGAACTCCAATAACGCCTCCGATGTAGAGGTAAAAGGGAGCGGAAGCCTTGCGATCAGCAGCATTAGGTTCAGAGGCCTTGCGGGCCGTTTCTGCATTTTTTCTTGATGCCTCCCCTGCTGATTCAGGCGAGCTCTCCGGCATGGCCTCGGTCCGTTCGAAAGCAGGGGTTTCAGCAGCTTCAATTGAAATGTGCGGGGTGTGAGCTTGGGTGTGGATTTTTTCTCCGAGACGTTTTCCAAATCCAAACTTTGTGGATTTTTTCTCCGAGACCGAATCCACACCACACCCACGCATACGCGAGCCCGAAACCAATTGTCCCAGGAGGATCAGCTGTACTGTTATCAGACCGGCAATATGGATGATTACCAGAGCTGTATTTTGTCCCGCCAACTGTGAAAGTCTGCCGTTTATGGTGATCATCAGGGAGATCATGGCTCCCAGAAAGACAGCTCCGGACATGGCGGCTATGGGTCTTGATTTACTCATGGTATATCGTGAGCCTCCTCCCCGGGGGAGTTCCCGGCGGGGTTTTTTTTGATTTTTGCCATGTACGCAGTTTTCATAGCCTCTTCGAATGCATCATTGGAGCTGTAGGAGTAGCCGAAAACCGGTTCCCAAAGTTCCGGGTCCTCCATGCACATGTAGAAAAATACCTTTTCCTTCCACTCTTTGGAGAATGCGTCATAGGCGAACGAGAACATTTCCTTCTTTGTTTCAAAGGGGTAGGAGTATTTACCTGCTGCATCATCCAGGGGAATCCGCAGCACCTTGCTTTTCAGGCCGGAACTGCGCAGCTGTTTCAGTACCGGCTTGATGAAGGTGAGGGTTCCCAAGGAGATCATGACCGTTTCATCGGGTGTGAAGCGTCTCTGCAGCTCCTGAAACAGCTCGGCATAGTCCTCCCGCCAGCCGCTGCAGCGGATTATGGGGTGGAAATGAAATCCAACCAGGCTGCCCTTGTCCGCCATAGTTCTAGCTGAATTCAGCCGCTCCTCCAGGGAGGCGGTAAGATGCTCCTCGTTACGGATGATTTTAGGGGGATTGAGGGACCAGGTGAAAATCATATTGCGGGGGGCTGGATTATTCTTGAAATACTGTATATTTGAGGATTTGGATTTCAGTTCCATGATGACATTAGGATGCTTTTCCGTGAACCTGCAGAGGTCCTCCATCAGGTGGTGGTAATTGCCGAACATGAGTGAGTCTGAGGACTGTCCGGTCCCGATGTGATAGAGTTTGTCCGGATCCAGCTGCAGAGAATCCAGCCGGTTTTTCAGATCAGAATAGAAGTAGATTCTGTTGGCATCGTAGAAAGACTGAATGGAGCAGTAGCTGCAGGCGAAACCGCATTGGCGTACGGCGTCCAGGGTGGTCAGGCTGCAGCAGCGGGTTTTTTCCCCAGCCACGGGGCAGGTGCCGAGGATAGGGTGGTCCGTATGGCTCTGGTCGGTATAGAGATGCTTTTTAGGCTGTATGCGGTCGGGAGAAAAATCGGTATAATCCGGCGGGGTTCTTCTGAGTGCAGTTATCCGGCGGCGAAGCTCCTTGAAGAGGGCCTCTGTGCGCTGTTTTCCCTTGCGGTTCTCAGCCGCGGAGTCATCAGCATAATCAGCAATTTTACCGTCATCCCACATACGCAGATCTGCAGCGGCTTCAATCATTTCCCTGATATACTCCCGGCTCATGCGGTATTCTTCGGCTTTGCGTGCTATATATTCCTTGTCTTCCTCCGGCAGAGCGTTGAATACCGGGTTTCGGCTGAAGGCTTCTATTCGGTTTTGATTTTTTTTGTCCATAGCGGTATATTGTAAGGGTTCGAATCAGCTTATTCAAGCTTGTAAAATCCTTCCTCTGCGAGTATCTTGTGAATACTGGAGGAAGTTCTTGCTGAGGTGCAGAAGCAGCGGTGGATTTTTGGATGATGCTGAAGCGCTCGATGATGCTGAAGCGATGGAAGTTTTGCAGAAAATAGAAGAGACGAAAGAATGGAAGAGATGGAGAGCCAGGCCGTAAAACTGAAGGAACTCATTCGCGATTTCCCTCTTTCCCCGGGTGTCTATATGATGAAAGACAGTCAGGGAAGGATTATTTATATCGGTAAGGCAAAGGAGCTTAAGAAACGGGTTTCTTCGTATTTCACCGGTGAAAAGGATTTGAAAACCCGAATTCTGGTTCGAAAGATCGGCACTATTGAATATATTATTACGGAGAATGAATACGAAGCCCTTATTCTGGAAAATAATCTCATCAAGAAATGGAAACCCCATTACAATGTGAATTTAAAGGACGGTAAGAGTTATCCGGTTATTCGCATCACCAAGGAGGCATTTCCGCGGATATATAAGACTCGCCATATCGTTCACGATGGTTCAGAGTATTACGGACCGTATGCGGATGTGAATCAGATTGATGCCTTTCTTGAGCTCATGGAGAAGCTCTACCCCCTGAGAAAGTGCCGCGGACCCCTTAAGAAGCGTTATACCCCCTGTCTCTACTACCATATCGGCCGCTGTTCGGCGCCCTGCGCAGGAAAAATTTCCGAAGAAGCCTATAATGAGCACGTTGATTCCGTCCGAAAGCTGCTGAAGGGCCATAACCGTGAAATGAAAGATGTGATCAGCCGCCTGCAGCAGGAGATGGAGGAGGCTGCTGAGGATTTGAATTTCGAGCGTGCTGCTGAGGTTCGTGACAGTATCGGAGTTTTAGAAGGAACCCGAAAGCTGCAGCAGGATGTCGAAGATTTTAATCTCCACGTCAGAGATTATATCGCCTGCGTCATGAGGGAGCATATTGTTTCCATTTCAGTGCTGCAGATGCGTGAGGGAAAGATCCTCGGACGCGAAATTCATCGTGCTGAGTCCTTCGGTACGGAGCAGGACGCTTTGATTAATTTCTTTTTGCAGTACTATCAGGATCCTGAAGATATCCCCGAACAGATTTTTGTATCCCACTCAGTGGATACGGAGATCCTGCAGCGTGTTTTTGACGAGCTGTTAAACTCCGTAAAAACTGGTAGAACTGCAGATGGCCCAGTTTCAGATGCTGATAATGCTGATGCTTCCGTAACAGATCTTGATGATACTGTCAGGAAAAAAAGGTCAGCTCGAAAAGTACGGATAAAAAAGCCGAATTCCGGAAAGCATTACCGAATTATGCGAATGGCTCTGGAAAATGCGGTGATGGATGCGGAGAAACGCTTGAAGTCTCATGAAAATATTCCCGGACTTGAGGAGCTGCAGAAGGTTCTCGGTCTCAGAAAACTGCCGAAGCGGATTGAAGGGTTTGATATCGCCCAGCTTGCCGGTAAGTATCCAGTAGCATCTTTGATTTCGTTTTATAACGGCAACCCTGATAAGAAGAACTATCGTCGCTTCCATGTGAAAAAGCTTGAAGGCCGGATAGATGATTACGAGGCGATTAGAGAGGTCGTTGCCCGTCGGTATACCAAAATTATTAACGAGAAACTGAAGCTGCCGGATCTTGTTTTGATTGATGGCGGAAAGGGACAGGTGAGTGCTGCAAAAGAGATCCTTGATGCCCTTGGTCTTGATGATCTTCCTGTAGCCGGACTTGCCAAGGAGTTTGAAGAGATTCATCTGCCGGCTGCGGATGAGAATCCTATACGGCTCCCTCGATCTTCGGAAGCCCTCAAAATACTTCAGGCTGTAAGGGATGAAACTCATCGATTTGCTACAGCATTTAATCAGCAGCTCAGGACAAAGGATTCCAAATTCAGCCTGCTCGAGTCGGTTCCGGGCATAGGGCCCAAGCGCAGCCGTGAACTCATGAAATCTTACGGTTCCCTGCAGAATATTTTGAAAGCTGGGCCCGAAGCTCTTCGCGACTCCTGCGGTGTTCCTTTGGACACAGCTCAAGCTCTGATTATGAAACTCTCCTTAGAAATTTCAAAACCGTAATCTGATAAATTCCCATACATACGTTACATGTTAGCTTTTTCGGGTATGCCGGCTGAAACTGGCTGCTAAGAGCTGAAGTCTGTCTGTCAGCAGCTGAAAACTGGCTGAAAACTTGGTTACTATCAAAACTAGCTTTATCTGGAGTTAATTCAAGGTTTATATCGAATCCAGGTTTATATCGAATTGATATGGTTTTCGCTGCCCATCCCGCCGCTGAGCGATAGATTCTGCAGGGGCGGGTAATTCAAGCCGATCAGACCGAATAGCTGATTTCCCTGAATGGTTTTTTCTCCAGAACGCACAATGATTCTGTAAAGCAGGAGTTCCATCACAGTACTTTCCAAGTCGTTCCGTACACTGCGTACCTGAATATCATAGCGCTGAAGCAGAACAATGCAGCTTCGAATATCCCTGAGAGAGTAATTAGCCGCCGCCTGGGCGTACATCGCCTGATTCCCTTTACCTCGGATAGCAGCGGTTTTGCCGAGAACTTTGACTTTTTTCTGGGCTTCTTCGGATGAGAAGCGGTTCTTAAGATGCTGCACATAGGAGTGGAGCCTCCTGAACTGCCACAGCAAACCGGCAATCAGCTGGACGGGATAGGCTTCACCGGCAAGATACAAGGAGCGGTAGATTTCGAGACTTCCACGCAAGTCTCGAGCGGCCATCTTTTTAAAAAGGGAAAAGACGTTTTCCTTTCTGCTGTGGTAGATGAACTGCTCTACATCCTCTTCCGTAATTGTTATGATATCGGAAATTCCTGCTTTTTCTATTTGAGTATTATTTTTTCCAGCACCCTTCCCCAGTTTCCTTGTTCTGAGATATGATACCAGCTGATCACATACAAGCTTCATCTCCTGTGTATTATTTTCCACCAGGTCAAGGATGAGGGAAATTGTCTCATCGTCGATACGCATACTGTGATGACGAAAATATCCTTTCAGCCAATCCTGTTTCTGGTTCTCAAAGAGCTCCCAGAAGATTATCTGGTTGGCCTTTGGTACGGCATCCATGATTTTTTTGTGCACACGGATTTCCGAACTGGTCATAATCAGGGTAATGGCATCGGATGGATGAGCTAAATAACTGAGGAGTTCTGACTGGGGACCCTGCTGCAGATTTTCTACCTGAGCAAGAATGAAGACTTGATGCTCGGCAAACAGTGAGTTGTTCTGCAGCATGGAAAGCAGTTTGCCGCTTTCCAGCTCAAAGGAATAGAATCGGTGGAGTTCGACATCATCCCCCCAATCTTCTCGGGCTTTAGCGTAGAGTTTTTTTATAAATGCACTTTTTTTACCAGTTTCAGGGCCAAGCAGCAAATATGGGGCGTTTTTACTTTTATTCATACTGCTTCCTACGCATAACTCTTTTCCTAGGCATAATTACGAATTATCATTTTGAGGGTGCCGAGAATTTTTATATCCTGCGTATAAATTGGCGGATACGCCTCATTTTCTGCCTGCAGACGGATACGGTTATTCTCTCGAAAAAAGCGCTTCAGGGTAACAGCCTCTTCCTGTATCCGGGCTACGACGATTTTTCCGTTTTCTACTTCATGCTGCTGTTTTATTACGGCTATGTCACCGTCGTGAATTCCGGCATTGATCATGCTGTCGCCTTTAATACGCAGAGCA
Source organism: Spirochaetales bacterium (assembly GCA_021736605.1). GTDB lineage: Bacteria > Spirochaetota > Spirochaetia > PWKH01 > PWKH01 > JAIPFS01. Next base: position 10,426 of record JAIPFQ010000026.1, on the reverse strand, counting down.
AAGAATGCTTTTCCGGTATCCAGCATGTCATAGGGGAGGGAAATCATCCGTTCCAGATTTTCCTCAGCCAGCAGCGGCAGTCCGGCGGCAACATTCCCCAGCAGCGGAATCTGCATTCCTGTCTGCTCGGTGGTAAATGCTTCATCAATAATTTCTATCGATCGAGAACGGTTTGAGCCGCTCTTGATGATTCCCTTCTTTTTGAGGGCATTTACATGATCGAAAGCCGCCTTTACAGAGATATCGAAGTGAGCAGCAACTTCCCGTATCGTCGGCGGATACGTATGTTCATGGGCGTAGTCCTGTATGTATGTGATTACTTGTGTCTGTCGTTTTGTAAGTCCCTTCATAATCGGATTAACCTCAGTTCCAAACGCAGTTATCAGTTAAGTATACTGAAAAGCTCATTGCTGATCATTATCTCATCATTCTCAGAATCTCCTGAGTTCAGTCTCAGCTTCGTTTCAGCTTTTTCTCAGAACCTCTTCAGCTTCGTTTCAGATTCGTTTCAGATTATTCTTCGTTTTCAAATCTGTTAATAAAGAGCTGAGCGATTGCTTCAGCTGCTTCTTCTTCATCGGTTCCTTCGGTTATAATCTTTATTTCTGTTTTATAACTCGCACCAAGGGTTATAATGCCCATAATGGATTTACCGTTAATGCGCATTTCATCTTTTTCAAAAAACAGGTCTGCATCATACTTATTTGCTGTTTTTACAATAAGTGATGCTGGACGTGCGTGAATACCGGCCCGGTTTTTTACAGTTACTACTTTTTCAATCATGAGTAAAAAGTGTCCTTTCTAGAATGTGTCCTCATTTTTGTAATACAAATTTCGTGCTGACTCACTTTCAAGCCATTTCAAAATATTCTGATTGAATTCTTTTGCGGAATAGTAGCCGAGCTTTTTCAGCCGCTCGTTCATTGCCGCAGTTTCTATTATTATCGGAACATTCCGTCCCGGTTTCACTGGTATTTCAAGTTTCGGGATGGTAACCCCGAGAATTTCGGTGGTCAGATCCTCTCCGACCCGATCATAATTCTTATTTGAGTCCCACTCCTCAAGTTGAACAAAGAGCTGTACCTGTTTCTTGTCCCTGATGGCGCTGACTCCGAAGAGATGGGTTATATTGATGATGCCTAAGCCGCGAATTTCCATATGATGGGCTAAAAACTCGTTTTCCCCTTTTCCGACGAGGATATTTCCGTTAACCCGCTGAAGATGCACCGTATCATCGCTTATAAGCCGATGATGCCGCTCAATAAGCTCCAGGGCTGTCTCACTTTTTCCTACGCCGCTGTCTCCGGTAATAAGTACGCCGACGCCGTATACTTCTACAAGTACCCCATGGATGGTCTTTTTCGGTGCAAATACATCATTCAGGACCTGGTACAGACGTACGGAAAAATCTCCTGACGGCAGGTCTGTTTTGAGAACCGGACACCCTGAACGTTCCGCAATATCGATGAACTTTTCTCCTGGATTGCCGTCATCGCAAAAAATTACGCAGGGAATAGGAAAGGAAAACATTTTTTCGATGGAGGCAAATTTTTTCTTCTCCTCCAGTCGGTGCAGATACGCCTGTTCACCCCTGCCGAAAACCTGGATGCTGTCGTAGGAAAACTCTTCAAAAAAACCGCTCAGTGTCAGCCCCGGTCTATTGATCTTAGCCGTTGTCACAACTCTGGCTAGTCCAGGACGTCCGCCGATGCATTGAAGGTCGAGAGCATTGTTTTCTTTTAAATCTAAGTCCAGCAGATCTAGTATTGTAAAATCTTTCATACCTATACCTTTGTTTCGTAAAAGTATAGCACAAGCTTTCAGCTTTGTACATAATCCTCTGCATAATCCTGCTTCTGTATTTTCTTTCAGGTCTAAGAAGCAAAGGTAAAAAAATTTTTAATAGTCCTGCACAGTATCACAAAGCTTTACGACGATTGCTGCTTATACTCTTGAAGCATCATCAAATAGGGCTTACCCTGTAGATGGCGGTAAAAAGCTTTTTGATGGGTGGTTCCGTATACAGCGGCACAAAATTTAGTGATAGAGTTTTCGGTATAGCTAATTCACCAGTGAGGAAGGTTTTCGGGACAATTTTCAGCATATCAACAAGTTTACTGCCATTGTAAATAGGAAAATAATTGGGGAAAATGTGGGGGCATATGAAACCTGTGAGTACAGTTTTCGTAGCACTTGCGGCTCTTTGCTGGGGGCTATCAGGCGGAATCGGAGGAATTCTCATAAGCCAGGGCTGGAACGCCTATGTAGTATCCTTTTACCGAGGCGCCATCGGCCTCTTGTTTGTTCTTATCTGGCTTGTACTGCATCCGCGGGACAGTGGATTTACAAGTCCGAGCTTGTGGTTCTGGTCAACGATTGCCGGTCTCGGTGTAGCCGGCAATTTTGCTTTCTATTTCTTGAGTATTGCTGAAGGAAGCCTCGCAGTTGCAGCGACACTCATGTACTGTGCACCAGTCTTTGTCTACCTTGTGTCCTTTGCGCTCAAGCTGGAAAGACCTACACTGAAAAAATGGGCAGCAATCGTACTGGTAATGATTGGTATAGTGCTGCTTACACGTGTCTATGATATTGGAGCGGGCGGCGTCACGCTGATCGGTATAATCACAGGTCTGCTTTCCGGACTCTCCTATGCGGTCTTTATTTTCGGCTTCAAGTATGCAGCACCCCATGGAAGCCCGCAGGCAATCCTTGTAATAGCATTTTCAGTCCTCGCTGCCATCCTCATCTGGCCAAGTGATAATCAGATCGGTGCAGTCCTGAACACGCCGAGGTGGCCGTTATTTGCAGTCCTGGGTGTGCTCGGTGCGGGAGTATCCTTTATTCTCTATATCGTCGGCTTGAGGCGCACCGCACCGGCAGCGGCCTCCATTATGGCAATGGTTGAGCCCGTTACCGCATCGTTATTCGGGGTTGTTGTTTTACAGGAAAAACTGCTTGATCTGCAGATTTTCGGTATGCTCCTGATACTGTTCACCGTTACTGTGTTGAGTGTAAAATCGAGCGCAAGATAAGAAGCCATTCTTGATTGCCCTAGGTTCCGTTGTTTGAGTGTAAAATCGTGTGCAGAATAGGAATCGAGCGCAGAATATGAATCGAGCGCAAGATAGGAATCGAGCGCAAGATAGGAATCGTGTAGATCTGCTTGTGCCTGAACATGCGGGTATCTGGACAGGAGAGCCTTTGTACCTGAAAGAATTCAGACATAAGAGCATTAAAACATACAGACCCTCAACTTGAGAAGACCGAATCTTGGATGGCACTTTCAGTCAATCATGGTCTCCCGCATTCTTTCCGAAGCTCCTCGAAACGATCAAAAAAAACCGGGCCTCAGAAGACCCGGTTATTCATGTAATGATAATAGTTTTTCACTCACTTCACAGCTTCAAAGACAAATCAGCTAGAGAGTTCCCTCCAATTCATCATGAAGCTCTTCATGAAGCTTGCTTTTCGGTTTGCCTTTGTGTTCCACCTTTTTCCCTTTTTCCTTACGAACTGCATGTTCCAGCTTATCCATGAGCAGCTCAATTGCTTCATAGAGCTCAAAACCGCTTTCTTTCACCATAACTTGGGTACCCCACTTGAAATGGGCTTTCCCTTCCGCCTCGTACCCATGCGGTTCCTTCGAGATAATGACGGCCAAGTCAATAATGTAGTCCTTGGCAAAATCGATCCGTTGGAGTTTCCTTTCAATGAACTCTTTCGAGGTGTCACTGATGTGGTAGTGGATCCCTCTAATTTCTAGATTCATATGCACCTCCTAGAAATAGGTCTATATATAAAGGATAAGGCCCCTGAGAGAAAGTGTCAAATCTTTATTTTTTTAAGTGGAGCTTGACGGACCGCAGGCAGGCAGGGAATAAACATCAAAATAATGCATGCTGGGGGAAAAATCAGGTATTGCTGATGGCTGAGCGTGCGTGTTCAGCTGATCGGTGCTTCGGGAAACGGCAGGTGCTGCAGATTATGAGGATGAGGCAGAGTTTCTGTCAAAGGATGAGTCTATATGCAGTTCCTTACGGTATTTTGCCACGGTCCTGCGGGCTATTTTGATGCCCCTTTCAGCAAGGAGATTGGAAATCTTCTGATCCGAGAGGCGCTTCGAACCGCTGTACTCTTCAATGATCTCTTTCATGATCTCCTTCACGCTGGTCTTGGAGTAATCCGGCTGCGTGTTCTTTGTTGAATTGACAGCACTGCTGAAAAAATACTTAATTGGAAAAATCCCCCAGTCGGTCTGGATGAACTTGGACTGTGAAATACGGGACACTGTTGTTTCGTGTACGGATATCTCATCAGCAATATCACGCAGAGTCAGGGGATGCAGGCTTTTGGGGCCGGAAAGGAAAAAATCATACTGATATTTCAATAACGCCGCTCCAACTTTTTTCAGGGTATTGCTGCGCATTTCTATGCTGTTGATCAGCCAGCGGGCATCCCGTACAGCCTGCTGAATATAGCGTTCAGCCTCCTTGGAAGGGTGATGCTCATCATCAGCCATGGAGACGAAATTCGGATCGATGCTCAACTCAGGGATCTGATCATCATTCAGGAAGAGGCGAAGCTTGCCCTCAAGCTTCCTGATGATCAGGTCCGGGATAATGTAATGCGTAGGTTCGGATTCAAACTGCTGGCCGGGGTAGGGGGTGAGCGTCTTGATGAATTCCAGAATGTCCAAAACCTCATCAGCGGTAATTCCGTGCCGCTTGGCGGCTTCCTGGTATTTGCCGCGCCGGAGGAGTTCCAGATCTTCTCGAATGACAAGTTCACTGTAAGGAGGGGCGGAACTGCTCATTCGGGTCTGTATGGCCAGGGATTCAATCGGGCCCTCAGTACAGACCCCGGGGGGATCAAAATTCTGGATTTTACTGATCATTTCGACGGCGTAATCCTGCAGTTCCTCAGGAACGACTTCCTCAATGGATTTCCGGCAGAAACCGTTGTCATCAAGGTGTGAGATGATAATCTCGCCGGTCTTGAGCTCCTCGTCGCTGAGGGGAAGCATGTGCAGCTGCATAAACAAGTGCTCCTGCAGGGACTCGCTGTGGGAGAAGGCGCCCTCCAGAAACTTCTGCTTTGCATCGGAATCCTCACGGGAATAGGAAGAGGTAAAGCCGGGATCGGAGGAGTTCTCAAAATAATCGCGTTCTGCAGGGATGGGCTGAGAGATCCGCTCGTAGGAAACAGAGGAAGCCTCCTTCATCTCCAGAGCTGGATTTTTCTCCATCTCTTCCTGGACCCGTTCCCGCAGGTCCATCACCGGGAGGGCGAGGATCTCCAGGGACTGATACATCTGAGGACTCATTTTCAACTGCTGTTTCTGTGTTACCACAAGTTTCTGGGACTGCATAACCAGCTTACATCATCCTTTTTCCGACAGCACAAAGTTCTGTGCTGCAGTGAATCGTATTCTCAAAAAAAACGTCTGAAAAGAACACCGAAGATTCATACAAAAAAAACGCCTAAAAGAATTCCTGCAAAGAAATTTTTTAAAAGAGATTCCTGAAAAGAGTTTCGTACAATGCCGCCATTTGCATTATATGCGATCATTACATGCGATCATTACATGCGAAAATCTTCACCCAGGTAAATCATCCGGGCTATATCATTGTTCAGCAGCTCATCGGGAGTGCCGCTGACCAGAATCTCACCATGATTAATAATATAGGATTTTTCCGTGATATCAAGGGTGTCCCTCACATTATGATCAGTTATAAGGACACCGATTCCATTTTCTTTCAGGGAGATGATAATCTGTTTTATTTCATTCACGGCAATCGGGTCAATTCCCGCGAATGGCTCGTCCAGCAGCAGAAATTTAGGACTCACAGCGAGATTTCTCGCTATTTCGGTCCTGCGCCGCTCACCGCCGGAGAGGGTGTAGGCTTGCTGATGACGAATATCGTGAAGACCGAGATATTCAATCAGTGAAACCAGAAGTTCATGCTTTTCCTCTTTATTCAGATCATCACGGGTCTCGAGAATGGCCCAGATATTTTTTTCCACCGTCATTTTCCGGAAAACTGAGGGCTCCTGGGAGAGATAAGAGATTCCCATGCGTGCTCGTTTGAACATGGGGAGCTTTGTGATATCTTCGTCATCCAGATAAATCCGCCCAAGATTCGGTTTGATGAAGCCCACAATCATATAAAAGACTGTTGTCTTTCCGGCACCGTTTGGTCCAAGCAGACCGACAATTTCACCGGGGTACATCCTGAACGAGACATCCTCCACTGCGTGCTTTTTCCCGTAAATCTTTTTAAGCCCCTCTGCGCGGAGCTGATGGGTACGGACTCCCTCCGTAACTTCCATGATATCATCGGGATACTCTTTTTCTCGCTTTCTTTTCATTCCCGCTGCTTTTTCCCTTTATCAGTATATATGTTATATGTGGAAATCGTCTCGGAGAAGATTTCCACACCATTTGTAAATCGTCTCGGAGAAGATTTCCACATCCACATCCACATCCACACCACATCATTTGTAAATCGTGCCGGAGACGTTTCCCTCAAGTTCTATATCGTTTGTTTCAAGATCAATTGTAATTTTTGATGCCTTGTAGGTATCATCATTCCAGTAAACCGATGAATTTCCCAGGAGTACTAGGATACGCTCTTTGCTGTTGTATTCCGCGGTGTCTGTACGGCAGAGCATTTGTCCCTTATCTGTATCCTTAATAATTCTGGCGGCTATCTGTATGACGGAGATTCCCTCTTCTCCGTTGTTCTTCATATAGGCTCCCCGGGCAATCAGTTCATTTCTGCGGTCTTCCATCTCCACCCAGCCGCTTACTTCGGATGTAGATGTCTCCCGGTCATAAGAAAGACTGGTGCAATAGAGCGTGATTTCCTGATTATCATCACGAACTATGACATTTCCGGTGCAGCGGGCATAGCGGAAGTTTTCACCGTAAATCTGTATTTCATCCGCTTCAATCCTGGTTCCGCCAGTCTCAATCCAGGCATCGCCGCTCAGCTCAACCTCCTCAGAACCTTCAACCATTCTCGCTCTGGTGTAGCGTCCCGAGAAGGATATTTGCGGCATTGCATCTTCCTTTGCATCTTCCTTTGCAGCAGACTGGGCAGCAGTTTTCCCATCTGCAGCATCTTCCGCAGGTTCGGCGGTAGTATTGGCGGAGCTGCTAGCTTCGTCTTCGTCCGCTGCAGCCGTCGCAGGAAAAAATACCAGAAAGGAAAAAAGAAACATCGTAATCAAGAGACCGCTGCCGATTGCTTTAGCATCAGAAAACCAGTTCATTCTGCATTATCTCCTGCTCTACTTTCAACAGAAGGTTTCTGCTGAGTACTTCCCCTCAGGCTGCCCGAGGTCTCTCCGTCAAATACAAATTCCCGGGTATAGAGATTACCAGTGAAATTTGTTCCGGTAATCATGGTACCATCAGAATGCCGTAATGTCACGGTTTCCTGGGAATTAGAGCTCAGGGTCTTTTCACTTTTGTCCCAGAAGAGGGTTTCCGCCATGATGTCCGTGGATTCAGTGATTATACTGATGCGTATGCTGCCTGAAATTCGGGCGTCCTCCCGTTCCATGAAAATTTCTGCGCGGTCTGCTGTGCCTCGAGAGATAAGAGTGCCCTCCTCATCATGGTAGGTGAAGGTGACTTCTTCCAGTTCAGCTTGTTCATCTTCTTCGAAAAAAACAATTTTTTCGGCATTAAAGACCAGTTCAGTGCGGTCGCTCCGGCGAATGAGGTATTCTGAATTATAGAGGATGTATGAAGGACGGCGACCGTCTTCATCATCTGTTTCTGAAGCGCTGTAGTCAAATCTGCATGAACTCAGGCCGGGAAGGAGCAGCAGTATTAGTGTTACTGCCCATAGTGCTGGTTTCCCCCTGGTCTGCTTATTATGCTGCTTTCCAGTCTGCTTCCAGTCTGCTTTCCAGGCCATGGCTGTGAGTTCAGTCTGCTCTTCAAGCTTCTTCTGCATCCTCTGCATCCTCTGCTTCCTTTTGCGTTGTGTTTTCTGCTGGAGCATCTGCTGCTTTGCCGGCTTTCCTCAATTTCTGGTGTTTGATACTTTCTGCGATAAAAGAACTGAATAGCGGGTGAGGTTCCGTGGGGCTTGAGGTGAATTCCGGATGGAACTGTACCCCTATGCCCCAAGGGTGGTTCTTCCACTCCACGCTTTCAACCAGTTCACCCTCAGGAGTAAAACCGCTCAGCACTAAGCCTCCGGAGCTGAATTGGTGTCTGTATTTATTTGCAAATTCGTAGCGATGACGATGTCGTTCGTGGATGACCGTTGTTCCGTAGGCTTTTGCTATGTTTGAATTTTTTTCAAGGTGAGATTCGCTTCTGCCGAGCCGCATGGTGCCGCCTAAATCAGTGACGTCTTCCTGCTCCTCCAGCAAGCTGATGACCGGATATTCCGTTTCTGGTCGGAACTCTGTGCTGTCTGCTTTGCGAAAGCCTAGAACATTTCGGGCGTATTCAATCACCATGATCTGCATGCCGAGGCAGATGCCGAAGCAGGGGATGCTGTGGGTTCTGGCATATTCCGCAGCATGTATCATTCCCAGGGTGCCCCGGGAACCGAATCCGCCGGGTATCAGCATGCCGTCAATTGATGAGAAGTGCTGGTGAAAATCTTTCGGGGAGAGATCTTCAAGATCCTCAGAATCGATGCGTTCAAAGTGTATTACGGAATCATTGGCGATTCCCCCATGGGTGAGGGCTTCAAAGATTGATTTGTAGGTATCAGGGAGATGGATGTATTTTCCCACTATTCCGATGGTGACTGATTTTTTTGTGGTTTTGAGTATCCGGACCATCTCTTCCCAGTGGGAATTGTTCGGTTTTTCTGCACTGATTTCCAGTTTTCGAAGAACAAGTTCATCCATGTTCTGAGACTGGAACACGAGAGGCAGTTCATAGATGGTCTCCTTAAGGTCGTAGCCTGAAATGACTGCTTCTCGTTCAACATTGGTAAACAGGGATATTTTATGTATCATATCCGCAGACAGAATGTGAGGTGCGCGACAGATGAGGATGTCCGGCTGTATGCCGATTTCCCGCATTTTCATGACGGAGTGCTGGGTCGGTTTTGTTTTCAGCTCCCCGCCGCCGACTTCCGGGATCAGGGTGAGGTGAATCATCAGCACCTTTTTTCTGCCGTGTTCGGTGATCATCTGCCGGGCAGCTTCGAAGTAGGGTGTCGACTCGTAGTCACCGACGGTTCCGCCGATTTCAATGATGGTGACATCCACTCCTGGCTGTTTGCCTACGGCATGGATTCTGCGCTTAATTTCATCGGTGATATGGGGAATAATCTGCACGGTCCTTCCAAGGTAGCGTCCTTCGCGCTCTTTCTTGATGACTTCCTGGTAGACCTGGCCTGTAGTTATGGAGTTTGCTTTTGTAATCGGAGCATTGGTGAAACGGGCATAGTTGCCTAGGTCAAGGTCAGTTTCGAAGCCGTCGTCAGTGACATAGACTTCACCATGCTGATAGGGACTCATCGTTCCCGCATCAACATTGAGATACGGATCGATCTTGATCATGTGTACATTCAGACCTCTGCTTTCAAGGAGGTTTGCCAGGGATGTCGCTGCAAGTCCCTTTCCGAGGCTGGAACATACGCCGCCGCTGAAAAATATATATGCATTCATGTAGAACTATTATAAGAAAGCAGCAGATTTTGGGCAATGAGGAGAATGGTAAAAGGGGAGTTAAATATTTTAACCGGCGCAAGTCAAGCAGGCTGGCAAAAAGCGTATAGATACGCCGACACAAAGTTCAGGTTTTGGTGGCAATAGTCAATATGTTGGCTCAAGGTTAAGCTATTGGCCGGCACAAAGCTTAGTGATAGGCTGACTACTGTCTGCCCGGTGTGGCTTACCTGGTGTGTGGCTTACCTGGTGTGACTTGCCTGATGTGGCTTGCCCGGTGTTATTCAGCCCTTCTCTGCCTGCGGTACATCTTTTCTCTGCTTGAGAATTGTGGTAATCAGCGGCTGGTTCTTTTTTTTCTGGCTGAGACCGAAAACATAAGCAGTAAGGAAACCGAAAGCAAGGCCGAGAAAACCGCCGAGAGCCTGAAGCCCCTCACCGGATTGAGGCGCTGCATAGCGGGTCAGCATAAATCCGATGATAAAGAAAATCAGCGGAACCATCATCACCATAAAACCCGAGAAAATTGTTTTGCCTGGAGGCAGGAATACCTCCACATCATCCCCGGTATGGATATCCAGATGCTGTTTATTCACAGCGGTAAAGGTCTTACCCGTAACATTGCAGAAGTGTTTTCCTGAACAGGAAGCGCAGCTTCCTTCATCTATACATGCAAGATGGACAAGCTCTTTATCCATGAACATAACGCGTGCTTTTTCTGTCATAATCTCCTCCTTGTGGAGTTTCTCTTGGGGTTTCCCCTCATCCCAAGCTCTGG
>JAIPFQ010000025.1:0-18329 GCA_021736605.1 Spirochaetales bacterium | reverse complement strand
GCTCAATCGCGTGAAGTTTGCCGTGCCGATGCTGTTTTTCGATCTGCTCTTGGGTGGGGCCGGGCTTCTGGTCGTAAGATGTCTTGTCGCTGGGGTTCTGGTTGTTGGATGTCTGGTCGCTGGAGTTACCGGGGTTTTGGTCGTTACCGGGGCTGCGGTTTTGATCGTTGGGATTCTTTCCTTTAGAGGTACGCCGGTTCTGACCCTTAGTGGAGCTGACTTGCTGGCCTTGAAGATTTTCATCGTTTGGTTCATTGGATTTTTCAAACCTTTCGGATTTCTGTGCTTTGTTGGATTTGTTTCCTTTGTTGGATCTCGGATCGTGCGATTTTCTGGCTTTCATTTGTGTGCACCTTTAAATTTTTCTACCTTTTGCTTAATTTGCTTAATTTTTCAAACTTTTTGCTTAATCTTTCTACCTTTTGCTTAATTTGCTTGTTAATTTGCTTGTTATTTTGTTTGTTATCTTGATGGTTATCTTGCCAGTTAGCTGGACCTACTGCTTAGCTGAGCCTTCTGTGCCGACAGAACTTCTGCTTAGCAGTATTTTGTGCCGCTGGACTTTCTGCTCATGCTGCTCTTATAACGGCACATCATTAGGCGCAGAGTCATCATCCAGCGCAGAGTCATCAGCATTCGACCGGAGTCATCAACTAGCGCTAATCCATCATTTTTTAGCCCGGCTTATTTATCGTTCAACGCGGAGCCATCAACAAAATACCCTATTAGCTTATAGTGTATCATAAAATGAATTACATAGTGATAACATTTTTTTCATCAGAGCCAGTTTTTTGGAGGCGTTTTGCAGATGTGGATTTTTTCTCCGAGACGATTTGCAAATCTTGCCCCGCAGCTCTCCGCAGGGCAGCCGCATCCGAAAACGCAGCCGCATCCGAAAACGCAGCCGCAGCCGAAAACGCAGCCGCATCCGCAGCCGCATCCGCAGCCGCAGCCGCATCCGCAGCCGCATCCGCATCCGCAGCCGCAGCCGCAGCCGCAGCCGAAACCGAAAACGCAGCCGCATCCGCAGCCGCCAAAACAGTTAAACTTTGCTGCAAATCGGTTTCAAGCGATTAATCTTTTCTCCATTGGGGCTATGAAGAGCGTGCCATAGATCCCAGTCCTGCTGTAGCCCCAACCAGAAATCTGCGGACATCCCCAGTACGCGGGACAGACGCAATGCTGTGTCCGGAGTCACTGAACGTTTACCCTTGATAATTTCATTCAAACGCGGGTAAGAAACTTCAAGACAGCGAGCAAGTTCTGTCTGTGTGATCCCCAGCGGTTTGATAAACTCTTCCAAAAGCATTTCACCAGGTGGTGTTGGGGGGCGTTCTCGCGGCAGCAATCGCCCAGTATTAGTGGTAGTCTGTAATTTCGATCTCGTAGGCATGGCCTTCCTCCCAAATAAAACAAATCCTGGATTGCTGATTAATACGTATACTAAATTGATTTTTCCGGTCACCTTACCTCACATAGTCTCGCCTTGCCTCTCGACACCGATCGCACCTGCCTCAATCGCGCAGCGCCGTAATCGGTACAACATAGACCCCGTCCGGTCGTACATACGCAGCATTTGTCAACCCGCTGATCACACACAGAAACGCAGCTGCCTTTCCTCGAGAGCCTTTATTGATCACCCGCTGTATACGAATCAGATTCGTTGCAGCCTCATCTATCTTGCCCGCTCCAAGCTTAATTTCGAACGCCCCCCAGCTTCCATCCGGCATCTCAACCACCGCATCGATCTCGTTATTCCTATAATCCTGATAGTGAAAGAGCTTGCCCCCATGCGCCTCAGCGTAAATAGCCAAATCCCGCTCAACCAGAGCCTCAAAAAGCAGCCCTAAAGTATCAAGATCATTCAAAAGTGCATCTGCAGAAGCCCCTAAGAGAGCACAAGCAAGAGAAGGATCGCTGAAATGGCGCTTCACAGCCTGCTTTACTCGAATTGAGGATCTCATGCTGATACTAAACGGCTGCTGGTTGTCCAGTAAAAATAAGCGTTCAAAGACATTCAGGTACTCGGAAACTGTCTCTACATCCAAAGTCTGCTCCTCAGCTGCAGCAATATCGGATGCCAGTTTTCGGTTTGATGCTGCAGTGCTCTCGTTGCGAGCCAGGGACCGCAGCAGCAGCTCCATTTTGCGAATATCCCGCCGTGTATCATCAACCCGATTCAAATCCTCAGATATTATCGCATCGATGTACTGTCGGGGGAGAAGCTTTGCTGAAGAAAAATCCTTTCCGACGCTTTGCGGCCACCCGCCGCGGATAATAAACTCAATAAGCTGCTTCAGTGAAACATCTCCAGTCAAACACGAGATCCGTTTTCCATCAAACAGACTTTTCAGTGATACACTGCCCGTTGAGTCGCCAGATTCGAATAGCGACATGGGCCGCATTCTGATTCGCGCAATTCTTCCCGCCCCGCTGTGAATATAGCCAGACCGCGGCGGCACGGCTGAGCCGGTTAAGATGAACTGCCCCGCGGCATCCCTGGAATCAACGGTAAAACGTACGGCATCCCAGATAGCTGGCACATCCTGCCACTCATCGATCAGACGAGGGATATCTCCTTCCAATGTCATTGACGGATCAGTTTCCGCGAGTTTCCGATTGTTAAAATTTCCTGCAGGCGACCCCACAGCAAAAATACTTCTGCAATGCTGCTCGGAAGTCATTGTTTTTCCGCTCCACTTCGGCCCCTCTATACAAATCGCCCCAAAAGCTTTCAGGTATTCATCGAGCTTCTTATCTATCAGCCTCGGCAAATACGTTCTTTCTTTAACATCTACGCACATCTATCCCTCCACTCAAAATAATAGCACAAGCCGACATTTTCCACAATCTCAACCCGTTCAATTATGCTATTATAATCTGATAGATTTTAATATTATATTCCGACAGATTTTTAGTTATTACTCCGATAGATTTTGCGTTATTGATTTGATAGATTTCGTGTTATTGATCCGATAGATTTTGCGTTATTGATTTGATAGATTTCGTGTTATTGATCCTATAGATTTTGCGGGCATGATCCGACATATTATAAAATGTGGATTTGTTCTCTGATGAAGATGTGGATTTTTTCTCCTCTGATGAAGATGTGGATTTGTTCTCCGAGACGATTTCCAATCCATGTGGATTTGTTCTCCGAGACCAAATGCAATCCATTTTGCTGATGCCTGACGCCTACGAACCGCCCACTGACTTGAAGATTTGGATTTGTTCTCCGGGACGATTTCTACCCCGCCTGAAATAAACAACTCCAACCCCGTTTTCTGTCCCCGGTACCCCTTTCTCTTAAAGAAATCTGTAAATCAAGCCTAGAATCTGTAAATCAAGCCTAGAATCTGTAAATCAAGCCTAAAATCTTTAAATCAAGCCTAAAATCTGTAAATCAAGCCTAGAATCTGTAAATCAAGCCTAGAATCTGTAAATCAAGCCTAAAATCTTTAAATCAAGCCTAAAATCTTTAAATCGAGCCTAAAACCATTTCTTCTGGAACCAAACTATGGTATAATGATTCTGTTGTACGACCAAATATTTACTAAACGGTTCTATTATAGAACCATTTTATAGAACGAACCATAGGATCGCAAAATATACACAACATAGCCCTTACTTATAAATGGCCCCTACTTATATATAGGCCACAACATTAATCTTACTCATAAATGGAGCTTAGCATGAACCTTATAAATAAACCTTATACATGGACCTTAATATGAATTTTGACAGACTTATCGACAAACTTCTTGATATCCAGCAAAGACTTACTTACCATCAGCCTGAATCGCTGCGCGATGCGTATTTGTTCATACCGGAACCGCAGCGAGCTCTCATGCTGTACGGACCACGAGGGACAGGAAAAACTACATATTTGATCAGCAAGCTTTCCGACAACTATCATTTTTATTTTTCTGCAGATAATCCTCTTGCGGCAGCAGTATCACTGTACGATCTTGTTGAAGCAGTTTTTCTTAAGGGATATGAAGCCGTCTATATTGATGAAATTCATTATGCACATGACTGGGCGCTTCATATAAAGGCACTTTATGATGCGTTCCCAAATAAGAAATTTATTATCTCAGATTCCAGTTCATTGCTTTTGCGGGAAGGCACCGCAGATTTATCAAGGCGATTTCAAACTCACTATCTCCCGCTACTCTCCTTTCGAGAATATCTGCACATGAAGCTGAACCTGGAACAAAATCAGAAACAGAAATTGAACCTTGAACTGAAACAAGAACAAGAACAAGAACAGAAATTGTATCAAAAAGTGAAACAGGACCAAGAACAGGACCAAGAACAGGACCAAGAACAGGACCAAGAACAGGAACTAAAACAGAAACTGCCGCTTATTAATCCTTTTCATTATCAAATGCATGACATACGCAGTATTTTTGGCAGCTGCAATATACTGAAGGAGTTCAATGAATACATGCAATTCGGCTTGAGACCATTTTTTCTAGAAGGTAGAGAATCCTATCAGAATAAGCTGTTCAACCTCCTAATGAAAACAATGGAAAGTGATATCCCCTACTTCCTCCCTTCTGTAACCGACAACCATCTGCAGTTGATGAATGCGGTAATTGGATATTTAGCCGTTTCAAAATTTCCAACTCTGCAAGTGAATTCACTCTGCCGGCAATGGCATATCGGCAAGGAAAAACTCTATTCACTGCTGAGAATAATGGAAAGAACCGGTCTCATTCGCATTATTCGAACTGCTCATGATACGAAAATGCTATCAATAGGGGCAAAAATATTTCTCGCTGACCCTTCAATGTACTTTTTATTTGACAAACAGATGGGAACTATACGAGAGGCTTTTGTCTGCACTGCGGCGCAGGAAGCGGGTCTGGATATTTTTGCATCAAAAAACGAACGGGAATTTGATTTCTTTATCGATCAGGTGAAGGTCGAAGTTGGGGGAAAAAACAAAGCATCAAAAAAGTCGGACCTCGTGATAAAAGACAACCTTGATCTCCCTCGTGCTGGTGCTATTCCCCTGTGGATGCTTGGATTCAGCTGGTGAAAGTTTAATTTTTGGCGATTTTTGCGGGAGGTGCTGCGGTAGGTGCTGCGGTAGGAGCATGGTGTATTGTGCATAATGTTTGTTTGCTTGTTTGCTTGTTTGCTTGTTTGCTTGTTTGTTTGCTTGTTTGCTTGTTTGCTTGTTTGCTTGCTTGTTTGCTTGCTTTGTGGATTTGTTCTCCGAGACGATTTCCAAACCTCCGAAACGATTTCTAACCCATTTTGCTGATGCCTAAGGCCTGCGTTTTGCCCACTGGCCTGAAAATGTGGATTTTTTCTCCGAGACGTTTTCCAAACCGTGTATATCATTATAAAATATTAATAACCATAGTTTTTGCATCTTACTACAAAAAAACAGCGTCCGTTAATCCTTAAACTCGTAATCAGGAACCCTTTCTGTTTCTCTCTTTATGGTATTTGTAGATTGAACTCCATCCGTATATCTGGTCCTCAATGAACTTCTGCAGCTGCGCATGTTTTTCGATATCATCAGGGTTCCTTTTGAACCAGTTCCCGATTGCATCATGGGCAAACGATTCACTGTCATCCTGCAGGTAGTCGATAATCTGGGTAGAGGCCTCTTCATTAAACTGCTGCAGTCCCAGCAGAATTCCTTCAAGAGTAAGAAGCTCTTCGGCGTGATTTCCCATATCATGCATTTTTTCCATATCGTAGATGAACTCTTCTACCACATCGGCCATCATATCGTAAGCAGCATCTACCGGATCAAGATACCCTCCTCCCCGCTGCTTGCCAGAAGCATCCCAGCAATCCTCAATCTCAAGGTTGTCAAGGTTTTGAAAGAGGCGCTCTCCGACCTCTTCTGGTGTTATCTGTAAAAAGAGCTCGTCAGCAATTCTGGCTGCTGCGGCTGCAGTGGACGCGCTTTTTCTGACGAGCACGCTGAGAATCTGCAGGGCTTGGTGCCCGTCGAGATGGACTACCATCTTCCTGCCTCGCTTGGTATCCTCTGCATTCTGTGTAGTTTTTGCCAATAGTGACCTCCATTTTCATACTCTTTTCGAGCTTTTCTAATACTCTTTTCGAGCCCTTTCATACTCTTTTCGAGCTTTTCTTATACTCTTTCGAGCCCTTTTTATACTTTTTGCAGCTCATCCATAAAGGCAGGTTTGCGAAAGTAATGTGCACGAATTTCACTTTTGCACGCCTCGGCTTCCCGCTCACCATTGATGGACTTCAATCGACCGATCAGCCCACACACCCGATGATATTCGGTGCGCTTTGCAGCCTCCGAGGCCCGCTGCATAATCAGCGTTGAGTAGATGCTGTAAACCTCTTCGGTATACTCAGGCAGCAGCACCTCATCATAATTCAGGACCATCTGGGGATGGGCGGCAACCAGGTCATACAGCTGTTTGTACTGCTCTTCGGCAAGGAGCATATTCGCGTACAGATCGCGGCGAAAGAGACCCGGCTCCGATTCTTCCAACTCTGCGTATTGTATAAGCAAATCAGAGGCGGCTGCAGGCCACTGCTGGGGTAAAAATGTGCTCTTGTAGCGGTCAAAGAGGTCAAAATCACCAAAAGAAAAAAGCATATCCTGTAAAACAGCCCTCAGCTTTTCTGTCAGTCCGGCAATCTCATAAATGCAGCACCGCTTGAGCATAAAATCATTTTCCAAGCCGAAAGCCAGCCTCTCCCTGGCCTGGCGCTCACCCTCAAGTGCCAGCGCCTCGGCACCATCGAGCCGTCCTTCATCCACAGCCCTATCAACTGCCAGTTTCCGTAATTCCGGAAAGTCGATATGTTCAAAGAGAAACTCATCAACAAACTCTTTCGGTCTGCTGTTTTTGTAGATGTGATAGAGAAGCAGAAGTTGCCGCTTTTTACGGTAGCTGGAATGGAGATCTACTACCTGTTCTTCTTCTACCTGCTTTTCGATGAATTTTTCGATTACTTCAGTATGTGCAGTCTCCCGGCAGAGATAATTAGCTTGTTCGATAAGGTCGTATTCCCAGCCAACCACGTCAAAGCATGCTACTTCAGAAGAAAGGCTCAGCAGGTCCTCTATAAACTCTTTCCTCTGGGCATCGGTTAGCTCATCAAGGGCGCAAACCTTTACAATAAAATCGAAGCCCTTCGCATAGACTGTCATTAGTTCCCCATCACAGTCAATTCCCTCATAGCAGGCCTCAGCCACACGTCCAAGCAAAACTGAGGCTATAGCGATTACTTCCTGATACTTCCCTCCCCACAGGGATTCATGCAATAGGCTAAAAACCCTCTGGAGCAACCCATCAGGATAGTCGGGTATATCGAAATATCCGAGCCGGTCGGCCTTGTATGCGTCAAAGACCTGCAGTTCCTTAAGAACCGTAGTGATAAGTTCATCAACAATGTTCAGCTTATCAGCAGTCCCTGTCTCATGTTCAGGTTCTGCGGCTATAGCTCGCACCAATAACCCAAGTTCAGGCTTCAGCTCCACCATTTCCCTGACCAGGGAGATGAGCTGCTCCCGCGACAGATCTTCCAGAAGCGAGAGGGTCTTAACCTGTTCGGCAATACTCCCCTCCTCGGGCTCCTCATCCATAAGCACATCCTGCAGCTTAAAGAGTACAGCGGCCTCGTGTTTGCAGAATGAGTCCCAGTCGTAGGGACAGTCACATGAGAGGTCGGTGATCTTTCCATTTTGGGAGAACTCAACTTCCACAGTATAGCGTTTACCCCCTGTTACCTGGGCTGTCCACACATTCCCTGAACGAGAAAGGTTCTGCACCAGTGCCCGCTTGTAGTAGTCAAATCCGCGAAATAGTATCTGGGGTAAGAAATCTTCTTCAAAATCGTCGATATGCATCGATACAAACTCCACGTATCGTTTTTCTTCAAGGCTCTCTTTTGCACCATCAGACTCATATTAGAGCACTGGATGTAGTTGATACTCTATCATGTTTTTTGCCGGAAAGATATCCGGTTTCCATCTGTTGTCCTGCAAAAGTGAAGGTCGGCTTGACAAGTCGGTCCTTGGGGTTTTGTTAAGGGTTTTGCCAGGAGTTTTGCTATGAGTTTTGCTATGAGTTTTACCAGGAGTTTTGCCAGGAGTTTTGCCAGGAGTTTTGCTATGAGTCGAAATCCAACACATGTATCAGTATCCCTTGTTAGGAATCAAAATCCAACCCATGTATCAATATCCCTTGTTAGGAATCGAAATCCAACCCATGTATCAGTATCCCTTGTTAGGAGTCGAAATCAAACCCATGTATTAGGATTCCTTGTTAGGAATCTAAATCCAACCCATGTATCAGTATCCCATCTGTGACAGAGGAGGCAATATCTCCTCGCTGCCAAAGGACTAACAACTTTAAAGTAATCAAATGCTCCCGACAGTTCTTTATGGCCCTTGCCCTGAAGCAGGTAGGAGACACGCTTGAGCATCGGCTGGTGGTCTTTATTTTCCGTTCTATAATGAAAACTATATCCCCTACTATAGAGACTATAGTGGATTTTATTTTCCCATAAGGGGGTAAGGAGAATTTTCAACACTATGGTAAGTAGTTTTTTCATAATCTATAAACGGTCGCCATACTACGGTATCATACAGTTACCAAAACTTATGTTACCAAGTAGACGACCAATGACTACTCGATTACTGCGTACTAAAAACAAGATGAATTTAATTTATGAACTGAAACAAATGGGCATCCCTAAGTCTGAGGTTGCGACCCGAAAAAGCTGGAAGATGTGATTAGGATTATTTGCGATGAACAGCCACTGCCTGATTCTTGCCGGGATCATGCCCTTACCAATTCAAGAAACAATAAAAGGCAAAAGTTCGCGCAGATTAAAGTATGTTTTAAGCATGTGTTTAAGCATATTCAAGAATTTTTCGGATAATCGATACCCAAAGCAGAGTGAATTGCTTCCTGTCCCTTAATAGGAGCAGAATAGGTATCCTTGTATTTTCCCAAAAAAGTTATCCGTGAAAATGATGCAAGAAAAAGTTATCCGTGAAAATGATGCAACTCTCTGCAGCAGCATTTTGCAGTTTCCGGCATATTTTCCTAGATCATTTGTATACCTACGAATAAACTTTTTCAGTTCGGTAAGCAAAATCAGCGCTACAAACTGGATGAATAATCTCCCCTGCATGGCTGCTTTGGTATGCACGCGCATCCGATTGCAATCAAGCGTATCTTTCACATCAACACAAAACATGTTGAACTTTTTATTTTTAATTAAGTGGTTCAACTATTGTGAAACATAGAGGGTCCGACTCATCTTTGTTCTTGACATCTAGATGCCTTACACATCTAGAAGATTTACACATCTAGAAGATTTATACATCGGGAAGCTTTATACATCGGGAAGCTTTATACATCTAGAGGCCTTATATGTTCCAATTAACCAAGACATAAATTTATTCCCATTTTTATCTCTTTAATTTCACTATCTGTCAGATTACCAATCTTATTAATAAATCGATCATTTGAAATTGACTTTATTTGAAATGTATCAGCGGCAGAATCATTTTTTAAATTATTTTGCCTATCTTTTTCTATTTTTATTAACCAGGGAGCACTACTAAATTTTTCTTGCCAGGATGTTATCGGAACAACAATCCTCAATGGCAATATCCCAATTGAATCACTACTCATTACAACAGCAGGACGTTTCTTGCCAATCTCTGAACCTATTTTGGGGTCAAATCTCACCATCCATATCTCACCTTTCTGAGGACTCATTATAATTCCATTATGTCATCGTATATATCAAAATCCATTAATGGGCCATTATCTTTATACTCATTTAATAATTTCTTTGCTGATTCTTTTAAAGCTTTATTCTTTTCTTCTTCATTTTCATTATTCCAATCATTTTTCATAATGTCCCTATTTAAATCCTTTGATAAGTTTGGAAACCTACTAAGAACTTCTGATTCAGTAGTTAAACCTTCCGAGATTGCCCGATATAATTTTCTTTTGATTTTAATTGGGATTTCTTTGTGGAGAATTTTTCCAGGTTCATTTATATGCATTCTATTTGCTCTCATATATATATTCAATCTCTTGAATTCAGCATGATTGATTATATCTAAATCGTAACAACGTCTAATTAATGCTTGAATGCTAATACCGTATTCTTCTTTCAATAACTGCAATTCTCTTATGTCAATATTTCGTCGCTTTTTTCCCATTGCTTTATACAATGATCCCTTTTCTATTAGAAACGCGCCAGCAAATCTAAATGCGGCTTTTTCAACATCAAGATCTTTATTATCTAAAACTAAATGACCTAATTCATGAGATAGATTAAGTCTCTTTCTATCAATACTCTTTTCTCCAACAGTTATTATTACAGGTTTGGAATCATCTACAATTCCGGACAAGCCATCGAAACTAAAATCAGACTCTATATCAACAACAAATATCCCCTGTTCCTCAAGCAAACTTGTTATACTTTCTATGGGCCAGTTAAAAACTTTCCATTCTTCTCGTATAGTTTCTGCAATTTCTTCAATTTCATCAAATGAATTCGCTTGATATTTGGGAAGTATTATTTCACTATTATCAATATTTAATATATTATTTAAGAATAATTGTGCTTCAACTTGCTCTTTAGCTATTGATTTAATTCTATTCTCTTCTCTTTTCGTTAATTTCGTTGTTTTTCTGAAAGCTATCCAGTTAATCTCAAAATTGTTCTTTTTAAGAAAATACTCAGATGAAACACCTAATACCTTTGACAAATTATACAAATTCAATGCTTTTGGAATGCTCTTATCTAATTCGTATTTTGATAAAGATGCCTTTGAAATTGGACTACCATCAGCTTTCAATAATTCTTTTACATCATCTAATGTATAACCTAGAGCTATTCTTCTTTGTTTTATTCGATTTCCAATTGTCATATTTTTTCCAGGAAAGAGTTAATTTACCTGTTAACAAATTAACACTTTCCCGGCTATTTGTCTACTTATTTTATATACATTTTCTATTTTTTTTCATTTGTCTACTTTTTGCACATAATGTTTACTTGAGCTGCTTGGCGTCTTCTAAAACCACAGCAGATCAAAGGCAATTGGAACTCCAATCGAAAAGAAATTGGATTTTTGTTGATATTTTTTTGGATTATTTAATGGAACGTATTATGGGTTCACATCAAACCTATTATGGGTTCACATCAAACCTATTATGGGTTCACATCAACAAAATACCTGGCTCCCGCTATTTCCCCCTTTTTCATGCTGATACCTGACGCCTGCGTTCCGTCCACTGGAATGCATTCCGTCTCGGAGAAAAAATCCACACGGTTTGCATTTGGTCTCGGAGAAAAAATCCACACATTTTCAAGCAGGTAGGCGGAACGCAGGCCTTAGGCATCAACAAAATGGTTTGGAAAACGTCTCGGAGAAAAAATCCACATTTGTGTATGTGTAAAAGCCAGGCTCCCCGCTATACTATGAGCACACAATGGTATACACTTTTTTAGAGGGATCTGGTTTAGCGTTGAGAGATCTGGTTTTACGCTGGTAAATCTAGCCTTATCTTACTTAGGGCGAGAGAAATAGATAAACGCAGGATTGCTTGACATTACATGTTAGTATACATGAATGAGCAGTAGGAGATAAATGATGGGAATAAAACTGTATTCAAAAGGCGGTGCCGGAGAAGTAACCGGATCCCGCCACTATCTAGAAACTGAGGATGCGGTCATCCAGATAGATTGCGGGGCGTTTCAGGGACGGCGGGCTGAAGCTGAGCGGAAAAACCGGAACATCGACTCGGATGTTAGCGGCGTTGATGCCGTTGTACTCACGCACGCCCATTTTGATCACTGCGGGATGCTTCCGCTGCTGATAAAGGACGGGTATAACGGCAATGTCTTTGCAACCCCCGCCACCCGGGATCTCGCTTCCCTCATCATGATGGACAGCGCCAAGATACAAGCCCGCGATATCGAATTTCTGCGTAAAGAGGCCAAAAAGGCCGGGGAGACCTTTGAAGGCGAACCGCTCTACGATGAAAAAGATGCCATTGCCGCAGCCAATCAGATTATCACCGTCTCCTACGGCAGACCGCTTCCCATTGCGGCACATACCACACTCACCTTTGTTGATGCCGGACACATCCTCGGATCTGCGCTTGCGGTCCTCTACATCAAACATGAGGGAAAAGAGATTCGTGCTGCCTTCTCGGGAGATCTGGGGCGAAACAACAAGGCGATCATCAGGGATCCGCAGAAAATCCCCGATCCCGATTACCTGATCATGGAGAGCACCTATGGCGACCGGCTTCATGAAAATCAGGATGACGCCCTCAAGAAGCTCGCCAATATCGTCTCTTCCACAGCCGAAAAAGGCGGAAAGATCATCATCCCGGCTTTTGCCGTAGAGAGAACCCAGGAACTGATCTACATGCTCCACCTACTCACCGATCGAGGCAGCATCCCTGATATCCCGATCTTTGTCGACAGCCCGATGGCAACAAATGCTACCTCAATTTTCCGGGTCCACCCCGAATGCTATGATAAAGAGACGCATGATGCCTTCATCAAGCACCACAAAAACCCCTTCGGGTTCAACAACCTGAAGTACACGGCCAGTGTAGAAGAGTCAAAAGAGATAAATAACGTCAATGGCCCGGCTATCATCATCGCCTCAGACGGCATGTGCGAGGCGGGTCGAATTCGTCACCATCTTCTCAGGACAGTTGAAGATCCGCGAAACACCATTTTGATTGTCGGATATATGGCAGCTCACACCCTCGGCCGACGCATCAAGGAGAAACAAAAAAGAATTCGCATATTCCGCGGCCATTACAACCTAAAAGCCCGGGTGGAATCTATCGATGCCTTCAGTGCCCATGCTGATTACAGTGAGATCAGAGATTATATCAAGCAGCTCGATCTGAATCGACTCAAGAAGGTCTTCCTGGTGCACGGAGAGCCGGATGCCCAGCAGCACCTCAAGAAGATCCTGCTGGAATCAGGTGTGCGCGCCGTTGAGTCGGTGGCTTACCACAACACGTATGAGCTTAAATGAGTAGGCCCGACGGGGGCATGTGCCTGGCACTTCCACATACACAAACGTCCACAAAACGAGGGTTTCTGGAGAGTCAAATTTTTTCTGCAGAAAGAAATAATTTTTTTTGTGTAAAAGCCAGGCTCGTGCTCACGCGTCAGGCCCCTCACGACTGAAGAAGAAAATCAAGTGCATTGATGACTTTGATGCCTCGGTAATCAGCCGGCACGTCTTCATCAAGCGTGATGATAAATTTCGGGTAGTGATCATCTAAAGAAAGAAGCGGAGCCAGCTCGCGTTCAAGCGTTTTCTGATCCTGCACAGTTGCTGCAACCTGATAATACGTATACCCGCTTTCATCACGTTCATCAAACGTCACAAAATCAATCTCTCTATTTGGTGTCTCCCTATTTGCTGTCTCATTATTTGCTGTCTCATTATTTGCTGTCTCAATATTTGGAGTCTCAATATTTGGTGTCTCGTTGTTTGGAGTCTTGTTGTTTGGTGTCTCGTTGTTTGGAGTCTTGTTGTTTGCTGTCTCGTTATTTGCTGCCTGATTGTCTACTGTTCGGTTTTTTTCTGAACAGCTATTTGAACTCAGTTTATTTTTTCTCCGGTTATGTGCTATCCGACCGACATAAACCTCGGTTTCTCTCCGAAGCAGTTCTAGATAGATGATATTTTCCAGCACAAACCCTATATCACCAGCCCGGCTCCCGAGAAGAAGATACCGAAGCCCGATATCAGCGCAGTAGTATTTTTCCAAAGTTTTGAGATGTTCACGTCCTTTGATATCAAATCGTCCAACCCGGTAAAAAATAAAACTATCCAGCAGAGCTCTAATATATTTCTCTACCGTGTGGGAAGATATTTTTCTCCCGGCTGAACTCATAGTGTCAGCAATCTTTTTGATCGATATCAAATTCCCGACTCGATCAAACAGAAACCTGACCACACTCTCCAGCATCAACACATCCGATATACTGTTTCTTGTTACCACATCTTTGATGAGCACTGTACTGTAAATACCTTGGAGATAGTCCCTCAAAACTTCCGGTTTATCCCGAAGCACCACGGCATAGGGAAAGGAGCTGTACCGAACATAATCATTGAATGCCCTTCTCGCATGTATCCCATCATGCAAACCCCCCGTGTCTCTCATGTTTCTTTCATTACCGAAATTTTCGATTGATGACGGCCCGCTTCCTTTAGCAGAGAAAGAGTTCATCACGGCAGATGTGGCAGACATCGATGACTGCCCACTCTCGATAGCCGACAAATACTCTTTAAATGACAAGGGAAGCATCCTAATTTCCACATACCTGCCGGACAGAAACGTCGCTAGTTCGCTTGAGAGCAAATACGCATTCGATCCGGTAATGTACAGATCAATATCGCTGCGCGTATTCAGGCTATTTATAACTTTCGGGAAATCGATGACATTCTGGATTTCATCAAGAAAGATGTAATTCTTCGAATTGGAATTGGAGACCGCAGATTGATTGGAATTGGAGACCGCAGATTGATTGGAATTTGAGACCGCAGCTTGATTGGAATTTGAGACCGCAGCTTGATTGGAATTGGAGACCGCAGCTTGATTGGAATTGGAGGCTAGTTTTTCCTTGATATAAGCGTGAAGCTTTACCGCATCAGCCAACTCGGCATAGTCCATGTCCTCGAAATTAATTGACAGCAGTTGGTTTTCGCGCACGCCGATGCTCAGCAGGTAATCACGATACATCTGCAGCAGTGTCGATTTACCGCAACGTCTGATGCCCGTAATAACCTTAATGAGATCCGTATCCTTCAATTTCTTCAGTTTTTCCATATAGCGCGGTCGTGATATCATGAAAACAGTATAAGCTTCACCAACAGAACTGTCAACATTTTTGAACTACATTGCATATTAATATAATTTTGTTTACTTTTTTGCATTTGAGTTCAAAAAGTGCGCATTTTCTCTTCGAAACGATTTGCAAACCTCCGAAAAAATTTCTAACCCTTTTTACTGATGCCTGACGCCTACGTTTTGCCCACTGACCTTAAGATGTGGATTTGTTCTCCGATGAAGATGTGGATTTGTTCTCCGAGACCAAATGCAAATCGTGTGGATTTGTTCTCCGAGACCAAATGCAAACCCTGTGGATTTGTTCTCCGAGACGATTTGCACACAGCACCCGCACTGAAAAATTCCTCAATCAGAACCTCAATCAGAACCTCAATCAGAACCTCAACCAGGAACCGGAGAAAAAAACTTCCGTTATACTTTGACAATATCACTTTCGGACAAGATCGAAGAAAAAACTTCAAATAAAATTATTAAAATTATTGTGAAGCCTTCTATCCCGTGTTATAAAGAGTTTGAAGCAAGTTTGTGTCTTCAGCACCTGGTCTTCAGCACCTGGTCTTCAGCACCTGGACTTAAGCACCTGGACTTAAGCACCTGGACTTCAGCACCTGGACTTCAGCACCTGGACTTCAGCATTAGAATTAAGCACCTGGACTTAAGCACCTGGACTTAAGCACCTGGTTTTCAGCACTAGTCTTCAGCACTAGAATTCAGCACCTGGTCTTCAGCACCTGGTCTTCAGCACTGGTCTTCAGCACTGGTCTTCAGCACTGGTCTTCAGCACCTGGTCTTGAGCACCTGGAATTCAGCACCTGGTCTTCAGCATTAGAATTCAGCACCTGGAATTCAGCACTGGAATTCAGCACTGGAATTCAGCATTAGAATTACGCACCTGGTCTTCAGCACTGGAATTACGTCCTGTTCATTATCAGTTAATCAATGGAGATATGCCATGAAGAGAGAAATAGAAATAACGAACGGCAATACAATAAAAAAAGCTCTAACTATTACCCTTGAAGACAGTTTTTTTTCAAATCGCCATTTTCTTGCCGATGTATATTCACCCTGTACTAACCCGCTCTGCACCTGTGGTGAGCTGGGTTTCTTGATATTTGAGCAGAGTGACAATTCCAATAAATCAGATCAGGCTCCTGTGTTCAGATTTACAATTGATACTGAAAAGCGAAAACTCACTTCAAAAATTCGTAAAGATGATATTGAGCTCAAAAAATTCACCAGCGCTTTTATCCGAGAGTTAGGAGAAAAACACTGGATTGAATTTGCCGCTTTACATCATACCATCAAGACGTGGTTAACCAAAAACATCAAGGATCCTATGAGTCTTGAAGTTGACTTCTCCCAGATTGATATTGCCGAGGGAGAGCTTCTCCCCTATAGCGAAGTATTCCCCTTTGCAGAAATTGTGGATTTCACGGTTGATGGGGAGGCGTTTGCGGCCTTCGATCATTACTGCTTTTCTCCGACATGTCGCTGCACAGAAGTGATGATTGGCTTTCAATCGGTAGAAACTCCCACGGATCAGGAGAAACCTGTATATACTGCAATGTTCGACTACAAAAAGAATAAGTGGTCATCGTTCAAAAAGAGTAACGGGTCATCGTACGAGCAGGATCCCTCGCTCCCGAAAGCTGACCAGAAAAAGTTCATTGCTGCCTGGACTTCAGCATTCCCCTCTTATATAGTCGAGCTGAAAAAACGCCATAAGATTCTAAAGAACCTCTATAGTTCCTATCTTGAGAGAACAAAACCCCAGTTGCACAGCTCCTCCTCATTCACATACGATGAAGCCGCTAGCCCTGCTGAAACTCCTGTAACAACCGCAAAAAAGCCCGGCAGAAATGATCCCTGTCCCTGTGGAAGCGGCAAAAAATACAAGCGCTGCTGCGGAGCGTGAACTGAAGTTCAAACAAATTGCTTCCCGTCACCGAGACCAACTGCAAACCGAGTGGATTCTTTCTCCGATGTGGATTTGTTCTCCGAGACGATTTGCAATTTCTTTCTTCTAGCTCTCCCCGAGACATTTTCCAATTTCAAGACGATTTCCAATTTTTCAATTTTTCAATTTTTCCGGATTTTTGCTGATGCCTGACGCCTGCGTTCCGCCCACCTGCTTGAAAAAGTGTGGATTTGTTCTCCGAAAGTGTGGATTTGTTCTCCGAGACCAAATCCAAACCCTGTGGATTCTTTCTCCGAGACCAAATGCAATTTTATCATCGGTTCCTGGTGCCCTAATTGATTTCTTTAACCCTAATTGATTTCTTTAACCCTAATTGATTTCTTTAACCCTAATTGATTTCTTTAACCCTAATTGATTTCTTTAACCCTAATTGATTTCTTTAAACCTAGTGATTTCTTTAAACCTAGTGATGTCATTAACGTGAACCTAAGAAAATATCAATATAACTATAATGTGTAATTTCATTCGGTATTGTAATATCTGCTTTAGTTCCTGCTTCATAGGTAATGAGATTTCTCTTTGACGGCTGAAAACGGTGCTGTTTCAACAGGCTTGCCAGTTCACGCTGCAAATTTTCTTCGTGAAGAGATAATGTGACTTGAATGAGCTCTTTCGTATCGGGAACAAGTAGATCCACCTCACCATCCCGATCTTTAATGAATTGCATTCGTGAATGATTCATATAATAATCGAGAAAAACTCTATTCTCAAATAGTTTACCTCGATCCTCTACCATTCCCTTCTTATAATGATACAAGCCATTATCAACAAGATATATTTTTTTCGGTTGAAGACGGGGGCTATAGGTATTTTCAACTTGGTAAATAAAAAGCGTTTCTTCCAGATACGCTGCATACTGATGAAGTGTATCTTTTCCTACTTTAATCCCTTGGCTCCGCATGATGTTATAGCACTTATTGATTGAAAACTCTTTTGTGAATGAATTGACCATTCGGGAAAATAACTCATTCAGGACAAGGATATTGGAAATGTTATGGCGTTCTACTACATCTCGAAAAAGCATAGTATCAATGTAGGACATGATAAGATGTTGTTTGAG
This sequence comes from Spirochaetales bacterium, assembly GCA_021736605.1. Classification (GTDB taxonomy): domain Bacteria; phylum Spirochaetota; class Spirochaetia; order PWKH01; family PWKH01; genus JAIPFS01. The sequence goes on along the minus strand of JAIPFQ010000025.1, from coordinate 421 downwards.
ATCAAGATTATTAGTAAGCACCACTTCAGGGAAACCGCCCCAATTGAGAAATTGGTTCAATTCCCGATAAAATAGTCCTCGTCCTTTTTCTGTGTAGAGTTCAGCGGCCGTAAAATTCACATCGGAAAATTTCAGATATTCTGAAAATGAGAGCGGCATGAGATGAAACGGCAGCACTTTCCCCCGCAGCATGCTTGACATGTCAGGGACAAGAGCTTTTGAGTTGGATCCGGTGATAATAACCGGTATTTTTTGGTTCAGGAGAAATTTCAAAGCCGGCTCAAAATCTACGAGTTCTTGAATCTCATCAAGAAGGACAAACGGTTTTCGATCACTGAATAGTTCATAATAACAGGAGAGTACTTGAGAGAAATCCTCAGCGCGTAGATCACGAGAATGTATTTCGGAGAAATCAATAAAT
>JAIPFQ010000024.1:0-18512 GCA_021736605.1 Spirochaetales bacterium | reverse complement strand
TTTTCTGCTTCATCATATACTACAGAATGCGGTCCATCTACTACCTCACTGGTAACTTCTATATCCCTGTCAAAGGGCATGCAGTGCATATAGATAGAACCAGGATTCGTCAGATCCATTTTTCTCTTGTCTACAACCCAATCCATGCTGCCGTTCTCCCTATACTTGTCAATAATGGCAATGCCTTCCTGCTCATCATCGGTATGCATGATGGGACCCCAGCCTTTGGCATACACCACATCTGCTTCTTGACAGGCTTCCTCCATGCTGTCGACAACTTCGAGTTTTCCTCCCCCCGCTTCGGCATTCATTTTCGCCTGCTTCATCACCTCCGGCTTCAGCTTAAATTCAGGGGGATGCGCCAGGGTAACGTCCATTCCGAAACGAGGCATGCACATGACGAGGGAATGAGCCATGGAGAGGGGGCGTATATAATTCGGTGCGGATGTCCAGGAGACAACAATCTTTTTCTTTTTCAGATCATTCTGAAACTTTTCCTTGATGGTCATAAGGTCTGCCAGAACCTGTGTGGGGTGATAATCCTCACACTGCATATTCACTACCGGTATATCCGCCCATTTGGCCAGTTCCTCCATCCATGCAAATCCTGTTCCGAAGGTCTTTCGCACACCAATTCCTTCACCATAGCGGGAAAGCACCTTGATGGTGTCCTTGGCTGTCTCTCCGTGATCGATCTGGGTAGCCTTGGGGGTAAGAAAATGGGCATGCCCGCCGAGCTGATGGATGCCTGCTTCAAAGGCATTCCTAGTTCTGGTTGACTCCTCAAAAAAGAGCATAAAAAAGGTCTTTGCCCTAAGAAGCTGGTCATGAGGTATGCCCATGCGTCGCTCCTCCTTCAGTCTGAAAGCAACATGAATGAGCGCTTCCAGCTCTTCAACAGTCCAGTCCTGTGTCCGTAACAGGTGTTTTCGTTGTAAACTTGTATGCATCTGTATTTCCTCCTCTAAAATTCTTTCCTTTTCTTCCCGATATTTCATTAATATGCAAGGTTTTGTGTCCATGATTATCTTTCCTGATCTGCCTATAAGCCCAGTTCCCTGAGCTTTTTCTCCCGAGGGATCCCCCGGGAATCCCAGCCTCGAAGCTCATAATACCTATCCAGCATCGGATCCAAATCAACCAGAAGACCGTCTCTGACCACTCGGTCCGTAAGAGCTCCGTCCTTCTCCTCATAAATCACCGCAGGCTCCCGAGTAAACCGTTCCGGATGCTGATCGTCTTTTCTGTCCATGCCGCAGCGTATATTGTACATACGTTCGAGATTTACAATTCTCTCTGCCGTCTGCATCAGCTTTTCTGTGGTATAGCTCGAATCCTCCATCATCACCTGCAGTCCTTCGGCTATATCCGACGGTTCCAGAGCAAATCCTTCGATGGTGGAGAACTTGCAGACCCCTAAAGCATCACTCACCGCGGAAAAATGCTCCGTAAGCTGCAGCATTTCCGGTTTATAATACTGACTAAAAACATCCAGGATTTCTTCCTGATCCGCTTCCGGAAAATATTTCTCAGCTATACGGACATTTTTCGTCTGATCTATGGTGCAGAGTCCATATAAGTGGTCAGCCCCCCTGTTGCTGGTGACATGTCCAAGCCCCAGGGAACGATTGCAGCGGGGATCCTGATCTGGTGTTTCAACTCCTTTAACATGGAGGGCATAGGGCTCAGCCTTCGGCCCGATTACTGCAGCAGCTCTTCGAACTCCTTCAGCCAGAACATCGCCGAATCCTTTTCGATTAGCAATAGCATGAACCAATTCGATGATATCGTCACGACTCCCCCAACGCGCACTGACCGTCTCCTTTCCGATTACCCCGCGCTGTACGCATTCCATAGCAAAGCTTATTACAACGCCTGTAGAAATCGTATCGAGACCGAGGCGATTGCAGAGTCCATTGGCGTATATAATCGACTCCATGTCATCATTTCCCACTAGGGGACCGAAGGATACTACACTTTCGTATTCCGGGCCGTGGGTTTCGCAGGAGTAGGGCCCCTCCTCAACACGGGAGTGTCGGGCGCATTGTATGGGACAGGCGTAGCAGCCTGAAGTTTTATAGACGTAGCGGTTAACTGCTTCAGCGTTCACCTTACTAAGCACAGGAGCCTGGCTCTCCTGGTGGTTGCGCGCAGGATAGTCCCCGCGGGGATTTTTGAAGTTCATCAAAATACTAGTTCCCCACTTCTTGTATTCCCGGCTTACAGGATGCTCCGTCACTTGCCTACTTTTCTGAACGGCAATATCTCGAAAGGCACGACTCACTGACGTCTTGCCCTTTACATCCACGGCTAAAGCCTTGAGCATTTTACTGCCCATTACCGCCCCCATACCGCAGCGGCCAGCAGCCCTGCCTCCGTCATTGATGATGGCGGCAAAACGTACTCTATTCTCCCCCGCAGGTCCGATGGCGGTAGTTCGGCAGCGTGGATACAGTTTCTGCAGGTACTCGTCCGCCTCAGCGGTGTCACGCCCCCAGAGAGGACCAGCATCGAGAATTTTGATTCCGTCAGGTCTGATATACAGATATACCGGGGAGGATGCCTTTCCTGATATTACCAGCAGATCGTATCCAGCGGCTCTCAGTTTGGCCCCGAAAAATCCTCCAGTATTTGAATATCCATAGGCATTGGTGGCGGGACTCTTTGCCGTAACTGTCATTCTGGCTCCGGTAGGCCAAGGGGTTCCGGTGAAGGGGCCGGCGGAAAATATCAGCAAGTTCTCCGGACCGAAGGGATCCGTATCCAGCCCAGTGGCATCATATAGCAGTTTAGCCGCGATACCTCTGCTTCCAGCATAATTTTCGACCAATTCCCGAGACAGTTTTCTGTACTGTACTGATCTCTCTGTAAGGTCTATGTACACCGCAATCTGATCCCATGGTTGTTCCCTCTCCGGTCTCTTCTGCAGTTTATTATTCTGATCCATAAAAATTTCTCCCTACTGTAAGGATTAGTAAAACGTGAGGGCAGATGTCGGGCAAACCGAGACACAGAGTCCGCAGTATCTGCATTGTTCTTCATCCAGCTCCATCACACGATCCTTGATTCGCCTTGCCTTATATGAGCACACCTGTGCACAGAGTCCGCAGTCTACACAAATCTCCTGATTAAAGGCAAAAGTTAAGGGTTCGGCCCGTTCTTTTTCCCATATTTGATCAAGCGCAATTCCACTCAGACTGCTGTAGGAACTGCAGCCGATCTTTTCCACCCGCGAGTCCATCCTGGAGAGAAAAGAACTGATCCTTCCACTTCCTTTGAGCAAGGGATAGGTGCACATACCGACAGCATCAGCACCGGCCATCAGCACCTCAATTCCATCTTCAGGAACCATCACTCCGCCAAGTCCAATAATCGGGATTTGAAGATGCTTCCGTATACGTACAATCGAGGCTATGGTCAGAGGCAGTAAACAACTCCCGGTAAGCCAGCCCATTCCGCCTGCTCCGCCGAGAAGCGGTCGGCCTGTATCAATGTCTATACGCATAACCGGACCTAGAGAATCCATAACCGTCAGAGCATCTGCTCCTGCAGCCGCCGCCTGCTCTGCACTGACCGCAATATCCGGCCAGTTAGGGCTGAGTTTTGCAATAACAGGGATATCAGTAAGTTCTTTTGCTTTTCTGATCATGGGCAGCAATGTTTCTTCTTTGTAGGAGACCAGCTCAATCATGGCTGCCCCTGCCTCTGCAGCCGCACCGCTCCAGACCTCCGCTTCTTCCTCTGTATGGCCAATACTGGCAATCACCGTAACACCTGCATCCCGTGCTTGGGGGATCTCCTTCTCAACCCACTGACTTCCGGGAAGATCTGACCACTTTTCAGCATTGATCAGTGAATCCCTTCCGCTTTTTGCAATATGGGGGTACGGGTTTTTTGCAGGACTGTTCCTGATAGTCTTCGTCACCACAGCCCCTGCACCAGCTTCAGACAGCTCCACCATTCCCTCCGCCGCATAACTGGCCGGACCGGAACCAATAATTACCGGGCTCTTCAAGCTTATTCCGCAAAAGCGTATTTCATGATTCATTCGTCCTCCCTCAGCCTGGGGTATCAGGCTTTCATTGTCCACAATCGCTCCGTCTCCTGCTGAAGTTCCCAGCGTATAGATTCCAGAGTTCTGTTTTCATGCATATCTATTCTTCCATCCCTCTTTAAGAGGCGCCCCGCTGCACATACGGTAGTGACATCCTTGGGGGAGCAATAGAGAATCAGCTGATCAAACAGATTCTGCTCATTCACCGGCGTGGGAAGGGTCCTCAGGGAAACTGCAATAAGGTCCGCCGCAGCCCCGGGAGTAAGAACGCCGATTTTCTTCCCCGGATAGATTGCCGCCCCTCCTCCCCGGGTAGCCATATCCCAGACAGTCTTTGCAGGCATAGTTTCAGGATCTTCCCTATGCCCTTTGTGAAAAAGAAATGCAGCTCGCATTACTTGAAAGAAATCATTGATATACCCATCCGTCCCTAAGCCGCAGGGAATACCGGCCTTCAGCATCTCAGGTATTCTGGCCACTACTCCCCCTACTTCGCAATTACTCAAAGGAAGATGCACAGCCCTGACACCGAAATGCGACAGCAGTTCAATCTCCCTATCTGATAAGTGAACGCACTGTGACGCCAGCAGATGCGGTCCGAGCACACCTAAATGTTCATACCATTCAGCAGAACGCATCCCCCGTTCCTTCATACACCGTTCAGGTTCATAGCGGCTTTCATTAAGATGCAGCTGAATAGGGATTGCCCCATCAGCAGACAGCCCCAGCCTTCCACTATCCTGCAGCTTTTCCTGCTGTATTCTCTTCGATTTATTATGCGGCTTATCTTGCAGTGTTTCAGCTGACCATGGTTTGTGATCATTCCCGCGATACTTACCAAAGGCGTTTCTGATAAAAGAATCAGAACAGGTAAACGTTGTATGAATGCATTGCCAAGCATCAAGTAATGGATCATTCTTCAGGAGCTCCGCAATTAAAATATTATCCCTGAGATTGTCGTATCCCTTGGCGGAAGATATTCTCTCGCAGGCCTCCGTACTGATTACTCCACGAATTCCAATCTCCCTCAGCACTTCTATCTCACGCTCCAATCCGGCCGCTCCTGCCTCAGGGGCCTCTAAAATATCGCAGAGCGACGTGACGCCGCTGGAAACTAGCTCGCATACAGCATATCTCGACGCCGCTTCAATCATTTTCGGATCCAACCTGTTCTCTACTAAAGGCCACCAGAACCTATGCAGAAAATCTTCAAAATCTTTTACTGGAACTGGAGGCGTTATACCATGGGAGAGCACACCGTAAAGATGCATATGCCCATTGATAAAGCCAGGTGATATAACGCAATCATCGCAACGGATTACTTCAGCCTCAGGATACAGGGCTTTAGCTTCTATTTCCGGAATTACAGATTCCACGCAATCGTCGGCAATCACAACAGCATGATCTCTACGGATATCATCGGTACTGACAATCACAAATTTTCCGGTAATAATTTTTTTCACTGTCTTCGCCTCTAGTGGTAATTTCTCTGGCTATTATAAACCCAAAAAGAAAACGCTTTCAAGTTATTTTTTCATTTTTTTGAAATTTAATTGTATTTTTCAAGAAATTACAAAAAAGTAAAGATAAAAAAATTTTCTTACTTATAAAAACACCTGTCCAGCTTTACCTGTTTTATAAGAAGGTACGCTGTATTTGTTGTGAAAAAAAAACTTGACAGATCAAAAATTGTCAGTGTATCATTAATTATTGTTGAAATCGCTTTCAAGTATATTTTCATAAATTAAGTTTAATGGAAGGATGTCCATGGAGATTATTGGAGCCGTTCTTAATACCAGCGTTGAGGGCATCAACACGATGCTAGATGAACGAGATAGCGATACCCTGCTTAAAATCGTTCGGATGCAAAGAGACTACGGTGCTCAGCGGATAGCTCTCAACTGCGGCAGCCGATTCGCTTCGGAAAAAGAGGACCTGTTGTGGATGGCTGAAGAAATACATTCCGCCGGCCCAATATCCCTTGTTGTTGACTCACCTGATCCTGAAGCTCATCACATGTTACTTGATCACTTTTTTCCCAAGCAGGACATCCCCAATGAACTCAGCAAATGGATGATCAATTCAACAAGCCTAGAGAAACACCGTATGGAACAGATCTTACCCTTGGTTAAATCCTTCCGCTGTCAGCTAACTGTCATCCTACAGGACGAAACAGGTATACCTGCTTCTGTTCAGGATCGGATACAACTTATGCCGAAACTTGAAGAAGCTGCTGAACGATACAGCATACCCCGAAAAGACATCTTTATTGATGCCGGCGTGTTCCCCCTCAGCACGAACCACCTGAGCGGAAAAATGTATCTGGAAACCCTGCGCATACTTCGCAGCCAGTATCCCGAGTATTCTACCATTTGCGGCTTAAACAATATCTCCTACGGTCTGCCCCAGGAAGATGCCCTCAATTCAGCTTTTCTCGCCGTACTGGCGGCTATGGGTCAGACCGCCGCTTACGTGGAGCTCACTCCATCAACCGGCACCGCTGCTGCGGCAGTACAAACCCTGTTGGGAGAAGATCACTACTGTATGGAGTATCTGAAACGTTACCGGGCAGGACAGCTTGAACTTTCATGAAAAAAAGGTAAACAGGAAAAAAATAAGCAGGAAGCAGACTTTAATGATAGAACAGACAGCATATATTGGGAAAATCCAATTAAAGCTATGGAAAAACAAAGTTTAACGTGTATACAATCCCTGTACAACGGGGATGATTTATAAGGAGGAATGAGAGATGAAAAAATTAGTACTGGTACTTGTCGTGTTGGCTCTAATACCTATAGCCGGACTGTTTGCCGCGGGGCAGCAGGACACTGAAGCCGCTGCAGACAGCGTGGAGCTGCTGATGTTCCATTACAAAGACACCGTGGCCGAAGGCTATGAAGCTTTAGGAGAAGCCTTCATGGAAGAGAATCCAAATATTGATATGACCTTTGAAATGCTCAGCACTGAATACAATACCGTTCTGAAATCAAAGGATGCAGCGGGAAATCTTCCAGAAATCTGGTGCGCCAGTTCTCCAGGAGAAAAAGCCCTGAAACCTTATCTCGACGCAGGAAAGATCAGAGAAGTCAATGATTTCGCTGTTATGGATAATCTTTCAGATAGCTTCAAGAAATCAATAACTTTCTCAGACGGAAATATTTATATGGTACCCCTGCTGACAACCGCCCGAGGACTGATCTACAACACTGAAATTTTTAAAAACGCAGGATACGACACCTTCCCCGAAACACTGGACGGCCTGGCAGAAGCATGCCAAAAAATTGAAGCTATGGGCATCCACCCCTTCGCCAGCGGCGCCGCAGACGGATGGACCGTAGGTTCCCTTCTCTATCAGTGCGGACATGAAGTATTCGCCAGTGATGACTTCGGCCCGAGAATGGATGCCGGAGAGGCTTCCCACATGGAAATCAAGGAAATATTCAACTTTATCGACCTTTTCAGAGACTACAGCCAGCCTAACTACATGAGTACTGATTTCATGGGTTCCGTCAGCCTCTACGCTCAGGAAAAGGCAGCTATGATTATTCAGGGTCCCTGGGCAGCGGATGCTATGATGGATCTTGCCCCTGAAGTAGTAGCTCAATCCAAAATGACCGGCATTCCCTATACCAACGACCCGGACAGGAATCTGCTCTACATCGACTATGATGCCTATTTCTGCATTTCCGGCAGTGATGCCGAAGCGGAAGCAGCTGACAAGTTCTTTGATTTCGTGGTAAATGGTGCAGGACGAGAAGTTTTCAGCCAGGAAGTCAAGAGTATTAACGCCTACGGAATCCCTTTTGATGCCCATGAGGTCAATCAGTCCATATTCGAGCTGACAGAAGCTGGAAAGGTTATGGGAGACTCCCAGTATATCAATGCTCCCGACGGCTGGTGGCAGAATCAGGCCTTGGCGATGCAGGAATATCTGATGGGAGAAGTAACTAAGGATGAAATGCTCAAGAAGCTTGATGCTGAATGGAAATCATTATCCAGTCAGTAATGACAGTATAATACTAGGTCAGGAAGCTGACTCAGGCATAGTCTCGGGGAATCTCCCTGAGACTATGCTGCATACTTCCTATTCTCCAGTTCACAATTCCAGGCCTGTCTGAATGTCCGGATATGTTCTTTCGGCAATCTCTATATTGAAGAATACTATACACGCACGTGAGTGTTCGGCTCACTCTTTTTTTGGAGGATGAAACCATGAAATCTCCTCGATGCAATAAGAAACAACTTCATGAATTTCGTTATGACTTGCTCTACATTGGACCGATTCTTTTTGTCTATACGCTCCTGTTCACCTTCCCGTTTTTTGACGGCATCAGACTCTCCCTCTCTTCTTGGGATGGGGTCAGCAGCAGCATCAACTTTATTGGATTCAGAAACTACATCGATATGTTCACAAAAGATGAATATTTTCTCCCATCAATCATGCGAACTTTGATTATTGCCGTTCTCAATGTAATTCTGACCAATGTTCTGGCCATGCTCTTTGCGCTCTCCCTGACGACAAAATTTCGGGCTAATAACATCTACCGGGCAGCTATTTTTATGCCGAACGTCATCAGCATGGTCGTCTCCGGATTCATCTGGAAATTCATGTTCACTCAAATAGCTCCAACTATAGCCGAGCAAACAGGCATAAGCTGGATCGCCTCTTCCTGGCTGGGCAATCCAGACATTGTGGTTTACTCCATTGTCATTGTCAGTGTCTGGTGGGGACTTGGATATATTATGACAATCTACATTGCAGGAATTCAGGGTATCGACAAATCCCTGATAGAAGCAGGAGATATTGACGGCTGCAGCCAATGGCAGAGCTTCTGGAAAATCAAGCTGCCCTCCATGCTGCCCGTAGTAAGCGTCGGTATATTTCTGAATGTTGCAGGTTCTCTGAAGATTTTCGACGTTATCTACTCCCTCACCGGCGGCGGACCAGGAAAGAGTAGTGAGGTGGTTATGCTGAATCTCTATCGGGAGGCATTTGTCTATCAGCATTTCGGCATGGGAACTGCCAAAGCAATAGTACTTACCCTGATGGTTATACTCATCACCATCATAGAACGAAAGGTCACTGAAGGGGAGGAACTATGAAAAGTCTGAAAACACAGAAAACTTCCCGAAATTTCCTGGGAATCATCATGGCGCTGATCGCTGTAATCTGGCTGATCCCCGTCTACTTCATGCTGATTAACTCCTTCAAGCCTTTGAAGGATGTTATCTTCACTACAGCAGCTTTTCCTAAATCGCTCTATCTGGAAAATATCACCAAGGTATGGGAGGATGCTAACTATTTTCGTCTGTTTTTGAACTCCTTAATGGTAACCGCAAGTTCACTCTTCTTTGTAGTCTTGTTCGCTTCCATGTCGGGATGGAGACTAGCAAGAAAACGGTCCAGAGGAGCAAAAATCCTGCTGAACTACTTTATTCTGACCCTGATTATCCCTTTTCAGGCCATCATGATCCCCTTGGTTAAAACCATGAAGTCAACTGGTCTGATTGACAGTATTACCGGATTAGTCCTGGTGTATATTGCCATGGCAACACCAATGCCGATATATCTGTATTATGGATATATAAAATCAATTCCAAGAAGCCTGGAAGAATCCGCCCGTATAGACGGTGCAGGAATCAACCGTACGTTTTTTTCTATTATCTTTCCCCTGCTGACGCCGATGACCAGCACCATCATTATTCTGCAGGCTCTCTATATTTGGAATGATTTTCTGCTGCCTTTAATTGTCATCCAGAGCGAGCGGTTCAAGACAATCCCCATCGGCATCACGGGTCAGTTCTTCGGTCAGTATCAGTTCAAATGGAACCTAGGGATTACAGCTATGCTGCTCGCATCGCTGCCGATGATAATTCTCTACATTTTCATGCAGAGGAAAATTATCTCCGGCATCGTGAATGGAGCTGTCAAAGGCTAATGTTCCGCATGAGGAGTTTTCGTTATGTGCAGTAGAACAGAAAAAATGAGCGGAAAGGAGCGCATTCAGGCAGTTCTGGAAGGCAGAGCCCCCGACCGGGTGCCTTGGGTTCCCCTGATCGGTCGGTATTATGTACAGTCTCTGCCGAGTTTGGGATACCCAATTGCATCACTTGTTTCCAGAAAGGAAGCATCAAAGCTGTCTCCGATTCTTCAGAAAGACTTAAATCAGGCGGAAATCGAGACAATCAGACTTATCGGCGGTGATGTGCTCTATCGCCATGTTATGGCTTATGAGACCCGGAGCGAATCCTGTACATTTTTCCAGCAGAAAGAGGGGGTGTACACGGTTCGAGGCTGGGAGACACCTCTTGGTATGCTTTTTGAGAAGATTGCTGTTCACCATGGAACGGAGTATATCGCTAAGCATATGATCGAAAATGATGAGGATATCCGCCGTTTCATCTATTTGATTGACTCGCTGGAGGTCATTCCGAGGTATCAGGATGCAGCTGATTTTGCAGCGTATATTGGAGAAGACGGAATAGCAACTTTAACAGGTCCGCTGACTCCTATTCAGGAACTGCTGCAGTTCAAAATGGGAGTGGAACGGACAACTTTTGCCTTATTTGATAAGCCGGAGCTTATGGAAGAGCTCTTTTCCAGGATTAACCGGCTGAATGAAGAGATATATCGAGTCATTGCCGAGACGCCGGCTTCGGCTTCCGCAGTTGTAATCACTTATGAAGATACAAGTACCACGGTGATTTCTCCGGATTGGTACAGTCGTTATGAGTCGCCTTTTCTGGACCAATATACCGATATCATCAAGAAGGCGGGTAAGATTCATATTGCCCATATGTGCGGTAAAATATCCCTTCTGACAGAACGGCTGGATAAGAACCGCTTTACAGGTATCGACAGTGTCTGTCCCCCTACAACCGGAGATTTAGAGCCGGGAGATGCTCTTCGTGCTTTAGAGAATTCTCAAAAAATTATAATCGGCGGACTTGAACCCCCTGCCCTGGTGCGTATGACGCCTGAAGAGTGCTATACCTATGCTTGGGAGAAACTGGAACAGGTTGCCGAAGCCGGGGCTTTTCATCGATTCATGCTCTGCAGCGGCGATTCTATTGCCGCGGGAACTCCGGTTGAAAATCTCCAGGCCGTAACTTCTGCGGTGAAGGATTATATCATCAGATAAAACAGCATAGAGGTTGACTTACCAGATTGGCTTAGCAGTCACAAGTTACAGCGACATATGCAGTGTAAAGACTATGGAAAGATTTGTGAGGAGTAATATACATGGGCAGCAGAAAGACTGAAAACAGCGGAAATCGACATGGTATAACACCTAAAAAAACTATACCTGTTCAGCACTATCCGCTTCAGAATCCGCTTCAAAATCATCCTTCAGACAAGAAGGGATCGTATTGGAAAAATGCATATTCTCATGTTGGCAAGGAGTATCAACGGGTTGACGCGTGGGAGAAAGTTACCGGGAGGGCCCGTTTCGGTGCTGATACTCGGTTTTCAGGTGAATTGACGGCAAAATCCCTCTACAGCAGCATGCCTAGAGGAAAAATTCTCAATATTGATACCAGCAAGGCCGAAGCCCTTCCCGGGGTAGCAGCAGTAATTACAGCAGCGGATGTTCCTGGAAGCAATGTCCTTGACGGGCGTTTTCAGGTACTTGCTGAATCAGAGGTAAAATATATTGGTGATGCTATCGCAGCGGTAGCCGCGGATTCACCAAAGACAGCACAAAAGGCCCTGAAACTGATTGAGTATGAAATTGAACCGATACCCGGTGTCTGGAACCTTGAACAGGCAGATAACAACAATATTCCCCCGGTGCATTCCGATATGCCGGATAATGCCATGGAGAACACTTATCTTCCTCTTCGTAAAGGGAATACCGCAGATAGAATGACTCAAGCAGATCATATCCTAGAACGGGTGTATACCGTAGGATTTCAGGAGCAGGCCTATATCGAACCGGAAAGTATTACTGCACTTCCGGCACAATTTCATCATGGGGTTGAGGTCTACGGATGCGTGCAGAATCCCTACACCCTTCGAAAAAGCACCGCCGAGGCTTTAGGGCTCCCGCAAAGCCATGTTCGTGTCGTGCTGACTGCTATTGGCGGCAGTTTCGGCGGAAAAGATGAAAGTACCGTACTGATGGCATCCCGCTGCAGCATCCTTGCCCTGAAAACCGGCAGGCCCGTTCGGATGGACCTCAGCCGGGAGGAATGTTTTCTTGAAAGCTGTAAACGACATCCCTTTCAAATGGAGTATGTTTTAGGTCTTCAGAATGATGGAACAATACCGGCCATCGAAGCCAAAGTAACCTGCCAGGGCGGCCCGTATAACAACAAAGCGCAGTTCTCTAACTGGCGCGCCGTCATTCATACATCCGGACCCTATCGCATACCGAATATACGTGCCGACGTCTTTGGGCGTTACACAAATACTATATACGGGGGAGCCTATCGTGGTTTCTCCGGTCCGCAGATTCAGTTCGGCATCGAAACCCTGATAGATGAAGCGGCAGCTTATCTCAAGATGAATCCGAAGGATTTTCGACTCATGAATGTCTATCGTGAAGGAGACACGACATCCTGCGGGCAGCTGCTGAAGGAGGGACAGATTTCTGCTCCCCTCGGTCTGATGATCAGGGAAACCTGCGATCGAGCGGATTTTGACCGCAAGTGGCTAGAATGGCCTGAGCATGCAGAGCAGGTTCCATTGTCTGGATCCGGCAGGATACCTGGGAACGTTAAGTCTGTTGGCTCTGCGGGGTCTGAAGAATCTGAAAAACTCATACAACAGACAGGCGAAGATCAAAGCATACGCAGAGGCATCGGTCTTGCAGTAACCTACCGCGGTTCCGGCCTTGGAGGTGAGGGGCTGGACACCTCCAGCGCCATGATTACCATTTGTGGAGATGGATCAGTGATGCTCTTTTCGGGACATACGGAAATGGGTCAGGGAATGCGCACTGCCCATGCCCAAATCGCAGCCGAAGCGCTAGGGATCGATCCCCGAAGAATCGCCTTTCGACATTCTGACACCTCCATCACACTTGACGGCGGCCCCACTGTAGCAAGCAGGGGGACTCAATCAGGAGGCCGTGCTGTGCTTGACGCAGCTTGCAGACTCAAAACAAGACTTATCACAGCGGCATCCAAGAAGCATGAGCTCCCGGAGGATCGCCTGGACATCATCCGGGATTCCCTTATCGATACAGGGTCAGGAGAATTCCTCTGCAGCTTTACCGAACTGATAGATTATTGCATTTATCCCCTAGGAACCAATCTATCGGCTCAGGGATGGTACAACCCCGGACTCTATCACATCGACGAAGAGACGCAGCAGGGTGACTGCTATCAAACCTATACCCATGGAGCGGCAGCAGCCGAAATTACAGTAGATACGGTTACCGGCAGAATTTCTGTAGACCGCATAACCGTCAGCTATGAACTGGGAACTGCAATCAATCCGCAGCTTGCATACGGCCAATTTGCAGGTGGACTTCTGCAGGGAGTTGGATATGCCCTCTTTGAAGAGATGCATGAGCATGAAGGATATCTCAAAACCCTCAATTTTGATGACTACCTGATACCGACGGCTATGGATATCCCCCAATTGGATATCAAGCTGTATGAAACGGAAAATCCTGAAGGCCCCTACGGAGCTAAAGGAATTGGAGAGATTGGAATTGAACTTGCAGCTCCAACTATTGGAAATGCTATTTTTCATGCCACCGGCAAGCGTCTGAGAGATCTACCGTTCAGCTTGGAACGCGTTGTACTCGGAAAATCGCTTGAAAAAAGATGATCAGAGGAATTCTTTTTGCTCTGCAGCAGGCCGACGCTTCAATTTGCTGTATGAGTATTGGAAAAACATTAATGAAAATAATATACCGTCGTGGAGATACAGATTATGGCAATTAAACGGATCATAAAAACATACAGCCTTGAGGAAACGCTTGCTTCCATGAAGAAGTATCAGGGGCAGGCACGCTATATTGCAGGAGGGACTGATCTCATGATATCCCTCCGAAGCGAATTACTATCCGAGGAAGTCGACACTCTGATCGACGTAAGTTCGGTTCAGGACTTGTCTTTTATTCGCCGAAGAGAACACAGTTCAAGCACAGCCCCTCCTAACGAAAATCATCTGGACAAACCGGATATTGAAATTGGCGGAGGAACCACATTTACCCGCTTAAGTTCAAGCAGTATCATACGCAGCGAGATACCAATTCTTCAGCAGGCTGCGGAATCAGTGGGAACGCCGCAGATTCGAAATCGCGGAACCATTGCCGGAAATATTGTAACAGCAGCCCAGTGCGCCGATACCGTTCCACCGCTGCTGACCTTGAATGCTCAGCTTGTGCTCGTAAATTGCGACGGCAATGAACGTATTGTCCCCATTGCAGACTGCTTTCCTAGACCAAAACAATCGGCAGTCAGGCCCGATGAACTTCTGTTTTCCATCCGAGTCGCAGTACCGGGACCATCATGGCGCTGTTCATTCTATAAACTTATGCGACGTTCTGCTGCGGCAAAATCCCGCCTCACCTTTTCTCTTATGTTCAAAATTTCTGGTACTCAGCAGGAACAAAAACACAGTGGGAAGGAGCATAATGATGTGAACAGCACCGAAGCTAAGCTTGCTGGCCCTATGCCCTCCCCTGACAGCCGTAAGATCATCGAATCAGCCCGCCTATCAATCGGATCAGCACTGCCGACCCCCGGCAGGTTTCCCACAGCCGAAGCTGTTCTGAAGGGCCAAGCTCCTTCGGCGTCTGTTTTTTCTCAAGCCGCTGAACAAGCAGCTGCATATATGATTGAAAGATCAGGACGAAGATGGAGTACCCCCTACAAGGAACCAGTCATAAAAGGCGTCCTGATGAGGGAATTTATCCGCTTATGTCCGGAGTGCGGAATAATCTGGCAAGGTCCGCTGCAGGAGGAATACAATGTACACTAGAACAGAGGGAAGCATGATGAGAAAACATAATGAATCAATGGGACAAGATGCCACCGCAAAGCATAAAGAGACAGCAGCAAAGCATAAAGAAACGGCGGCAAAGCAGATAATTTCTATTCACATTAACGGCAAACCTGTAACCTGCGGCATCAATCCGGAGGATCGTCTGCTGGATCTTCTGCGGAATACTCTGGGGCTCATGGGAACCAAGGAAGGCTGCGGCATAGGTGAATGTGGCGCTTGTACAGTTCTAATGAACGGCAGCCCAGTCAACTCCTGCATGATTCTGGCAGGTACTGCTGATGGTTCGGAAATTGTTACAATTGAAGGACTCGGTTTCAGAACTACGGATAAGCAGAAAAATCACCAGAAAAACGGTGAGAAAAACCGTCACATCAAAGGTCAGGCAGACAGCAATACAGAACGGCAAACTGTCACTATTGCAGAATTCAGAGGAAGCAAACAGCTTGCGGAAAACATGGAACAGATATCACTGCATCCCTTGCAGGAAGCTTTTATAGAGGCCGGAGCAGTACAGTGCGGCTTCTGCACTCCGGGGATGATCATAAGTTCCCTGGCCTTATTGATGGATGTATTCGGCATTACAGATCCCCTCACTGCAGATGCCTCAGCATGGTCTGCCGCCTGGTATAAGAAATATGGAAGAGCAGACAAGAATCTTTCCTCAGTAATTTCAGACGAGCGCATCAAACTTGCATTGAGCGGGAATCTCTGCAGATGCACCGGCTACGACCAGATTATAGATGCGGTCAGGCTGGCAGCTGAGAAAATGAAAGGCTCAATGGAGAAAATGTAAAAAACAGAAAAGGAGCTTGGTACACATGAAACAGAAGCAAAAAGACAAGGCAGCATCCGCAATTTCAGCATTCATGCGGCAGCATCGAGATGAAATTGTTCAGTTTGTTACCGATTTAATGCGGATTGAAAGCCAGACATATGATGAGGGAAAAGCCGTCGCAAGGCTTGCAGAACAGATGAAGAAACTGGATTACGATGAAGTACGTATCGATTCTGCGGGAAACTGCCTCGGGAGAATGGGAAACGGTCCGATAAGCATCCTTGCAGATGCTCACATCGATACCGTAGCCCCAGGAGACCCTGCCGACTGGGGCTTTGATCCACTTGCCGGCCTAGTTGAGGATGACTGCATCAAAGGCCGAGGCATCATCGACGATAAGGGCTGCCTCTCCGCCATGCTGTATGCCGGTGCGGCTCTGAAACAGACTGGCCTCGGCAGCAACGTCACCTTCTGGGTCTCCGGCTCAATCTCCGAAGAGGATGTAGAAGGAAGCTGCGTTAAGGCAATGATGGAGGAAGCCTCTGACATTCATCCTGATGCCATTATCGTCGGAGAAGCCAGCGGCATGCGTATAGTCCGCGGACATAAAGGACGCGCTTTAATCAAGATGGAAGTGCAGGGAAAAGCAGCCCATGCTTCCGCTGCCTGGCGGGGAGAAAATGCCCTCATCAAAGCCCTGCCGCTCATTCAGGGCATCAACGATAAGAATGATTTTATCGAAGATCCCTTTCTCGGCGGAGGCACCATAGAAGTTACAAAAGTAGAATGCGGTACCCCAAGTCTCAACACGATCCCCGGTAAGGTGACAGTTTTCGCTGACCGTCGAATTTCCCGTGGCGAAACTAAGGATGAACTGCTCTCAGAACTGAATCCCCTGCTGCAGACATGCGGCGCCAAAGCTGTTATCGATACCGAAAAAGTTACAACATACACCGGGCACACCATAAGCCAGGAGGATTACTTCCCCAGCTGGGAACTTCCTGCTGACCATCCAATAATTAAATCAGCAGTTGAAGCATATACTGCTATTACTGGAGATACTGCCGTCATCGGCAAATGGGATTTCTGCACAAATGCGACCTATCTCTGCGGAATAACAGGTATTCCCAGCGTCGGATTTGGTCCAGGGGATGAAAGTCTCTGTCATGGAACTGAGGAGAAGTTATCCATCGACGAACTTCTCACCGCAGCATCAGTCTACACCCTAATTCCTGTGCGTATTGCTGAAAATGCATTAAGCCGAAAGGAATAAGCTCCCTTAATTCCCAATAAGGTGGCACAAAGCTTTGTGTTAGGAAAGAGGGGGGAGGCATTTTTTTGGGGATGCAGAAGGGCTGGATTTTGGCTGCTGATTCAGCGGCAGCCAAGGAACTGAATGTATTTACCAAGCAAGCTGAACTCAGTTACCGATATTCCGTATCTGTATTGTCAAAACAGATCAGTGCTTTTATGAGACCGCCGCCCCGCAGTACGCTGAGCTGCGGAAAAAAAGATGCCCCCGCCCGATGGAAGAGAAAAGTATTCGGAACGGAGGCAAAAAGATCAAAATACATGAAAAGCACCTCTGCTTGATCATCAAGATCATCTAGATCATCAATTCGACAGCAGCAGATGACCAGGCGACTTAAGAAGAGAGTTTTGCCGCAATTTCTGCCGTGCGTTTACCCTGAAATCGAGCCGCTGCCAATTCATTTTCGCTGGGCATGCGTTCGCCTTGAGCCCCGGTAATCGTTGATGCGCCGTAAAAACTTCCGCCGCTAACTTCATCAATTGTGCCGAGCCCGTTGAAACTAGCCGGGAGGCCTACTATGAGCATGCCGTGATGGAGCAGGCTTACGTGGGTGGTAAGGAGCGTTGACTCCTGCCCGCCGTGCTGCATCGCGCTAGAGCTCATTACGCTGGCAGGTTTTCCAATAAGCTTCCCCTGAGCCCAAAGCCCGCCAGTGGCATCAAAAAAGTTTCGCATCTGGGCACTCATGTTTCCGAAGCGGGTCGGAACGCCGAAAACGAGACCATCGGACTGCTCCAGAATCTCCGGTGTGGCGACGGGAATATCCTTGAACTGAACCTTAGCCTCCAGCGCCCCCATCTGCTCCAAGATGCTGTCAGGCAAGGTCTCCTCAACACGATAGAGCTGTACTTCTGCCCCGGGGACTTCCCTGACGCCCTCCGCCGCAGCGGCTGCCATCTGATACATATGTCCATACATTGAGTAAAATACTACTGAAATTTTCATAATTTCCTCCTGTCGGTTCACAGCTTATAGTGATGCTGCGCACATAAAATTTTGTCCAAATCCAATCTACAGCCTTAGGTGACTGAAAGAAAAACTGACTTATCCCGGCTCACTGGTTCCGAGCTTTTTAAGTAGGCGGGACAGTTCCTGAAGCTCATTCTGCGTCAGCACTGAAAAGGAGCGACTGATCGCCGTCTTCATATTGGGAAAAACGGTTTCAATGAGCACTCGCCCTTTTTCAGTAAGCTTAATTATCTTCACCCGTCTGTCATCAGCAAGAGATGTCCTCTCCGTCAATCCTGCTTTTACTAAATTTTCGATTACAAGAGTGAGATTTCCGGGTGTTTTGAGAATTTTTCGGGAAATCTCAGCCTGCTTGAGGGGCCCGTGGAAAAGCAGCGCTTCGAGAACGGCAAACTGGCTGCTTGTCAAAGAAGCAGGTAGGGGTTTCTGCTGATCAATC
>JAIPFQ010000023.1:0-18518 GCA_021736605.1 Spirochaetales bacterium | reverse complement strand
CTAAGGATACCGGATATATGTTTAGTCCTCATCATAACAAGCTTCATAATATTACTACCAGCTATGAAACTGACAGCCCAGGGTGTCTTATCCCAGGGGAGTTTTTCCCAAGGGATCTTGTCTCAAGGAAGCTTGTCCCGAGGAAGCTGGTTTTCCAACAATTCAGCAGGGAAAGAATCAGCAGGATCGGAAAGCAGAGATTTTTCAATTGCCCTGCTAGTTGATACGGTAACCGATCCGTGGCTCTGGGAAGAGATCAGAGGCTTCCAAGCAGCCTGCAGTGAAAATTCAATACAGCTCATACTCATGAATGCAAAACTGAATGCCTCAACCATGCTCTCCAACGTTGATGCCGCCATACGTCAGGATGTTGATGCCGTAGCTGTCAGCAATGTATCCCAACGGATGAGCCCGCTGATCATAGACAGGATCTTCACCTCGGGAAAAGCAGTTATTTCCCTCAACTATAAACTGATTGATCAAAGCGGCAGCAGCCGTCAGCTCGCTCCCCATTTCGGTGTGGATTACCGACAGGCAGGTGAAGCAGCAGGCAGCTGGCTGGCAGCAGAAGCAATCCAGAAAAGATGGTTTCAGGAGCCATCTATAAATCCCGGAATAGCAGTCTTCCAGCTGCAGGGGGTACGGGAATCTCGACAGTTTTATAGTACATTAATCAACACACTAAAGCAGGCAATTCCCCAACTTGAAGATAAGTATATACATGCTGTTTCTCACTCCTATAACAATCCTCTCAGTTCAATGATATCCATGCAGGAGCTTATTACCAAGCATCCTGAGGTAACAAACTGGATTATAGCAGCCCACGATGATGCCGCAGTGTTTGGTGCCGCCAGGGCTCTTGAACAAGTAGCGTTTGGAGCATACGGCATAGGAATGGGAGTAAACGGCGGTTATGCGGTTCAGGAATTCAGCCGGGAAGAGATCACTCCCTATAGAGCAGTCTACTATGTTGATGCTTACGCACAGGGAAAGAAGGCGGCGGAAACACTTATATCATATTTGAAAAAAGGAACTCCCCTTCCTATACATACCATACCGCAAGGACAAATAATAAACTGTGACAATTTCCGCTCTCAGCTCTTGGAATCTGCCGATCACTCCAGCGGAAAGGAAGATCAGATCAGCGACTTGAACAGCAGCAGAGGTCGCTTGAACCATGACAGAGGCCGCTCATCGGTACCCGGCGAAATGAAGGAGACATCAGCTGATGACAACAGCCGTGATGAATAAAAAAAGAAAACAGCGACCAATACGCATTCAGCTGTTCCGAAACTACTTTATACTGATATTCTTCATTATTGTCTTCATTACCGCTATAATGACCACCGTTTTCTACCGTCGCCTCGCCATCAGCAGTATACAGGAAGTCAGCTATCGCCTATCAGCCATATCCCGTGATATTAACAGTAATATCGTCTCAATAATCGCTGCTAGTGAATCAGTTAAGACTGATCCGATACTCATGGAAATATTATCTCAACGCCCCTTTGATGAAACCCCGATTGAACACATAGCCGATAGAGTACAGAATATCCTCGACTCATCAGGGCAAGATTCAGAAATTGATAAAATTATACTGCTTGATAAGAACCTTACAGTTTTAGATCCCATGTACAATCGCTATATTTATCAGGAAGGAATCCTGGGAAATAAAGATTTTGGAACATTTCTTTCGGGGAAATTCCTCTATTACATATCATCCCCCGGAACGTTCCCCATCGATATGAAAACCACCTATGATCAGGACAACCTGAGCCTCTCCTTCTATCAGCGCATACTGGATGAGAACTACTGGATTCTCGGATATCTTATCGCAATAATCCGCAGGGATGCTCTTTTTTCTCAAGTCCGCATCGAACAGCTGAAGGAGACATTCTCCGGTATAACCATTGTAGATCAGGATAATTCGCTCATCTATCATGAAGGCCAAGCTTTTGAAACTGATACCAGCAGCCTTACCGGATTCTCTCAGGAAACCCCCAACGCTTCCATAACACATCTTTCTGGAGATAAATACGTCTTGCTGAAAGAGCCCATTTCCGGAGTTAACTGGTATATCGCCGGCATCATCCCCTACTCTTTTCTCGTCAGGGATTTGAATTTCACCCTAATCCTTATATTTCTAACTGGGGGACTCTTTATTATCATAGCCTTACTATTGAGCAGGACCTTGGCAAAATCTATAACACGCCCGCTGGAAACAGTATCCGCTGCAATGCATCAGTATGATGAACAGAAACTCCTTAATCCCATAGATATTAAAACAGAACAGCAGGAAATGCAGTACCTCATCTCTATTTATAACAAAATGGTCAACCGCATTCATAAATCAATACAGAACATCTATTCAGAGCAGGAACAGAAAAAGGAAGCCGAACTTAAATCCCTGCAGTATGAATTAGATTTTCTGCAAGCGCAAATCAACCCCCATTTTATACACAACACCCTGAACGCTATAGGCTATCAGGCGGAAAAAAGCGGAAACACCCAGGTATACGAAAGCCTCAGATCATTCAACCGACTCCTGCGCGCCGCCATGTCAGGAACAGAGGATCTTATACCCTTGTCAGAAGAGATTACCCTCATTCAAAACTATATCAATATTCTTTCACTTCGTTACGGAAAAAATATAGACATTTCCTATCCGCATAAAGAGGATATGTATATCCAGAAAACTGAAACCGACCAGCAGAAAGAGCCGCTGCTCATCCCGAAAATGATTCTCCAACCTATTGTTGAAAATGCTGTTTTCCATGGAATTGAATCCAGCCAGTGGTCAGGATGCATAGACATCTCCCTGGAGCAGCATGGTAAAGATACGATTATTCACATTAAAGACGATGGCCCTGGTATGAGCAAAGAAAAGATTCGGGAAATACTGCAGGAGGACCACCGCAGCACCTTTAATAGAATTGGAATTTTCAATGTTGACGAGCGGCTGAAAATCTTTTATGGAGATGAGTACGGGATAGATATCACATGTCCTGAATCCGGCGGAACATGCATATCTATCAAAATCCCTAATCTGGGGGAACAGACTGATGTATAACGTTTTAATAATTGAAGATGAATATGCCCCGCGTGAACGCCTTGCATCAATGAAATTCTGGAACACATCAGATTTTAAACTGGCTGCTGCAGCCGCACATGGAGAAGAGGGACTTGCCCTCTACCAGAAACTCAGTCCTGATATCATTATCACAGACATTGTTATGCCTCAAATGGATGGACTCACCATGATCGAACACATCAGGAAAGCAGATTCCGCAATTCCTGTTATTATCTTGAGCTGTCATGAAAGTTTTTCATTCGCCCAAAGAGCTATGCGGCTTGGAGTACAGAATTACCTGCTAAAGGATTTTCTTACTGAACCAATTCTCCTGGAAGCCCTTGAAAGCTGCGCGGCAGAATTGAAAGCCCTTTCCGAACAGCAGCCCAAGCACGATTCACAGCACAATAACTTTACCAAGAACATAGACGAGAACGCAGCCTCTGATGAAGAAATACAGTCTCTCAGTTACGCACGAAAAAGGCCAAATACAAGAGCGGCTCTTGATTTCTACTCCTGCATCATCACTCAGGATCCAGAAGAACAGCAAAAAACAGCACAACGGAAATTGGGACCGCTTTTCCCGAAAAAGACCCTATTCTGCACAGTTTTAATCCACATCGATAATTATTTGAAAAAAAGAACACACATACATACCGCCCTTCTGGAAGAGGACATTCAAAACAGCTTGAAAAAGACGTATCCAAAATCTTTGACCACATACATGGATAATGGAGAATATTTATGCCTAATGCCGGAAAGAACAAACGGATTTATTGATGATGATACCTCCGTAAACGATAAACGTAAACTTCCTTACCAGTTTATTGATCTTGTTGAGCAGATACACAAATATTTAAGCAGCACAAAAGGCATATCCGTAACCATAGCAGTTTCTTCTCCCTACAGCACACTCAGATCATTCCACGATTCTCTGGATCAGGTGCAGTCAAATATTAAATACCGAATGTTCCTCGGAAAAAACCGCGTAATAAGCCCGGAAGCAGCCCAAGAACTGCAGGATTATGCCCCGGAAAAACTGGAGAAAAAACTCGAAGCAGCTCAGGCAGCCCTGGATCTGCAGCATTTCACAGAACTGAAACAGCTGATCCGGGAAATATATCGAAAAGACCTGCCGGGAATGATGCAGTATCATTATGTCGCCTTCGCCAATGCTTCTCTTGTTTCCCATCTTATCACGTATCTGGAAAGAAACCATATTGATTTAGAAACCTGCCTGGGTACCCCTTACCTGCCCTTTGATGAACTTGAACATTTTGAGACGGTAAAAGAGATGGAGCAGTGGTTCCAGCGTATGCACAGTAAAATTGGAGAAACCAGAAATAGCGAATTGTATCCTGAAGCAGCAAACCCTCATATACGAAAAGCACTGGATATAATTGAACGTGAATATTTCCGGGATCTGCACCTGGAAACAGTTGCATCCTCACTTCATATGCATAAAGTCTATTTCAGCCGACTTTTTAAACAAGAAACAGGAAACACGTTTTATCAGGTTCTCCAGGAGTACCGTATTGAAAAATCAAAGCTTCTCTTGAGACGAACAAATCTCAAGTTTTTTGAAATTGCTGAAAAAACGGGGTTTCATTCATATGATCACTTCTGTGTGGTTTTTAAGAAAATCACCGGCAGCACCCCCTCAGATTTTCAACAGCTGTCCTGAACCCCGGGAACCTCAATATCTTCATAACTCCAATATCTGCATAGACCCCGTCTAGTTCCAATAACTGCATAGCCGGAGTATCTGCAGAGAATCCCGATAGTTCTAATAACTGCATAGGACCATGCGCAGAACCGTTCTCTGTGCAGATCCCTGCACAAGACCATGCGCAGAACCGTTCCCAATATAGAACAAAAATATTTCTTGACATCTCCCAGAACGCACCGTACAATACAAAAAGACTTAATTCATTATATAATAAGTAATTAAGTTAACTTTTCACGTATTAGGTTAATTTTTCAGGTATACATCTTTTGGATTATACAGCAATTTCACTAGTACGGATAAAAAACAAAAAGGAGTTTTTTATGAAAAAAAACGGACTCAAAATCTTAACAGCTTCTCTGATGGCTTTGTTTCTCATCCTCGGCGGTATGACATTTGCTGAAGGACAGAAAGAAGCACCTGCAGCTGGAAAGGCTGCGGCCCCTTCATTAGAGGTTGAACTCACGAATGAACAGCCGACTGGCACCTTGGAAATTTTCTCCTGGTGGGCTGGTGATGAAGCACCTGCATTGAATGCTCTTATCAAGGTGTTCGAGAAGAATTACCCTGAAGTTGAAGTAAAAAATGCAACTGTAACCGGCGGTTCAGGTGTAAATGCAAAAGCCGTTCTCAAAACAAGAATGCTCGGCGGAGACCCCCCTGAATCATTTCAGGTTCATGCTGGACAGGAACTTATTGGTACATGGGTAGCAGCAAACAGAATGCTGGATCTAACACCGCTGTTTGAAGAGCAGGGCTGGATGGACGTCTTTCCTGAAGACCTCATTAATCTGATCGGTACAGAAAATGGTATCTGGTCTGTTCCAGTAAATATTCATCGTTCAAATGTTATGTGGTATGTTCCTGAAAACCTGGACAAATGGGGTGTAGAAGTACCGGAAACATTGGATGAATTCCTTGAAGCTGCAAAAAAACTTGAAGCTAAAGGTGTTACTCCTCTTTCATTGGCAACAACATGGACCGTTAATCACCTATGGGAATCAACGGCACTCGGCGTTCTCGGAGCCGATGATTATGAAGCACTCTGGAACGGCGACCTGTCATGGGATGATCCGAAGGTTGTTGAAGTGTGGTCAGTTTTCGATGAAGTTCTCTCCTACACCAATAATGATGCAGCTTCCCTATCCTGGCAGCAGGCAACTGATCTGGTGGTACAGGGCGATGCAGCCTTTAACGTTATGGGAGATTGGGCTGCAGGATATATGATGACAACCCTTGGTCTGGAAGCTGATGAAGAATTCGGCTGGACAGCTTCTCCGGGTACAAACGGAAACTTTATGTTCCTGGCAGACAGTTTCGGCTACCCGAAGGGCAGCAAAAATCCGGCAGCAACATTAGCTTGGTTAAAAACATGCGGATCAAAAGAGGGTTCAGATGCATTCAATCCTCTAAAGGGATCAATTTCCGCCAGAACTGACAGTGATTTGTCAAAATATAATACCTATGCCCAGTCAGCGGCAAAAGACTTCCAGTCAGACAGAATCGTCGGCAGTCTTGCTCATGGAGTTGTTGCAAATGAAGGTTTTATGAATGACTTCTCAACAGTTATGGAAATGTTCCTGAACAGCAGAAATCCCCAGCAAGCAGCAAACGCTTGTCAGGCTATTGCTATTCAGAACGGATTATACAAATAACTAGAAAAAAGTGTATACGGCCGGCCGAAATTGGCCGGCCCTTTCGTTCCTCCAAAGGGACGTCCAATAATGGTTGGGATAATTATGAATTCAATTAATGAAAAACAGAAAAATACATTATTTGCAGTACTTACGGTACTCCCATCGGTAATACTCATTGGTATATTCATATATGGCTTTATCGGTAATACCATATATCTCTCATTCACCGACTGGGGAGAGGGTGCCGGCTTAACTGAGAATGTGAGCAAAAATTTTGTAGGACTAAAGAATTATAGAGAGCTTTTCTCCGGTTTTATCCACGGTCGCTTTCGCCAGGATCTTGTGAATACTGTGTATTATTCATTCTTTCTTTTAGGCGGAACTCTGCTCTTCGGACTCTTCTTTGCAATCCTCCTTGATCGATCCTTAAAATATGAAAGTGTGTTCCGTACGATTTTCCTCTACC
The DNA here is from genome assembly GCA_021736605.1 of Spirochaetales bacterium. Classification (GTDB taxonomy): domain Bacteria; phylum Spirochaetota; class Spirochaetia; order PWKH01; family PWKH01; genus JAIPFS01. The sequence continues at coordinate 11,619 of JAIPFQ010000023.1, read as the reverse complement.
CTATGGCTCTATCGTTTATTGTTACCGGAACAATCTGGCGATGGCTCCTAGCCCCTAAGGGAGGCTTTAACCTTATCCCAACCATCTTCGGGCTGCCGAAAAGTGATTTTCTCTGGACCAGCAGCCGAGCTTCTATACTGAATTTCAACTGGCAGATCCTGCCGCGGTACATTTTTGCAATTGCCGCTCTAGTGCTTCTGATACCCATGGTAAAGTCTTTCTACCAAAGGAAAACCTCACTAAAGAAACAGATAAGTCTTTCGGTAAGTTTCGGTGTTTCGTTGCTTTTTGCCCTGTTTCTTTATAAGATTTTTCCTCCCCTCCTGCCGTATGAAGAGATGCATGGCTTTAATTTGGCAACCATCGGTATCTGTATAGCCGCAATATGGCAGTACTCAGGATATACTATGGCCTTATATTTAGCAGGACTGAGAGGCCTTTCAGAGAGCATACGGGAATCCGCACGTCTGGACGGCTGCAATGAACTGCAGTACTACATAAAAATTGCCATTCCCAACCTGAAACCGATTACTTTGAGCGCTGTTATCATACTTGCACATATTTCTCTGAAGTTGTTTGATTTAATTTTTGCCATGGCTGGAGCAGATAACGCTAATACCGGTCACCCCTCAATAAATATGTACCTGACGACATTTCGGGCGAACAATTTTGCACTCGGAGCTTCAATTGCCGTAATATTATTCATTATCGCAGCTCTCTTTATCATTCCGTATATGATACATACCCATAAAGGAAGGGAGGCCTGATATGAATAAACAAAAAACGCTGCGGCTGCTGTATTATTTTCTTATGCTGATCCTTGTCCTCATTTTTCTTGTTCCCATGTACATGACTCTGGCGACAGCGCTGAAGGATCCGGCAAATATAAATTTAGCTACTTCATGGAGTTTTCCCAAAAAGTTGAACTGGAACAGCTTCGGTGAAGCCTTCAATATGCTGAAACCGAACTTCTTCAATAGCGTACTTCTAACCTTTTTTGCAACAATTATTTCTGCTTTTATTGGTTCGCTGAACGGATATGTTTTCTCCAAGAATAAATTTAAAGGGAGTGAAATTATTTTCACCCTCCTTCTTTTCGGCATGTTTCTTCCCTACCAGATCATTCTAATACCGCTGTTCCAAGTACTCAGAACTCTCGGATTGTACGGTACACTTGCAGGGCTTATTTTAGCTCACGTAGTCTATGGTATTCCCATCGTCACTATGATTTTCAGGAATTTTTATGACCAGATTCCGGATTCAATTATTGAATCAGCTCAGCTGGACGGTGCCCATTATTTTCAGCTGTATCGATCATTGATTCTGCCCCTCTCGATTCCCGGATTTGTGGTCGTCGGCATCTGGCAGGTAACGCAGATTTGGAATGAATTTCTGTGGGGGATCACCCTTACCCGACCCAATGCGTATCCAATAACGGTAGCTCTTGCGCAGCTCGCTGGAGGTCAGGCTGTAAGCTGGAACCTACCCATGGCTGGAGCCATCCTAGCAGGTCTTCCTGTTCTTATTGTGTATATTTTCCTCGGAAAATACTTTCTGAAAGGGCTTCTGGCAGGATCTGTAAAGGAATAAGCATCTACCGACGAAAGTCGCATACATCCACGGCCTTTGCCGTGGATTGCTGTTACCGATCCATTTAAGGAATAAGCTATGGGAGAGATGCCGTTAGTCAAGAAAAGACTCTCAAAAGCAGAGAAGTTGATAGGCGTCTATAGAAAGCTCTAGAAAAAAAACCGATAATAGACGCTGGCAGGTGCTATCAGGAATTGAAAGGCCATGTATTTATTTACAAAATCATGGCCTTCACTTTCTCTACGATATCCGCTGTCGTCGGCACTGCAGCATCTTCAAGCACCTTCGAAAAGGGCATGGGTATGTCCTTGCCCGCAAGTCGGGCTGCGGGGGCAAGCAGCTTTCGACTGACATCATGTTCCGCTATCCGTGCTGCAATTTCCGCTCCGAAGCCGCCGGTCTTTACAGCTTCATGTACAATCAGAACTCGCCGTGTCTTCATTACTGAAGCAAGAACCGTCTTTTCATCGTAGGGAACGAGTGTTCTCAGATCAACCACCTCGCTTTCAATACCATTCCCCTTCAGCTTCCCTGCAGCCTCCAGTGCTCGTGGAACCATTCTGCCGTAGGTGACTATGGTGATATCATCTCCCTGTCTTTTCACATCCGCCTTTCCTAAGGGAATGACATAATCAGCCGCTGCATCAGGAACAATTCCTTCCGTCTTATACAAGGTTTTCTGCTCAAAGAAGAGCACAGGATTATCATCACGTATCGATGCTTTCAGCAAACCTTTGGCATCAGCAGGATTTGAAGGAACCACAACTTTCAGACCCGGGGTGTGGGCAAACCAGGCTTCAATACTCTGGGAGTGCTGTGCCCCAGCCCCGGTACCGCTGCCGCCGGGCATTCTGATGACCATGGGTACGGAAAATGCTCCGCCGAACATGTAACGCATCTTCGCAGCATGATTCACCACCTGATCCATCGCTACGGTAAGGAAATCACTGAACATGATCTCTACCACCGGCCGTGTCCCCGTCATGGCGGCTCCTACCGCCGCTCCAGTGAAGCCTGATTCAGAGATCGGTGTATCCCGGACCCGTTCAACGCCGAAATCATCCACCAGTCCCCCGAGAACACCGAAAGACCCTCCATATGCCCCGACATCCTCTCCCATCACAAAAACCCTGATATCCCGCTGCATCTCTTCTGAAATAGCTTCATAAACAGCCTGAGCATATGTCCTGCGCCGTTCCACCGAATCTGCCGAATCCCTGGAACCATCGGAACCAGTGTGGGTGTGGATTTTTTCTCCGACAGTGTGGATTTTTTCTCCGAGACCATTTCCACATTTTTTTGTGTGGATTTTTTCTCCGACAGTGTGGATTTTTTCTCCGAGACCATATCCACATCTGAGACCATTTCCACCATCATGTTCCCGGCTGATTACTGCTGCATCCACATCTCCGCAATATGTTTTTCTATTCATGCGTACACATCCTCCTCAAGCACTCTCACATCAGGTTCCGGGGCTTCTGCAGCCTCTACCTCCGCTGCCCTCACTTCGGTGTCTATCCCCCTCTCCAAATCCTGCATCTCTTCATGACTAATCATCCGTTCATTCATGATGACATTCCTAAAACGTTCCAAGGGATCAAAACGTCGCCAGTAAGCGATCTCCTCATCAGTCCTGTACGCATTCTTGTCACTCTTTGAATGCCCTGAAATGCGATATGTCTCCTGGACGATAAGGACAGGACCCTTTTCCAGCACATAGCTGCGAGCTTTTCTGATGGTCCGATATATTTCCACCGCATCATTTCCGTCAATGGTCCAACCCGGAATTCCGTAGGATGAAGCTCGTACAGCTATGTTATCAACATTCATACTTCGTTTTATGTGGCAGGAGAGACCGTAGAGATTATTTTCACAAATAAAAATGATCGGCAGCCTCCAGACTGAAGCCAGATTAAGAGCTTCATGAAAAGCCCCTTCGTTGGTGGCACCGTCACCGAGAAAAGCGGCGGTCACCTGCTTCTTTTTCAGCAGCTGGGCAGATAGTGCCGCTCCCGCAGCCACCGGCAGGGTACCAGCAACAACAGCATCCATCCCCATGATCCCCTTGTCCTTATCAACTAAATGCATGGAGCCGCCCTTACCGCCGGCACATCCGGCGGCTTTCCCGAACATCTCTGCAAAGAGGGCATAACTGGTCATGCCCCTTCCCAAAGCATGCCCATGACCGCGGTGAGTGCCGAACACCAAATCATTTGAATCCAGGGCACAGCCGGGAACAACGCTGGAAGCCTCCTGCCCAATACTCAAGTGCGTCGTACCGTGCATTTTTTTAGCTTCAAAAAGTTCCTTGAGCCGCTCATCAATGACCCTGGTCCGGTACATCCGCGAGTACATGCAGAGCAGTTTCTCCTCTGGAATTTCGTGGATCTGCGAGGCAATATCATCCTCGTTCAGTACACCCGCCGCGGCCTGCTCATCGGTAACCAGCACATCGATAAAGCCGCCCCTCAAGGCACTGAGAATACCGTTCCGTTTATGTTTACCGTAGGCAACCCCCATAACCAAGGGAATTCCCTTGAAAAGTTCCGGATGCACCCCGATAATACGTTCATTAGCAGAAGAATCAATCACATGACCATTGGCATCAAGAAACCAGCCGCTCACCATGGCCGTCCCCCCGGCATGCTGTATCCGCCGGGATTCTTCATCACTGATATACCCGGACTTAGTCAGAACATTTGTTCCCAGCTCATTTGTTCCTATCCCGATGCAGGCAATATCCACTTCTCTTGCGGCCTTCAAGGTCTCAGCAATCTTTCGCTCAGAAATGAGCATCTCTTTCAGCTGCTTCGTTTCAACAACCATAGGGGCTTGAAGCAGCTTAACCTTCCCCCCAAGTTTTCTGCCCAGCTGCTTCGCCAGTGCTGAACCCTCAATATCCATTGAATTAGATTCAATTATGCCGTGCATCTGCACTGCCGTTATATCATAGGACCTTTCGTACGAAATCGCTTCAATCATATGATACAACGAAGTACCCCATTCCACCCCAATGGACATACCGTCCTTCAGCTGTTTTTTCAAGTACTCCGCAGCCTTCGCTCCAACTTTTTTACCCGTATCCGCCTTTCCAGCATCCATGCTTCCCGATGGAACCACAATTACATCCCGAAGGGAAAATCTATTCTTCAGCTCAAGTGCCAGATTAAGACAACTTTCATCTGTATCTGAAATCTCTATGGATACAATCCCGGCATCTCTGCCTCGTTTCAGCATCTTGGAAATCTGCGAGCGTGAAACTCCGAAGACCTCAGCAATATAGGACTGTGACCGCCCTTCAATATAATACATATACGCTATTTGCCTCAGCATACTTAACTCCTCCATCACAATTGACACGATTATAACAATCAGGAACATATGTGACAAGAGAAAAGGTCCCTTTAGGGACCTTTTTTGAAGATCGGCAAATCTGCCGAAGGCTGATAGCTTCGCACTGCATTTCCGCTGCTCCATCGATTCATGCCGTCACAAAGCTTTCTATTAGACTATACTTCCTGAAATCTTAGGATAATTCGCTCATGGTTGTGATAATTTCACTTACCAGCCCATATTCCACTGCCTCAGGAGCATCCAGCCAGCAGTCCCTGTCCGTATCCTTCTCAACCTTCTCCAAAGCCGTTCCGGTCTCGCTGCTGATCAGCTGATTAACCTTAACCCGCAGTTTTTCCAGCTGTCGTGCATGAATCTCTATTTCTGTAGCCACACCCCTTATGCCGCTTAAGGGCTGGTGAATGAGATAATGAGAATTGGGCAAGGCTATCCGCTGCTTACTCGGCGAAGCCAGAAGAACAATCGCCGCTGCACTAGCTACCAGTCCCATTCCTATGGTATAGACCTTTGGACCGACAAAACGGATCATATCATAAATCGCAAACCCGGCATCAGCATCGCCCCCGGGAGAATCAATAAAAACTTTAATCGGCTCTTTCCCTTGAGCATCCAGCAGCAGCAGCTGTCGAACAACCCGTTCAGCCAGCTCCTTATTAATTTCCCCTGAAATGAGAATTGATCGTGTCTCCAACATACGCTCAGTCAAAGGCTGATCCTGCTTATCTTTCCTATCTTCTTTTTCCGACATATCTTCGCTCTCCTGTTTATTAGTATATACAGTATAATGAGAATTTCTCCCAAAGTGAAGTATAGCCTGTTTTTTATCACTCCTTCGTATCTCCCCTATTCTCCAAACAGACGAAAACACGTATACTTTCTCCATGAAAAGCGCAGTAGTATCTATTATCGGACGCCCCTCGGCAGGAAAATCCACTCTCTTAAACCGTATTTGCGGCCATAAGGTCTCAATAACCTCCCCCAGCCCTCAGACCACGCGAAACTCCATCCGGGGAATCTACAATGACCAGCGCGGGCAGCTCCTCTTCCTGGACACCCCGGGCTATCATGACTCTGATAGAAAACTCAATCTGCAGCTGAAAGAGGTGGCACTCAGTTCCCTCGAAGGCACCGACATCGTCCTTTATGTCGTCGATACCGTACGTGCGGCGGGCAAAGAAGAAAACGCTATTATTGAGGCTCTGAAAAAATTTGAAGGATCTGTCATTACCGCTCTGAATAAGATTGACCTTCCTGCCTCCAAAGCGGAAACCATGCGCATCCTGCTGAAGGAGCATATCCCCACGGCTCAGTGTTTCAACATATCCGCCGAAACTGGTGAGGGGGCTGATGATCTCCTCAGCGCACTCTTCGGCAGCGCTCCGGAGGGCGAGCCGTACTATCCGAAGGAGTACTACACCGACCAGCCCCCGGAGTTCCGCATCACCGAAATTATCCGGGAAAAGGCTATCAACCGGGTATCCCAGGAGATCCCCCATGCCATTTTTGTTGAAGTGGCGGATCTGGAAATAGATGAAGATAAGGGAGTCATGTGGATCCGGAGTTTCATAAATGTGGAGAGGGAAACCCAGAAAGGCATTCTCGTAGGGAAAAAGGGCAGCGGTATTCGCGATATCAGAAAAGAGTCCCAAAGAGAGCTTCGCAATATTTTCGGCTATAAGATTCAGCTCGATCTCCGGGTGAAAGTCGAAAAAAAGTGGCGTAAGGACGATGATATCCTTTCAAGACTTATCTTCTGATCCCTTCTTTTCCCATATGATTTGGAAATCCGCTCTTCCTCTTTGCCTCCCTCAAAGATTCATACCCCAAATCTTCATACCCCTTTGCTCATTATCCAACCTTCCGCATACCATCGTTCAGAATCGCAGCTCTCCGTAATTCATCATTCTGTATTGCATTATTCTGCATCCCATTGTTCAGTACAGCATTTTTCTGCATCTCAAATTTGAGTATCATAAAGCAGCGAATCTCAAAAAAAAAATCTCATTTTTATCCCTTGATTATTTTTGTACTCTTGACCTTTCCCAAATACAGTACTATATTACTCATAAAGGGACAATTAAGGACATATTGGTACTATGAATAACAACAGTGACATACTCACATTGAACGAAGTTGCGGAGTATCTGAAAATAGCTCCAAAAACCGTCAGTCGTATGATACAGAAGAATGAAATACCCTGCATGAAGATCGGCGGACAGTGGCGATTCAGAAAAAACAGCATTGATGAGTGGCTCCGCACAAAAATGGTTAAGACCTCTGAACAGAATATTATCGGGATGATGGAAACTGACGCCGATTCGGTACCCCTTTCTCGACTGCTCAATCCAGATTTTATCAGATTGGATTTACAAGCCGGCTCCAAGACCAGCATTCTTCGTCAGCTTCTTGAACCGCTGGAGGAACACGGGCTGCTTAGCGACAGCAGTTCCCTCCTTCAGAAACTGGAAGCCCGTGAGCAGATGGTATCCACGGCTATAGGAAGGAGAACAGCCTTTCCCCACATCCGCAATGTTCGGGACAATGATCCGAACCTGCCTCCCATTGCTGCAGGCGTCTGCCCGGAGGGCACTGATTACGAATCCCTGGACGGGACAGCCACCTATCTTTTCTTTCTGCTCCTGGTACCAAAAGAGACCGTTCACCTCAGGATCATGGCGAGGCTGAACCAGCTCACTCGTTCAGAACAATTTGTCAATGGACTTCTTACTGCAGAAAATCCGCAGGAATTTATTTCTTATTGTATGGAGGCAGATTATGGGCCTACGCAAGGTCATGAACACATCAAGCACAATCATTAATTCACAGGCTGATACCAAAGAAAAGCTGCTGAAGGAGATTGCACAGCTTGCTTCAGCACAGGAAGCTCCTAAGAAAGCCGGAATTAGAGAAAAAGATATCCTCTCTTCTTTGAAGAAACGGGAACATATCAGCTCTACGGGTTTATCCCATGGAATAGCAGTTCCTCACTGCAGCTTTCCTTCAGTGGATGAATTCACTATCGGGACGATCATTACAAAAGACCCCATTGATTTTGATGCAGCAGACGGGAATCCATCCCAAATTTTTGTTTTCCTCATCGGCCCTGAGCAGGCACGAAACCAGCACATCCGCTATCTCTCTGCCATTTCCAAGGCTCTTCAGGAAAAACAAGTACGTACCGCACTGCTGAACGCTCGAAGCCCGGAAGCTGTACTGGATATATTCAGCAAGCAGATCCCCTACACTGCACCCAGAATCAGCGGAGAGGGTATGGCGCAGCTTACCCTTTACATTCAGCTGGAGGAGTATTTCGATGACATCCTCGAAACTTTAAGTTCTGAAGTTGAGGGATCTATAGCAGTTATAGAGACGGAAAATGCCAGAAATTATCTCTATAGAATGCCGCTTTTCTCCGCCTTCTGGGATGCGAAACAGGGCGGTTTCAGTAGAATCATAACAGCAGTTATCGACAAACAGGCAGTAAACCAGACAATCCGCAAGCTGCAGAACAACCTGCCGGATATGGAATCAAATTCAGGGGTACTTTTAACCGTTCAGGATCTCGGCTTTGCCATCGGTTCCATCGATTTTTAGAACATAAGACTTGGCACAAAAAATGTTGATGTCCTACTAAAAGCCCTTTTGATGGCTTTTCAGCCTTTTAAAATGGATGTATTTGATCCATCACTAAATTCAGTGCCAGCGAATAAAGAATTGGAGATTTAGATAATGACTGATATTGCAGCATTCGTCCACCATCTTCCCCCGCTCCTTATTATCGGGGCAATGACTGGAACAGCTTTCTACATAGGTAAGGGAATGAAATTTATTCGCCTTCCCTCAATAATCGGCTTCATGGTGACCGGAGTAATCCTGGGACCATCACTTTTTTCCATCCTCTCTGAAGAGCTGCAGGGGAATCTCTCCTTCATAACGGATATTGCCCTCAGTTTCGTCGCTCTGAGCATAGGTTTGGAGTTAAGCTTTAACTCACTGAGAAAACAGGGCAGCGGTATTATCACCGTAATTTTCACTGAATCATTCCTCGCATTCCTGCTGGTCACCAGCTTGGTATACCTCCTCACTCGGGACCTGCCCATGGCTCTCATTTTCGGGGCAATCGCCCCGGCCAGCGCCCCGGCGGGAACCGTTGCAGTTATCCAGGAGTACCGGGCCCGCGGGAAACTGACCAGCGCTCTTTATGCAGTCGTAGGTTTTGATGACGGCTTGGGGATCATCATTTTCGGATTCGCTTCAGCCGCTGCCAAAAGCCTTCTGGCAGCAGAAACTGGTGGGCAGATGGATTCAGCCCTCCATCTCTTCTTGGAACCGCTCATTGAGATCGCAGCAGCCGCAGGGATCGGTGCTGCTCTCGGTTTTGTATTCTGCTTTCTTGCAAAAAAACTCTCCTCCCCGAAGGACATTTTCATCCTCACCTTCGCTGTGATGCTCACGGCAACCGGGCTGTGCAAGGTCTTAGATGTCTCCCTGATTCTCACCAACATGATCATCGGGATTATAATAGTAAATACCCAAACTTCAAAAATGATTCATCAGGTTAAGGATGAGCTGGAAGGCCTTATGCCCCTTATTTTTGTGCTCTTCTTTGTCCTGGCCGGTGCAAATCTGCATGTGCAGGCCTTACCATCGCTGGGAATTCTGGGTTTGCTGTATGCTGTATCTCGCTCCGCGGGTCTGATGGGAGGAGCATACGTAGGTTCCATTCTGGGAAAACTGGACGAAAACACAAAAAAATATTTGGGGATGGGGATTCTTTCCCAGGCAGGGGTTGCTATCGGGCTCTCTCTGATCGTCAAACAGCAGTTCTCCCCTCTTGGTGAACATGGAGCACAGATCGGTTCCACGGTGATAACTACAGTTACGGCAACCTGTATTTTCTTCGAACTTATAGGCCCGGTTCTCACGAAAATCGCATTGGAAAGAGCCGGTGAAATTCGTGACAGTTCCGGCGTAAAACAGGTTCGGCATCCGAAGCATAGTCGGAAACGCAAGCCCTCTGCTTAGCAGCTCCAAAGTTCCAAGGTGTAAATGCATCAACTCGTATGCAGCTCTGACGAGTGACTATCGAGCGGTTCAGCCTGCTGCGATTCTAGGGCTTCTGAGGAGTTCAACTTTCTGAACAGCTCCGGGATAGCTTCTTAAATAATCATAATTCCCCCAATATATATAGTGTCCCCCATCCGGGGGACCTTTATTTTGTGCTTCAGGCCTTGAATATACGGTGGCACAAACGTGGTGATGGGACTGCAGAAATATAAACAGATTGCAGCTTTCAAGTTTTTCGCTGTTTCAGGCTGTAAAACGGCTCCACTGCTGCATGAATTGCAGTTTCCCAGACAAAAAACGAATTGACACTGCTCATCACTATTATTTGTGACAGTATTTAAAGGGAACAAAATAATGGACAAGATAGGCTGTACGGAAAATGAGTTGATTTCTTAGCTGTCTGTACAACACCCTACAGATAGTTTTTCAGTATTTTCAGAACCTTTTCCCTGCCGCAAGTTTTTATAAAACCTGCTAGGCGAGGTCCTTTCTCCTTACCAATGAGGACGCGATATGCTGCTTCAAAGAGTTCTCGAGGTTCAACCTCAGAATCATGGGCTGCCGTGTAAATTTCCTCGGCAAGCTCTTTCTCGGACAGCTTATCGAGTCGATCAACTACTCCATGGAGCTTCTGTATTGCCTTCTGCAGCGAGGGCTCCAACTCGATCGCCTCAGCATCACCAGTATTCAAAGAAAAGCGAAAATCCTCGGGAGCATAGGTTTTTACCCAATTCCAGGCGCATTCACAACGTCGGCGGAGTCTTCCTCTCTGATCCTCCCTGACATCCTCAAAGGAGTTCATCACCGCATCAATATCACCGCTGTTTACCTGCAGGATATTACAAAGATGCCTGAGCGATACTTGATAGGGCGGTTTTTCCGGAGCGCCGTCTATCTGGGAAAGCTCATAGATCCGAGACTCTTTCTCGCGCTTTTTATCCCCCACTTCCTGGGTGCCGTAGTATATGCGTTCACATTTATCGTAATCCTCGTATATTTTGAGGACATCCAGATCAAAAGAGATAGCAAATTCAGAATTCGGCCGGGTGCCGGCAAAGAGGTATCTGATGATCTCCGGCTGATAGATTTCCAGGACATCACGAAGACTCACTACTTCACCGCTGGAGGATGATATTTTTCCGCCACGTCCTTTGATGCGTATAAAGTCATACTGGAAGCTTACGGGCGGGGTTCCGCCGAAAATTTCTACGATTTTTTTTGATGTGTCAAAGGAACCGCCTTCAGAATGATGATCTTTTCCTGCGGGTTCAAAATCTACTCCCTCTACAGACCAACGCATCGGCCAGTCTATACGCCAGGGGAGCTTTACTGCCGCCGTTTTGCGGAGGTCCAGAGTTTCTTCTTTTTCTGTCTCTAGGCAGCGGTAGGTAATTCCCCACTCACCGTCCCAGGCTGTGACTTTGGTCTTGTCCTTATCGGTAAAGGTACTGAAGACCGATACCGGCCACCAGTCTTCCGGTAAGGGCTGCGTTCGGTGCTCATTCAATACCGCGCGTATAGCCTCGCGATTCTCAAGAGCTTTTCGGATTCCTTCGGCATAGCCGGAATTTCGGTAACGCTGCGCTTGGTAGATATATTCGGGATTGA
>JAIPFQ010000022.1:0-18629 GCA_021736605.1 Spirochaetales bacterium | reverse complement strand
AATATAAAATTTCGGAAGAAAATTAGCTTTCAACACCCCGAGAAGGTCGTAGCGATAGTGGGGATTATCTCTATCCGACAGGTATTCCAATATCTTTCCGCTGAGTTTCACTCCCAAGATCTCCTGGAGATAGTTTATCAGAGCCTCCCCTGTACCAATTTCTTCCATGATAGTCCCTGCTAAGGCAGAGAGTATATGTCTTTCGGTAATACTTCCGTTCTCATCTGCATGAGAGAGGGGCTTTACATGATTTTCAAAACTGATGGGAGAGATGCCCTTTCCCGCGAGCAGTTCATTCATGGCGTCCACTTCACGGGCACTGCGCTCATTTCTGACCTTGTTAATTGGTTTAAGAAATTCTCTGCACTTTTCGATGGCTTGGCCCGGTATTCCATGGACTACCATATAGGCAATCCCCGGAGCGTCAGGATTATTGATTTTTCGATCCGCCAGAGGGGTATCTAGAAAACTTGTTCTCACTTCAAAGCCAACAGTAGAGGCTATACCGATACCTGCAGCAGCAGCTTTCATCTCTTCTGCAGCAGATACGCTGTCATGGTCTATGCTGCCGACTATGGTCAGCCCAGCCTGCCAGGCTTTGTATGCCGCCATGGCAGGTTCATAGGGACTGAATGAATAGGTGGTATGAATATGATTATTCACCTCGCCGGAAACTGTCCGCGTCAGTTTTCCCTTGGAAATCAGCTCTCCGATAGCGTTGGCAGCCTGTATTCGCACGGTTCTGTTGGGGTGCTGCAAGGCCTCAATAACTGAATCATAGGAAATTTTCATGGTTTTCCTCTTTTTTTACTTACAATTCCATTTGAATATTCAAATAACAGTATCTGCTTGGTAAATACTATTATTAGCCGTTATATAGAAATAGCACAGGGTAGTTTTAACCCTGTGCTCAAATTCTTATTCTTTGTTGTTATACTCCCAGTTTATTACGCCGGTTGTAATCACTGTTTGTCTGTACCGTTGAAACAGTATGACCTTCCAGAGGAAGAATTTCCTCATGGACTGCATCAATGATCCACTCTTTCTGGGGGAAGAACAGCTCTTCCATCTCTGCAGGAGGAGTTATCCAGTTCCTGGAACCCATTACAAGGGGCGGAGCATCAAGATAATCAAAAGCCTGTCTGCCCAGATGAGATGCCACAGTATGCATGAACGAACCGCGTTCGCTGGCATCGGAGGCGATAATCACCCGTCCTGTCTTTTTAACTGATTCAATCAGCACCTCGTAATTGAGGGGATTGATGAAGCGCAGGTCAATTACTTCCGCTTCCAGGCCGTAAGTTTTTTTCAGCTCCTCCGCCGCTTCCATCACGGGATAGAGTGTAGCTCCCAGACTGATAATAGTCAGATCTCTTCCTTCTCTCCGCAGCTTAGGCTCACCTTCAGGCACTTCGTAGTAGCCTTCCGGAACTCCGTCCTTTTCAAACTCTTCCCCGATGCCGTACAGTTTTTGGCTCTCAAAGAAGACCACCGGATCACTTCCATTGAGTGCCGTATTCAGCATGCCCTTTGCATCATAGGGGGTTGCAGGAAACATAACTTTCAGTCCGGGAATATGTCCCACCAAGGCTGTCCAGTCCTGTGAATGCTGAGCTCCGTATTTATTACCTACGGAAACCCGCAGTACTAGGGGCATGTCCAGAACGCCGGCGCTCATAGACTGCCATTTCGGCATCTGGTTGAACACTTCATCTCCAGCCCTGCCGAGAAAGTCACAGTACATCAGTTCAACCACCGCACGTCCCCCGGACATGGCGTATCCCACTCCGCTTCCCACAATGGAAGCTTCGGAGATAGGAGAGTTGAAGAGCCGGTGATACGGAAGCGCTTCAGTCAGTCCGCGGTAGCATGCAAAAGCGCCGCCCCAGTCGCGGTTCTCCTCTCCATAAGCAACCATGGAAGGATCCTTATAGAACCGATCAATCATCGCTTCAAAGATTCCGTCCCGGTATGCGTATGTCCGAGCTGCAGGATAAGCTTTACCGTTTTCATCAAAGGCATATCGATGTTTTTTTGCTATCTGTTTTACACGAGGATTCTCTTCCATAGGGGTGAGAACTTCCGCTTCACCCTCACCATAGGCTTCCACTTTCTTATTGGAAAACATAACCGATTCGATAAAAGTACCGTCCACATACGAAGAAATATTATCATCAATGGCAAGTTCCATGGTTCGTTTAATTTTACTCTTCACCGTCTCTTCATAGGCTTCATATTCCGCTTTTGTCATCACCTTTTGTTCAATCAGGTAATCTGCATAGGCATAGAGACTATCCTGATTTCTGAAATAGTCAATTTCTTCCTTAGTTCTGTAGGATGAAGCATCAGAAGGAGAGTGTCCGGCAATTCGGTAGGTTATGGTATCCATCAATACCGGTCCCTGACCTTTCACCAGGAGATCCCGCTTTCGGGCAACTGCCTCTGCCACTGCAAGGGGATTGAATCCATCCACCCGTTCAGCATGCATGCCGTCCGGATTAACGCCGTACCCGACCCTCGCTGGAGTTCCGTATCCCATGGTCTCTCCGCAAGTCTGACCGCCCATACCGTAAAAATTGTTAAATACATTCAGCATGTAGGGAGGTTTACCCTTCATGTCTCCCCAGAGGGTGTTGTACTGATCCATAGCTGCCAGCATCAAACCTTCCCATACAGGACCGCAGGCCATGGCGGCATCGCCGATGTTTGAGATAACAATTCCAGGTTTTCGATTTATTTTCTTATACAGCGCCGCACCTACACCGATATCTCCGCTTCCTCCGACAATTGCATTATTAGGCATACTTCCGAAGGGAGCGAAAAAGGTATGCATAGAGCCGCCGAGTCCCCGGCTGAAACCGGTTTTTCGGGCAAATATTTCCGCCAGAGCACCGTAGAGGACAAAATTTTCCGCCGTTTCCTTAGTATTCTCCCCGGCAAAATGTTTATCAACAACAGAGATAACATCCCCGCCCATAAACTCTTCCATGATGGTCTGCAGAGATTTCTCATCCATCTTCTGCAGAGCGGAAAAGCATTTAGCCAGAATTTCGCCGTGGCTTCTGTGGGAACCGAATATGAAATCCTCAGAACTCAGGACAGCCGCCTGTCCTACTGCAGCTGACTCCTGCCCCAAAGAGAGGTGGGCAGGTCCTCTGTGGTTGTAGGATATCCCCTGGTAAGCTCCTTCCTTCTTGATTGACTCAAGCATGAACTCAAACTCACGGATCATTCGCATATCGTAGTACATGCGTTTGAGACCCTCTTTGCCGTAGGTTTTGATCTCTTTCTTTATGTCGCTTGTATATTGATTCACGGGAATCGACTTAAGAGAAATTGTCTCTTTTTTCCTGATTTCCTTGGGATCAACAACTAAATTTTTTGGCATCTTAAAACTCCTTCCTACCTAATATCTTCAAGCAGTAATTCCTGCTTTTTTACTCTTTCAGCTCCCATATAGTGTCGCGGATAATTTCGCTGACACTGGGATGAGGGAAAATGATCTCCTTTATATCCTTCACACGAAGTTCCGCTTCTATCATAGCTGCTGCGCCGTAGATCATTTCACTGCTGACTGCACCTAAAAGATGAACCCCCAGCAGCACCTTTGTTTCTGCATCAACGACTACTTTGCAGAGTCCGCCGGCGCGCTTTCCGTGTTCAGCTAAGAAACGCCCGTTTGCACGCATCTGCATGGAAGCGGTAAGGACCTTCCGTCCCTCTTTCTCTGCATCCTGTTCCGTCAATCCGCAGCCGGCTGCTTCAGGCTGGGTATACACAGCCCAGGGAACAGCATGGTAACGCATCGTATCACCATCACCGAACATATTCGCCACGGCGACCTCACCCATCCGGGAAGCGGAATGCGCCAGTAATGATGTGCCGTTCACATCTCCTACAGCATAGATTGACGGTATGTTTGTCCGCATCCGTTCATCAACCACTATCCGTCCGCCGTCAATATCAAGACCGATATTCTCAAAACCTTGGACATTCGGTCTCCGTCCAACGCTCATAAGTACTGTATCAGCTTCTATGCTTTCAGCTTTTCCCTTCTTATTGGTAAAATGAACCTGCTTTTCGTCAATTTTCTCCACTCTGCAGCCCAAGTGAAACTTCACTTGTTTCATCTCCCGCCGCATCAGCTTAGCGAATTCCTTATCAGTCAGCGGCAGGATTTCATCAAGCATCTCCACAACATGCACTTCTGAACCGACGCTGCTGAAAAATGAAGCAAATTCCATGCCGATGACTCCGCCGCCGATTACAGCCAGTTTCTTCGGTACAGCATCTATGCTCAGTATTTCTTTGCTGGTAAGCACATGTTTCTGCTCCGCACCAGGAATGGGGGGAACAGCCGGAGAGGAACCTGCAGCTATCATTATGCAGTCACCTGCATACACCGTATCATTCACTTTTACGTGATGAGCATCTGTTACTTCTGCTTCACCGAATTCCACGGTGACTGAATTCTTTTTCATGAGGAACTGAATACCGTCCCTCAGCGTCTGCACCACCTCATTCTTCCATTCCATCGCCTCTGAAAGCTCAAATCGGGCTTTTTCAATATGCACACCGAATTTATCTGCCTCCTGAGCATGAACGTACTGTTTTGCCGAGTTGAGCAGGGATTTTGTCGGTATGCAGCCCCAATTGGTACAGACGCCGCCAAGCTGCTCCTTCTCTATAATAAGCACCTTCTTTCCCATGGCGCCTGCCCGCTCAGCAGCTATATACCCGCCTGGACCTGCCCCGATTACTATTAAATCAAATGCATCCATTTTGTACATCTCCTCATCTAAGTTCTAAACTCCTAAGCTCCCTTAAAAGTACTAAGAGCCCTCTAGGGTTCTACAAAGAGTCCTCTAAACCCCTCTAAGCTCCCACAGCCACATCAATCTGCTCTATTGTTCTTACCAAACCCTGAAGAAATCTTGCAGCCGGAGCTCCGTCAAAAGCTTGGTGATCAAAAGTAAGGGAAAGACCAATGTAGGGTTTCATTTTTATACCATCATCTGTCTGTACTGGTCGCTGTTCAATGGTATTCACACCAAGAATTGCTGTTTCCGGAGTATTCAGAACAGGAGTAAAATGCTCAATACCAAGTCCGCCAAGGTTTGTTACGGTAAATGTTCCGCCTTCCAGTTTATCCGGGGAGAGTTTTCCCTCCTGACTTGCGGCTATCAGACTTTTCACCTCATCAGAGAGATTACGGAGAGACCTGAGGTCAGCAAATGGGACCACGGGAACCATGAGACCTTTCGGCGCATCAACCGCACAGCCGAGATGCACATGCTCGAATTCTACAATTTTATCTCCAAGGAAATGCGAATTTACATAGGGAAACTGTTTCAGCGTTCTGGCTGCTGCAAAGAGTATCATATCGTTGATAGTTACTTTCTGCATGCCCAGAATCTCATCACTCTCCTTGAAACGCTTCCTGAGATTCAGCAGCTTTTCTGCAGCTGCTGAGGAAGTCAGAGTCAGCTGGCAAGTAGACTGTATTGATTCATACATACGCTGGGCTGTAATCTTTCTAATACTCCGTACGGGAACTTCGTTAATAGGTCCGGGAAAATTGAGCTCCCTATGCAGGCTCTCTCCAGCTTCAGAGGCTCTTTCACCTGCTGACTGCCCGATAGCTGCTGCAGCAGCGGGGCTCCCTGCAGCAAGATCTGCTGCTCTTACTCTCCCGCCGATACCGCTGCCTTTTTCCGGCGCCTGAAGGCCCTGTGCTGCCATTTTTTCCCGGGCAGCAGGGGTCAGGGGCTCTCCTGCGGCGGCGGCCTTTTTCACATCCCGTTCGATGACTCTCCCGTGCGGACCACTTCCCTCGAGCTCGGCAGCCTGAATGCCATTTTTCTCGGCTGAATTCCTTGCCCGCGGAGATACTCCCGTACTGGCCTGTGCCCCTTCGGATGCCCCCGCTGCTTTTACTGAAACTGTTGTATCGGTTTCTTCTGCAGCGTATGCAGTTCTCTTGTCAGCTGCTGTTTTATCTGCAGTCACTCCCTCATCATCCGAGGTTTCAGCTGCTTCTTTACTGTTCCCGACTGAAGATTCTGCTGTATCCCCGCCTGCAAGGTCAGATATATCCTCACCGGGTTCTCCTACTATAGCTATTGGGCTCTGTACTGGAGCTTCATCATCCACAGCATAGAGCTGTTTCAGAATTGTACCGCTCGCGGTAGATTCAACCTCAATGGTTGCTTTATCCGTCTCGGCTTCGCAGATGATATCTCCCTCATCTATGGTTTCACCTTCCTGTTTTTTCCATTCAAGAATAATGCAGGATTCAACGGTGTTTCCCTGCTTCGGCATCAACACTTGTTCAGCCATCTTTTATCTCCTATTTTCTTATATATGCTTATGCATACAGTTTCCTTGAGGTACTGCTGCTGCATCAAACTGCAAATTTTTTATCTTTAAAAAAACACTTAGTCAGAATTATTTTCACCACCCCACTAAAGAAAACACATCACACTATTATAAGTTCAATCCCCATATTGCGTATTTTTTTTACTGCATACTCAGGAAGTCCCGAATCGCTGATGAGAATGTCTATTTCTGAAAGCGGGAGAATATTCACAAAGCCGGTATTACCATATTTGGAGGAGTCCACCACCAGAACTTTCACTTCCGCCTGCTGAACCATCTTTCTCACCATCTCTGCATTCTCTACAAGATGGGTTGTCATCCCGTTCTCCAGTGTAAAACCGTCCGTTCCAGTTATAGTCATACGCACATGGAACTGATCAAGCTGACGAATCGCCTCCGGCCCCACAAGGGCATCAGCGGTAGGTCTGAATTCGCCGCCGATAATGGTTAGATGCAGATTTGGATTAACTCTTCCATAGGGCAGCAGCAGCATAGAGTTTGTGACAACCTGAAGATTACGTTTCCCAAAAATATAGCGTCCAACCAAAGCTGAAGTTGTGCCGTTTGTAATCATCAGGCGGTCCCCATCCTGAACAAGATTCGCCGCTGCCTGAGCAATACGCTCTTTTTCAGGTGTACGACTGCCCATTTTGTCCAGCAATTCCGGATGGAAAGCGGGCACTGCCCCACCCCTGCTTCTGACAACCATCCCCTTCTCTTCCAGCGATTTAAGGTCAGCCCGTACGGTTACTACCGACACTTCGAGAAGTTTGCTTAAGGCAGACACCGAAGCATCCTGCCCGGTTTTGAGAAGTTCCAATATTTGGTTTTCACGCTTGTTTAGACCAACCACTTTTTTTATACTTTCCTTTTTCTTTCTTATTGCTTTCTATTATATTTCTATTAACTTTCTTTTTCAATACTTACTTGATAAAAAAACGATTTTTTTGTCTGGTCCATAAATATATGTATTTAATGAATATCAGTAATACAAGCTTTCAGTTATACATAAACCCTGTTATAATTTCATGGTAATTCGGCTTCACCAATGCAGGATTTTGCTGAGGTGAAGGATAGAAGTGTTTTTACTCCTTCTGAATGATAGTTTGAAGTAACAATTAGCTGCAGAGTCATAATGAAATGTCAATGAATAATTTTCGAGGAGAATTCTTTTATGGATTTAAGTAAACTGAAGATCGATAGTTTTCAGAACTTCTGTATTAAAAATTTCCCTGAAACAGATAAACCTGAACTGCCATCAACAGAGAGTGATGTTGAAGTCATACAATATTACATTAATAAAATCAGAAGTTGATGAAATCATTCACTGGTTGTTCGGTTACAGCCGGGAAGAGCTGGATACGTATTTGGAAAAAGAAATTGATTTTGAGACATTTATTACCGCTTGTCCAAAATTAAATCCAGCCAGAACATTAATTAAAGGTGTTGTTTGCGGTGTGCGAGCAGAAGAGATTGAAGATTCTATTATGAGAGAAATACGCTATCTAGATAAACTCATAGATGAATTGGCGAAAGCGAAACCCATGGAGAAAATTCTCAGGAGGCAGGCATGAAAAATTCTGTAGAGGAATATATTATTTCAAAACCTGAGGGCGTACGTTCCATCCTTGAAAAGGTCAGGAAGATTGTTTGCCAAACTGCTCCTGATGCGGAGGAGTCAATTTCCTATGGGATGCCTGCCTATAAACTGAATGGAAAACCACTGGTCTATTTTGGGGCTCAGAAAAAACATCTCGGTTTGTATGCCGCACCTTCTGGTCATGAGGCGTTTGCGGAAAAGCTGTCACCATATAAACAGGGAAAGGGTTCGGTGCAGTTTCCCTATGAAAAACCAATACCCTATGATCTTATAAAAGAGATAGTAAAATTTCGTGTAAAGGAGGAGTCATGACGAAAGATCCTAATCGGTATTTCATAGATGGCTGCGGCAGATGTCCCCAATTTGCAACTCCAAATTGTAAAGTACGCAGTTGGACAGATGAACTGAAGGCATTGAGAAGTATTATACTATCCACAGGGCTGAAGGAAGAAGCGAAATGGGGCGTCCCCTGTTATACACACGAGGGTAAAAATATTCTTATTCTCAGTGCTTTCAGGGGATACTGCGCTGTCAGCTTTTTCAAGGGCGCTTTACTTAAAGACCCGCATAGGATATTGATTCAGCCGACAAAAAACTCAAATGCTGATCGGGCATTTCGATTTACTGATACTCAGAAAATTAATGAGCTTGAAGCGATTATCAAAGATTATATAGCTGAAGCAGTTGAAATTGAGAACTCAGGGCTTAAGATCGAATCCAAACCCGTAAGTGACTACCCAATCCCCGAGGAATTCAGCACTGTAATGCTTAATGACCCTGTACTGAAGACAGCTTTTGAAGCTTTGACACCTGGAAGACAGAAGGGGTATCTGCTGCATTTCTCACAGCCGAAGCAATCTAAAACCCGTACATCACGGATTGAGAAATGCATCCCCGGGATTCTTGATGGAATTGGTTTGAACGAAAGGTTTTAGCTTTTTTGAGAATGATGAAAGGTTTTAACTCCGGCACTAATCTTAATGATAGGGAAAAAACCTTAACGGCTGGTTTCCCTATGTATTATGGTAGTCTCTACAATTTTGTGCTGCGCTTCTGCCGCTGTGTTCTGCAGGGAATCAATGAGGAGTTCAGCAGCCTGATACCCAAGCATTTCGGGGTGAATATCGACACTGGACAAGGAAGGATGCTGATACCTGGCTCGAACACTGTTATTAAAACCAATTACGGAAACCTGATCAAAGTTTTTTTCTTTCAAGGCTTTCAAAACACCGAATGCAAGAAAATCATCTATGGCAATAACAGCATCCGGCTTTTCATGCTCAAGAATTTCCATCATATACTGATAGCCCAAATCTTCAGCTGATAGATTAGTGTTTCGTTCCCTC
Organism: Spirochaetales bacterium; assembly: GCA_021736605.1. Taxonomy (GTDB): domain Bacteria; phylum Spirochaetota; class Spirochaetia; order PWKH01; family PWKH01; genus JAIPFS01. The sequence continues at coordinate 9,305 of JAIPFQ010000022.1, read as the reverse complement.
TCTTCATTACAGGGAGAGCAAAGCTCTCTTTTACTAGCTATACCGCGACTTCTCAATGCCTGTTTGAATCCTTCATAACGATCAATAGTATATTTCCGATGCCATTTTGTCCCAATAAATGCGATACTGCGTTTGCCGGAATCCACTAAAGAGCTGACAACCTGATAAATAGCCTGAAAATTATCATTATCCACCCAGAGGGTTCGTGCTGTATCTTCCGGTTTGCCGATCATGGAGAAAGGGAATGCATGCCCCTGCAGATATTCAATGGATGGATCATTCTGCTCGACCGAAAACAGCAGTACGCCGTCGGTCCAGTTCGCAGGGACAAGTTCCTGCAGATACGAAAGCTGCTCATGCTCGTCCCTGCAGAATGATACCATCATATGATAATGGCGATCCCGTACACATGCATGAGCTCCTTTAATCGCCATAATGAAAAATGGATTTTCAAAGACATTCTCTTCATGTTCAGCTATCACCAGAGTTATGAGTCGACTCGGACGAGCATTTTTCCCATCCGCCAAATGTTTCGGATGGTAGTTCAAATCCTTCATGACATCCAATACATGGTTTCGTGTCTTTTCTGCTATTCCTGGAGAATTATTTATGATGCGAGAGACCGTTGAAATTGAAACACCTGATGCTTTTGCTATATCGGAAAGAGAAATTTTTTTCACCCCTGAACCCCTATAGAAAATTCATATACAGGATATAAGATATCATTACCCCAAGGCAAGCCCTTGACCCGAGAGGCTTTCACCTCCTTTTTCAGCCAAAAAAAGAGGTGTATTAAACTTTTAATTCCCATCACTCAGGCAATTGCTCGGAAGAAGAAGGATCATCATGTTCCCCCTCCTCTCACTGTATTTGAGAATAGTACAGTATCCTGTTTCCTGCAACTCTAAGAATCAGATTAGCATACCTACAGTTTTTTTGCAAATATTTTCATCTTGTTATTATAAAAAAGCCTTTCAAAAGTAATTTACACGTGTTTTATGAAAACTTTTGCATTACATAAAAGTTTAATTTATTTTTTCTTGACAATTTTACCATTTCGGGCTGATAATACTGATAGAATATTTGCAAAACATCAAAATTTCAGGAGGAACAGAATGAAAAAATTACTGCAGGCTGTATTGATACTAGCCATAGCTTTTGTCGGTGCTCAATCCGTCTTTGCACAAGGGCAGGCGGATATCAGTGATCAAGGAAAAGATATCGTTGAAGTAGATATTTTTCAATTTAAGGTTGAGTTCAAAGATCAGTTCACCGCTTTAGCAGAAGAGTACATGGAAGAAACAGAAGGTGTGAAACTTACCATTAAAACAGTTGGAGGCGGTGATGACTATGGTGCCGCGCTCAGATCGCGCTTTGCTTCCGGAGAAGAACCGGCAATTTTCAATGTCGGGGGCCCGCAGGATGTTGCAGACTGGAAGGATTATCTTGCCCCCCTCAATGGTCTGGAAGTTACTGAAAAAGCTTTCAGCGGTGTTCTCAGCGGCGTAACCATGGATGGAAATGTTTACGGTCTGCCTTACAATCAGGAAGGATACGGTTTAATCTACAATAAAGAAATTTTTAATAAAGCCGGAATTGATCCTGCTTCAATTACTTCTTATGCTGCTTTAGAAAAAGCGGTAAAAAAACTCGATTCCATGAAAGACAGCCTTGGGATTAAAGCTCCAATTGCTTTTCCCGTTAAAGAAACCTGGGTCACAGGTCTCCATCTTTCCAACGCTGTACTTTCTCAGGAATTCGATAATGTAAATGATGCTTTCAATTCAGATACAGTAGCGTTTAGATATAGTGAAGGACTGAAAAAACTAGTTGATCTGCAGAATAACTACTCCGTACAGCCGACACTCTCTCTGGATTACAGTCAACAGGTAGAGCAGCTTTTTGCATCCGGTAAAGTTGCTATTATCCAGCAAGGAAACTGGGCCTACGGCTCTGTAGCTGGTGTTGATGAAGAACTTGCCCAGAATATCGGTATTGTACCGCTTTCAGTGTATAAGGGAGTCGGAGACAGCATCCCCGTAGGTGTTCCCATGTATTGGGGAGTTAATAAAGATCTGGATGAAGCCGTAGTCGAAGAAGCTAAAAAATTCCTGAACTGGATGTATACTTCTGAAACTGGAAAAAGATATGTACTTGAGGAGTTCAAATTTATCCCGGCTTATGAAGGCTATGATGTATCCAAGATATCTGATCCTCTAGCGCGTGATATTCTTGACTTTTCATCCCGCGGCAAGACCCTTCCTTGGGTATTCATGGGGTATCCTACCGGTTGGGGAATGAATGTTCTGGGTATAGATATACAGAAATATGCTGCAGGAAATATCACCTGGGAAGAACTGATTCAGCACAGCACTGAAGAGTGGGAAGATGCCCGAAAATAGATAGTATTACGAACAGATAAAGGCCCGGAGGACTTTCCTCCGGGTTATTTTCAGGAGAGTGCAAATGCAGAAGAAAACAAAAACACGGCTGCTTTTCTGGGCTTTTACGGGTCCGCTCGTTTTGGCTTTTTTTATTGTTGTAGCCCTTCCTTTTCTTTGGGGAATCTACTACTCCTTCACAGAATGGAACGGCATCGTTAAGTCTCAGGCGGAATGGGTCGGTTTTTCTAACTATCTTGAACTCTTTTCAGATGATGAGTTCAGCGATGCCTTCTGGTTTACCGTGCGTTTTTCGGCAGTAAGCGTTATTCTCATCAATGCCTTGGGATTTCTTCTTGCTCTGCTCGTTACGCAGCCCCTGAAATCGGCAAATACGCTGAGAACGGTTTTCTTCATGCCCAATCTTATCGGCGGTTTGATTCTCGGATTCATTTGGCAGTTTATTTTCATCCAGGTATTCTCTTCCCTTGCGGATGCTCTGAGTCTAGCATTTCTCCACGGTTGGCTGGCTACTCCGGAAACGGGTTTCTGGGGGCTGGTGATCCTCATGACATGGCAAATGGCAGGATATGTAATGGTTATCTACATTGCCGCTCTGCAGAGCATTCCCGGAGAGCTGCTTGAAGCAGCCGAAATCGACGGCTCAAGCATCTACACAAAAACCAGATACATTATTATGCCTCTGGTGGCCCCTGCATTTACGATTAACATGTTTCTCATGCTTTCCAACTGTTTTAAGCTGTATGACCAGAATTTATCCCTCACCAATGGCGGGCCGTTCAATTCTACCCAAATGCTTGCCATGAACATTTATAATACCGCCTTCAAGTTCGACAAGATGGGTGAGGCTCAGGCTAAAGCTGTTATTTTCTTTATTATTGTGGCCTTTGTATCCTTAGTGCAGGTTCGCTATACAAAACGCAGAGAAGTTGAGTATTAACTGCAAAGCATTGATTCTGCTGATTTACATATTTTTCAGTCTGCTGAGAGATTGGCTGAGAGATAATGCTGAAAGATAATGCTGAGAGTTTATTTGGAGATTATTTGGAGATAGTATTTTTTCAGGAGCAGCGAGATGGTATATAGATGGAAAAAATTTCTAGGATTGGAATTAATAGGTATCCTGATGGGGGTTCTGTTTTTCTTTCCTTTTTACATTATGCTGATTAATTCATTCAAAACCAAAGCCCAATTATTCCAGAACACCCTGAATTTGCCGACAAGCATTCAGTTTTCGAATTATATTGAGGCTTTTCAGAGGCTTTCTTTTCTCAATGCTCTGATGAACAGCTTCCTCATTACTGCGGGTTCGATTTTTCTGCTGGTAATTTTCGCATCCATGGCAGGATGGAAAATGGTTCGGACAAAATCAAAGGCAAGTTCTTTCCTTTTCTTTATGTTTGTCAGCGCTATTCTGATTCCATTTCAGTCTGTCATGCTTCCCCTAATAACACTGATGGGGCGGATCGGTTTTCTCAATAGGTTTGGTCTGATTTTCATGTACCTAGGTTTCGGTTCAAGTCTATCACTTTTTCTGTATCACGGCTTTGTGAAGAGTATTCCAAAGGAACTTGATGAAGCCGCAATTATTGACGGCTGCGGTGAATTCAAACTGTTTTGGAAAATTATTTTCCCGATCCTGACTCCAATCACCCTAACGGTAATCATTCTGCTGACTATTTGGATTTGGAACGATTATCTGCTGCCGTCCCTGGTAATCAATAAGGAGGGATCTCAGACGATTCCGCTTCAGATGTTCTACTTTTTCGGTGAATATACAAAGCAGTGGCATCTTGCACTTGCAGGTCTTACTCTTGCTGTAATTCCGGTGATCATATTTTATTTTGCCGCCCAGAAGTATATAATCAGCGGTGTAACTCAAGGAGCTATTAAATGATGCCTTAGTAATGTGCTAGTGATGCTTTACTATACCCATACCTATAAGACCTTTAGATTATTATTTCAGCGCAAAGATACATAAACAGAAAAGGAGCAGACGACCTATGATCAAAAAAGATTCAAACAGCAGCAAGCAGGTACAGGAAACATTGGTCAGGAGGGAAAAACCTCCTAAACGGGATTTTTCTTCTTTTACTCCCCTATCTGCAGTTAAGACTGAAGTGATATCCTCCAAAGATGCGGATACAATTGTCCCTATTAGTTTTAATTCAGAAACAGAGCCCCTGGAACCTGGGATACAGGCTTCTGTGCTTGAACTCGAGAACGCAAACTCTGAGCTTTGGCATCAACAGTTAGAAATGGTGAACAAGACACTTTTTCGTTTACGTCTCCGAAAAAAGCACCCTGAGGGTTCCGACAGCAGCGTTTCTCACAAAAACATTCCAGATACTGCTTTCCAAGCTGCACAAGATTCGAAGACCACAGCTGCATTGAACAATAAAGCGGATAATGACTTGCCCGCATTGCTCCCGGATGGATCAATTTCATACGGTCCCATGAGCATACATCTCCTGCAGCATCCTGAAGCAATTCGCATACGCATAGAGTTCTCACATCCTGAACATAATGAACTGGAAACTGGAACACATGCAGGAGCTGATACAGGGAAAGAAGCAGGAGGAGAAGCAGGGGCCGGAGGAGAAGCAGGAGCAGGAGGAGCCATAGAGAAGCCGCTTGCCCTGCACGTCTACGGCTTGGGTGAGAAAATGGGACGTATGGACCGCACTGGACGGGTTTGGGAATTCTGGAATACCGACGACCCGGATCATCTTCCTTCCAAAGATCCCCTGTATGTATCCATTCCTTTCGCTATCATCAGCACTATGGATTCTGCTGCATATACAGATACTGCTGGAAACGCAGAAGACGGAACAGTAAAATCACAATCATCATGGTACGGCCTCTTTATCGATATGCCCGCTCGACAGTACTGGGACGTCTGCAGAACAGAAGATAACAGCATCATTATTGATGCGGAAGACACATATATGAATGCCTTCATTTTTTCCGGAGAGACCCCTAGGCAGATTATCTCTCAGTTTACAGCTCAAACTGGACGTATTCCCCTACCCCCCATGTGGGCTTTGGGCTACCATCAGAGTCGCTACAGTTATGAATCAGCAGAGCGGGTCAAGGAAGTAATCGATACCTTCCGTACAAAAGACATACCCCTGGATACGGTACATCTGGATATTGACTACATGAACGGCTATCGGGTGTTCACATGGGATCCTGAACACTTTCCATCTCCCGCTGGACTTGCTCGCTATGCTTCAGATCAAGCTGTAAAGCTGGTTACCATCGTAGACCCCGGTATTAAAGCAGACGAGGAGTATGATGTGTATACCGAAGGACGAGCAAAAAACTTTTTCTGCAAAACTCCTGAGGCTAAGGATTATCTGGGTAAAGTCTGGCCGGGTATTTCTGCATTCCCGGATTTCTCACAAAGTACAGTACGATCATGGTGGGCCGATCTGCATGCTCGGCTCTTTTCGGAAGGAGTTTCCGGCATTTGGAACGACATGAATGAACCTGCAGATTTCACTGGATCATTTTTTGACCGCACCACCTATACCGTCCCCGAAAACTTGACAGTCAATAACGACGGCAGTCCCGCAGCATTTTCCAAGTATCACAATCTCTACGCCAATGGGATGAATCAGGCATGCAGAACCGCAATTGAGCGGCACTTACCGGAGAAACGGGGCTTCATTCTGACCCGGGCTGGCTACGCGGGGATACAGAAATACGCTGCTCTCTGGACTGGAGACAATCACAGCTGGTGGGAACATCTATCCTCCGCCGTTTCTATGCTCATGGGCATCAGCATCAGCGGGGTTCCCTTCGTTGGAAGCGATGCCGGAGGATTTCAGGAAGATGCTTCTCCGGAACTTTTTACTCGCTGGTTTCAGTTTGCCGTTTTCACTCCATTTTTTCGAGGCCATACCGCTAATGACACCGGCAGCCATGAGCCCTGGTGTTTCGGCAAAACGGCAGAGGACATAATTCGGCACTACGTAAAACTCCGCTACGCACTTCTGCCTTACATCTATACCCAATTCTACAAAGCTGCACAAACCGGAGAACCAATCATGAACCCCCTTTTCCTGGACTGGCCGCATGACCCTCGGGCCGCCATGCAGAACGAAACATATTTGTTCGGCAGCTCATTCCTCATCCGTCCTGTCACAAAACCAGACACTCTGATGCAGCATGTCTACCTGCCCGAAGGTCTCTGGTACGATTTCTGGAATGGCAAAACATTTGAAGGGCCTCAGGATCAACTTATCCCAGCAGGAATCAGCCGTCTGCCTATTTTTATCAGAGGAGGAAGCATCATTCCCCATGAAGCGCCACGACAATCCTCACAGCATAGACATCATGATCTCCTTGAACTGGATATATATCCCGATGCTCAGAACGAAGCTCGCGGTGTCCTCTACATAGATGAAGAAGAGGGTTTTTCCTATTCTGAAGGGGTTTACAGCCTTGTTGAGTTCAGCTATTCGAAGGGCAGTCTCCATGTCACATTCAAGATGCATGGATTCACGCCTTCCTGGCAGTCTTTGTCTGTTGCCGTCCATTCACTCATTGATGATGCTTACGCAGCCGATTTTGATGATCCTGGTTTTTCTGCTGATCCCAAGCTGACAAATACGTACAGTCTCCCTCCGTATTTCGCGAGAAAGCTGCCGGGATGCTCAGAACCCCGAAAAATTCCATTTGAGGAGGGAGTTTTCTCCATTCCGTCGAAAACCCAGTAATCAGCTGAAAACACAATACCTATTAGGCACAAGATCCCAATGTTCAGTCTTGGCTGGTTGGGTTGTTGGCTGGTTCGTTGGTTGGCTGACTGGTTTGTTCGTTGGTTGGTTGGTTGGCTGGTTCGTTGGCTGGTTTGTTCGTTGGTTGGTTGGCTGGTTCGTTGGCTGACTGGTTTGTTCGTTGGTTGGTTGGCTGGTTCGTTGCTTGGGCGATGGCTGGGTGGGTTTGGTCCGGTTGCTGAGTTGTGGATTTGGTCTCGGAGAAAAAATGCACACGGTTTGGAAAACGTCTCGGAGAAAAAATCCACATCCCTTGGTTCGTTGGATTAGTGGAAGATGATTTCCGCAGCAAGACGACGAACCTGAGGAAAAGCAAGATCATACTTTTCTATCCGATTCATCAGCAAATCTGCAGCGGTGGAACCAATCAACTCCAATGGCTGCCTGACTGTGACAAATGAATGTCTGAAAAGGGATGAAACTGGGGAATAATCAAAAGATGCAATTTTCACATCCTCCCGGTTTTTCCCCTTTTCAGCAAAGTAAGTCTCAGCACCAATTCGCATGAAAAGATTCACGATAAAGAAATACTTTACCTCCGGGTGATGGTCGACAATATCCTTTACAGCATCATAACCGCTTTGAATATGCATATCCCCATACTGCATAAGCTTTGTCTGAAGCGGCAGACCATGCTTTATCATAGCCGCTTCGTAGCCTTCATGACGTTCTGCGGCGGATGTCAGTTCCGACGGGCCCCCAATGAGGGCAACTTCCTCAGCTCCATCGTTTATGCAGGCCTCTACTGCTGAAAAAGCTCCCTTGAAATTATTTGTCAGTACACAGTCCTCAGCTATACCGTCAATCATCCTGTCTACAAGAACAAAGGGGATACCGTGGCTTCTGAGTTTCTCATAATGCTCTCCCCTGCTGCCTGCGGGAATGATAATTGCACCGTCAGCCTGCTTTTCAATAAGCAGGTCAATTCTAGCGCGCTCTTCATCCGGATTCTCCCGAGAATTGAGGATAAACGTGGTCATTCCTCGTTCCCGCAGGACCCCTTCCAGCCCCTCGGCAACATTCATGAAGAATTCATTCTGAAACTCCGGTGCTACTATGCCGATGGTATGAGATCGTCTAGAGCGCAGGCTCCTGGCTATGGGGTTCACTCGGTAGCCTGTCTCCTCAAGACAGGCTAGTACAAGCTCCCGAGTTTTTTCGGAGACCCTGGTATCACCATTAACTACTCTAGATACTGTTGCAGTGGAAACCCCAGCTCTTTCTGCTACATCTTTTATGGTTATGCCGCGGTTCTCGTCACTCATTATTGAAAAACAACACCTTTTTTCAGGATAATGTTCGCATATATAGCCGTTTCACCTGAGGCGATCACCGCGTATGCTTTTTTAGCCCTTTCGTAAAACGCAAAACGTTCAATAAAACCAAATTCTGAAAAGTTTTCTTCCCGTTTCCGGAGAATATCTTCAAAATCCTTCCAGATCGCCGGATCCTTACCATTGTTTGCACCTCCTGTTTCCATAAGAAATGCATTGTGCTCTACAAATGTATCAAGGGGAAAAAGTGATACTACAGCATCCAGAATTTCCGGGACCCCATGCCCATCCAGCCGCACCAAGCGCTGTCCATAGTTCGCTGAGGGAAAATTCCCGTCCCCAATACAAATTTCATCTCCGTGTCCCATTTCCATAAGTATTTTCAGTAATTCAGGAGATAGTATGGATGGAATGTTTTTCAGCATAAATCGTCCTCCTTAGCTGCCCATACTCAATTCAGCAAAAATCTTCAAGAAATGTATAAAAAAAACAAATAGTTCTTATGTAAACAATTACTTCCTAAAGTTTCTTAAAACCAACTTAAAACATCTTAAACCATCTAATAACCATTTTAAATCTTCTTGAAATTTCTTAAACCTTCTTGAAACCATCATAAACCTTCTTGAAATTTTAAGAGATTTACTGAAACTTCTTGAAACGTATTCAAACTGCCTAATAAAGTCAGTTTTGAAATTATTTACAATTTCTATCCAGATTTTCTTGCATTCACAGCATAAGCATGCAATAATGTAATCGATTACATGTAATCGATTACATGATTATAGCATACGTATCAGGAGGATGCCAGTGGCAAACGTAAAAAATATGAAAGTACTGAAGCCTGT
>JAIPFQ010000021.1:0-18850 GCA_021736605.1 Spirochaetales bacterium | reverse complement strand
GACCTTACCGATATAAACAAGGAAATTTCCCAGGTTGAAATTTCCATTGAGGAGATCTGGAACGGAGATATCCGGAAGATCCTGGAACTTCTGATGATGCCGGATGACAGGGTGACCGAGTTCATTCAGGATGGTGAATTCAGACTTATAGAAAATGGGGAGCTCTACAATAGAGTTCTGAAGCATGATTCGAATTACCAGACTGCGCTGCGTGAAAAAAGGAAGGCGGAACTGGATAAGCTGCTCGGCAGCCCGGCGGATGCTCCCCGGCTCGGCTTAGCGTTAAACCTGTCTCCTCAGTATCCAGGCGGGGAAACTGGATATCCTGATTTGGGTGAATCCTTTACACAACTTTTTTCCAGTGATTCAAATCCGACACTTTCGTTTTCCGTGACTCTGCAGGTTCCAGATCTGCTGAGGAAGCAGAAGGAATTTACATCCGCTGTGCAGAAGGAACAGATGAAGCAGGCTGAGGCAAAGCTCGCTGAGGCTGTTCTGGGCGTTCAGGAGACATTACGGGACCTCCAGGCGCGTATCCGCAGCCAGTATCTCTCTCTTGCCATAGTGTTTGAGGAGTTTAAAATTGCGGAAGGCGATTTTCAGCAGGAGCAGCGACGGCTCGAATCGGGTTTGTCGAATCAGACCCTGCTGCGGCAGCGGGGACTTACGGCTTATCGAGCAGCCTTTCAGGTGATGCAGTCCCTCCGTGAATTGAGCATTCTCTCCCTGGAACTTGATCTCCTTCAAGGCGGGAATTTTTGATTACTCATTGCTTCCTGAAGGAAAGGACCTGTCTGCGTCTGGAGTTTGCATTTTTGCTGCGGGCGGAGTACAATAGCCTGTCATGAAACAGTATATGGTTATAGCCGGGAATATCGGGGCGGGGAAATCGACGTTGGTGGAGAGACTCTCTCAGCGCTTGGGTTGGCAGGCATACTATGAGCCGGTTTCTGAGAATCCCTATCTGGAAGATTTTTACCGGGATATGAATAAGTGGGCATTTCACTCCCAGCTCTATTTTCTCACCGACAGGCTGCAGACGCATAAATCACTGCAGGATTTCAATGGCTCTGTAGTTCAGGATCGATCGGTCTTTGAGGATGCCGAAGTATTCGTCAAAAACTTGTATCAACGCGGAGCCCTTTCAGAACGGGACTTTCGTACCTATTGGAAATTTTATAAGCTCTTTCTCTCATTTCTTGAACCGCCGGATCTTGTTGTGTATCTGCGCTCCTCCCTGGAGACCTTGAAGGAGCGGATAGCTCTGCGAGGCAGAAGTTACGAGGAGGGGATTTCTGATGATTATCTTTTAGGGTTGAATGATTTGTATGAAGAGTGGATTGCAGCCTATCAGCTCGGCCCGGTGCTCATTGTGGATACTGCCGATGTGGATATTGTGAAGCGGCCGAGGGATCTTGAAAAGGTGACTGTCCAAGCCGCAGAAAAACTTAAGGGAAAGCAGCCCGATCTGTTTCCATCATGAAATTGTCCTCTTTTTGAACCCGGCAGGCAGAATGCAGCGCGTCAGTATCAGCATAAATAGGGGTTCGAAAACTTAGACTTCCTCCAAAGCTTCATCTTCGTCTTCTTCCAGGATATGTTTGTCCAGAAGTTTCTCTTTTTCCAGGGTGACCAAGGAGAGTCCTAAGGCGGAAACGATGGAAAACTGGTAGAGGACCGGGGTGAGGCGGAATACCCATTCCAGTAAGCCGAGGGCAAAGAAAGCCGCCATCCCTACAGCGATGCCGAGGAGCAGGATGTGGTGGAAATATTTCCAGTGCAGTCCCCTGAAGACTATGGGAAGGAGGATGCGCATGAGGGTGAGTATGAAGAGAATGAGGCCTGGGTAGCCGAGTTCTGCAGCAGTAAGCAGGTAGATATGGTGGGCGACACCGGCATGTTCTTCATTTGCCAAGGTGACTAAGTGGCTGCGGTAGCTTTCATTGTAGGTAAGTACTTGAGAAAACAGGTTCAGTCCGACGCCTATGGGAGCATCCTCAGCCATCATTTCGGCGGCGATGTTGAATTCTTCCCTGGCTCCCGCGCTGGATTCGGGGGCATTCAGAAACCTGTCTACTACAGTATCAATAACCATTGCCCCGCCGATGATCAGGGCAAAAACAATTACTCCGGTAGATAAGATAATGCGCTGTATATGAGCGCGTACCCGTTTTTTTCGAAAATTTGAGATGACTAATACAGCAAAGACAGAGCCGGCGGTTACCGCATAGCCTCCCCGGGATCCGGTGGCGAAGATGGTAAAAAGTATTCCCAGGGAGGAGAACATAGTAAGCAGGTACTGTATAAAGTTGAGTTTTTTGCTGGCCATTCCCCATACCATGAGCAAGCTGAGGATAAGGATAAGGTATGATGGTATTGTATTGGAGTGATCGAAGAAAGCTGGTACGCGGTAAATGCCGTCCAGATACTTCTGCTTGAACGCAATAAGGGACATGAATATACCGAGCAGGACGAATCCAAGCCATATGGCATCCATAATTTCCTTGCTGCTTCTTTCGGTATATATTAAATTGAACATGCACCAGTACAGAAAACCGGCGCGGAAGAGCTGCCATAAGACAAACTGGCCAAGCAGCGGGCTTGGGCTGGCGAAGACGTTCACCAGGGAGTAGAGAAAGAAAATGCTGCCTGTTACAAAAAGTTTGGGGAACCATTTAATACTTGAAGCTTTTGTCATGATCAGGTAGAAGAAGAGAGCTATGGCTATCAGATCCGTAAAGGTGACTTCAAATCCTCGTACCGGTCCACGGTAGTGCTCCATGGAGACAAAATTGATACTTGCGAGGCTGCCGGCCATGATGGACAGGATCAGAAAAGCTACAAGCAGTTGTCTGAGTCTTGAGAAGCTGATGGCTGAAAAGGTCATAATGGGTATGCCGAGTACTGCAGCGACTGCGAAAAGGATATACTTCATGATACAAGTATACTATCACATCGCTGTACCTTGAGAAAGCGTAATATTTTTACGGCGGCATGAAGTTTAGTGATGGCTGCCAAAGAACATTCTGCTTTTTCTCTGAAACAGAGAAGCCGCAGGAAACTTCATCCGTGAAGCTTTCTGCGGCTAAGAAAACATAACAGTATGAGGCTTTGAAGATGAGGAGAGGGAATGCTATTTCATCATTCGTTCCTCATACTCTTCAAGCATTATTGCAGAGCGCTCATAGTCTACCGTTGCAGGTGATGTATATCCTGCCGAATCTTCAGCATCTCCAAGGCTGGTGTGTACGGCGATTCTGATGTTATGATACTTGCTGGGTGAAAAATCATTGGTCATAAAGGTGATCATGTAGTCTCCGCGGTAAGTGATATCCTTTCCAATGGTGTCGAGAATCACCGAGAACTCATCATCCGTATCAAAGAAAACTCCGCCAGTGGATGTTGCAAGAGTAGGATATGTTGCTTCATTATAATATCCTGAGTCTGGGGCAACAACATAGCAATTGATACCGTCATCGTTCAATTTTGCAATTTCTTCACTCAATGTATTGTAGACACCGTCATAATAATACGAAACGTCTCCTATTGAATCTGGAGTGTGATATCCAATATCCGTAACTAGAATAAAAATTTTCATCGCTTCCGTGCGGTAGGTGAAGCTCAAATCCTGCTGAAATGATCCTGCAGGGTTGCTCCCTGTGCCTGAAGCTCGTGCATAATCGATGGCATCTATCTGGTTTTCAGGACCATCAGCACCACCATATGCAGTAAGGCCGCCGATTGCTGTTTCAAAGGCATCTGCATCTGAGGTCGGAGCGAGCCGTTCTCCTGTTCCTTTGCGGATATCATCGCCGAAGGAGATAAATCCCAGCCGGTAGTCAATGTCTGAAGCTGCAATTTCTGCGGCAAAATCCTGTGCCTTGGCGGTCATAGTGGATAAATATCCTCCCATACTGCCAGTAGTGTCCATGATGAAAACAACATCAACAAGATTTGTGCTCGTTTCCGCAGAAGCACGAGGCTGTTTAACCGTAATAGGTCTTGCTTCTCCGTTGTCATCAATAACATCGAAGAAGTCTGCTTCCATGAGTTCAGGGATAATTTCACCTGTGTCAGGATTTTCCGGTCTTACAAAAAGTGTAATTGATGGGAAATTATCGTAGCCCCTCATACCAGTGCCGATTCCAGTGATCTCAAAATCAATTTCGTTTACAGGAATTACCGGAGCCAGCTTAAAGCCCCCGTCAAAAAGATCCTCAACCGTACTTGTGAAGAGATCACAGGACATACTGAATACTGCCGTCAGTAGGATCAAACTCAGAATACACAAACGTTTCCTCTTATTCATAACCATCCCCCCCCCTATAAAGGTAAAAATATATACAGGCAGATAAGCCTGAGTTTTGTGATTTTTAAAGAAAGACCCGTCCCTGATACTATCTTTCTTATGTGTATTATATGTCCATTTTAAGGGAACAGTAAATATTCAGAAGCTGTAAAAAATAAAATAATTATTTACACTATAAGAAATTACAAACACATATCCATAGGGTTGAGAAGGGTGGACGATAAGATGCAGTCTAAGCAATTATGTAGGGTGAAGAGAAAAAAGAGGCGGTTTTCATAGATTTAATCAGAGAGTTTTTTCAGAGAAACTCTCTATATATGCTGAGAAATTTCAATCTCTTTACTATTTTTTTATACAGCTAGTATTGAGAAGAGCATTTTTATAGCTTTTATGAAGCTGGTATTGAGGAAAAAGATGTATATCTGAGTATTTTATAAAGACATTGAGTAAAAGGGAGCTTTATGTATGCTGGGCTAGGCGGTACAGAGATTAGTGATACTCTGCAGTTTCAGATTTTCCATAGACATTCTTCATATTAACGTCGTTTGAGGGCCGTAAACAGGCCTTCAAGGCCGTTCACCTTGATTTCGTAGAGAAGTCCCATAAGTTCCCCTAATTCACCCTTGGGGAAACCTTTGTTTTTAAACCAGATGACGTAGGGTTCAGGCAGATCTATGAGTCTCCTGCCGGTATATTTTCCGAAGGGCATCCGCATATTGGCGATTTTTTCCAACTTCTCTTGGGACATATCCGGACTGGAATTTTGGATATTCTGCATAAGCTTTTTTTCAGTCTCCTTCCTGCTGATTTTCCGATCCTCCGAACTCATCGAGCTGAACTCCTCGAGGAACTCCAGACGTGTCAGAGAATACGAAATGCCTGAGCGTACGAGGGGTCAGCGCTTCCGAAGTGACAAAGGATCCGCAGTGCTTCGGCATCAGAATAATTTGATGAACGATCTTCTGCGTTTATGCTGGCGGGTATCATAGTTTCTCCAAAGCTGCTGCACCTTGGTGTTGTCTTCCAGTTCGCCGGAGCTTTCTGCCGCTTCAACCCCGTTCTCCATGGCGTTCCGTGTTATCTCCGACATGATGACGGCATTCAGCCCTCTGTTCTGGTAGTCAGGGTCCACAGCAACCAAATACAAATCAATCTTTTTCGGATGCTTCAGAGCACGCTTTATATGGATCCAGCCGAAAGGAAAAAGATGTCCTTTCGCTTTACGCAGTGCTTCCGTAAGGGAGGGCATAGCAATTCCGAAAGCTGTAAGTCGGCCTTTTGCATCTACGAGAAGCTTAGTAAAACGGGGGTCCAGAATGTTGACATACTGTTGAATATACGCATCAATCTGTTTGTCGCTGAGGGGTACCGTGCCGTAGAGCCCCTGATATGCCCGTTCCATTAGTCTGAAAATTGCGTGTCCATAGGTATCAGCAATTTTTTTTGTATCATGAATATCTAGCAGACGGCAATCAGTGCGCTTCAGCACCAGATCCGTAACACGCTGAATTTTTTTCGGCATTTCTTGGGGAGTTCTGATCTCAAATTCGATCCAGTCTGCGTCTTTCGTATACCCCAACTCCGTAACTCGTTTCGGGTAATAGGGATAATTATAGATCATCGGAAGCGTACCCGGCTCGTCAAAGCCTTCAATGAGCATTCCCTCTTTGTCGAGGTTTGTGAAACCTAGCGGCCCATGTATTCCCAGCATATGTTTTTCCTTGGCCCACGTTTCCACCTGATTGAATAAAGCTTCTGTCACTTCGCTGTCATCAATAAAATCAACCCAGCTGAAACGAGCAAGTTGAGTATTCCACTTTTCGTTAGCCTTATGGTTAATGATTCCCGCAATTCTTCCCACAGGGACGGAATCGCGATAAGCTAACCAGTACTCCGCCTCACAATGCTCAAAAGCGGGGTTTTTCGATTTGCTGAGCGTCGCCAGCTCACTGGAAATGAGGGGCGGGACCCAGTAAGGGGTGTCTTTGTACAAGCTTGAAGGAAAGGTGATGAACTTTTTTAAATCCTGCTTTGAAGCAGCTCTTTTTATTGAAACGGGCATATGTTATTTCCTATGAATAGTATTTTCTGCATTCTTTATACATAACTGCTCTTATTAATCCCCAGCTTCTTAATCCTGCTCTGCAGGGTTGAAGGCTTCAAACCAAGGAGCTCTGCAGCGCCGCCCCGGCCGTAGATCTTTCCTTTAGTGAAACTGAGGGCTGAAATAATATGTTCCCGAATAACCGTTTCCAAAGGCCGTACATGGTCCTGATCAATAAAGTCACCATACTGCAGACCATTGTTTCCCGCAGATGAAGACTTTCGGGGGAATGCATGTTCTTCTGATGTCTCCGCACTGCCCATCACCTGGCGGTTCGGAAAAGCCGTATCCAGCACTATATGTTCCTGCTGAATCGTCTCTCCCCGGCTGAGAAGGGCAGCCCGTTCAATAACATTACGCAGCTGCCGCACATTCCCTTCCCAGGGGAGGGCGGCAATCTGGTTCAGAGCCTTCCAGGAGAGTGCCAGTCCCTCAAAGCCTGACCGCTGCTTGATGATACGAACAAAATATTCCGCCAGCAGAAGCGCATCTTCCCCTCGTTCCCGCAGGGGAGGCAGATGAATCGGAAAGACGCTGAGCCGGTAAAAGAGGTCTTCTCGAAAATTGTTATCATTGACCGCCTGTTTCAAGTCGACATGGGTGGCGGCAATAATCCGAGCATTGGTGGTGATGCTCTTTTCACCTCCCAGGCGTTCAAATAAGCCTTCCTGAATAACACGAAGCAGTTTCGGCTGTACCTCTATAGGCAGATCTCCGATTTCATCCAGAAGCAGGGAGCCCGAATCAGCCAGCTCAAATCGCCCCTTTCTTCGATACTGGGCACCCGTAAAAGCGCCCTTCTCATGGCCGAAGAGCTCGCTCTCCACGACTCCGGAGGAGAGGGCGGAGCAGTTCAGAGCGATAAACGGATTTCCCGCCCGATGCGAAAGCTTATGGATAGCCCGGGCGACCACCTCTTTCCCAGTTCCTGTTTCGCCGGTAATAAGTACCGGTATATCCGAAGACGCCGCTAAACGAATTGCATCCCTGACCTGACTCCATGCGGGAGAATCGCCGATGAGATCCTTGAAAACACCTTTGTCGCTGGGAAGAAGATTATTTCGTTGACGGATCAGGTCTTCCTTCTGGCGGTTGAGGATCTGCGTATTCTGAGACTGTGCCAGGGCGAGGGAAATCAGCTTCGAAAGGGTCTGTATCAGCTTGACGAGCTGGGGGGTGAACATGTTGCAGCTGCGGTGATCCAGGGTGAGCATGCCGAGGAGCTGGTCCTCCAGGTAAAGGGGTGAGACAAGGCATGAATGGCCGGAGGGCAGATCTAGAACACCGGCATAGGTATCGATATGTTCCTCATCCTCCCGGAATAGATAGGGCTCTTTGTGGTTGATCAGCTTAGCGATGTCCCTTCTGTCCTGAAGGGAGATGGTAAAGCTGTCGAGTTTACTGGTATTCAGCGGACCGTCGGCCTTTTTTACCTTAAGCTGCTGATCATCCTCATAGCTGAGAACTACGGCGAGTTCATATTCGACCAGCTCCCGAAGGGCGGCCAGGACTATCTCAACAGTTCTTTCAGGATTTAAAAGATACAACTGGTCTTTCATCGTATGCCCTCCAAGTTCATGTGTTTCATTATACTCCAGCATCTTAATACCAGTTCCTTTGTTCCTAATCGAATTGCTGAACATGGGCTGAATTTTTTTACCCAGGTTTCTGGAAAAACGCCCAAATAATGCATCAGGACGTTTGAAATCGCTGCAAAAACTAATAATAATGAGAGGAATTACCCCTGAAGCATGCGTTTTGCAGCGGTGCGTGAAAGAGATGTTCTCAGTCCGAACTTATGAATAAAAACTTGATGCCAAAGTAAATCCTCCACGTTGTTTTTTTTACGAATTTCATTAACCAGTTTGAGAAATTTCTCCCGGTGGGGCTGCATTAACATCAATGTCTCTTTTCGTATATCTTCCGCAGGATAATCAGTCTCTTTTACTATTTTTACAGCCTCGGCAACAGCTTTTGGATTTTGTGAAACAACTTTCATAAATTGTTGAGGAATTAAGTGATTACGTCCGCCTAGATTTGGTGTAGTCACAATTGTGATTCCCGAAAGAAGATATTCAGTGCTGACAAACATGGCGCCTTCTTCGCCCGAAAGGCACAAGCCGCAATATGCCTGAGCAAATGCCCGAGATACTTTTGTACCGGCAATTTTTCGCTGCCATTCGGCATGCTGCAGCAGCTTCATTACCTTTTGAAAATATGCTTCTTCTTCTGATTTATGGTCGCCAATCAATTTTAACGATTGTACATCCTTGGCCAGTTCATGGCGTTTAAAAGGGGTAATTCTTGCAAGATAGATGGCATCAAATTTTTTCTCTGAGTTATAAATTGGGTACCGTTTTTCATCTAAAAAGGCATTCTGATGACAGAATTCTGCTGATACATGTATTTGTTTGAGATTTTCTTCTTCATTTGGGGAATTTGTCAGGAAGATAAATTTTGTTTGCGGAAGCCGAGACTGGACCAATTCCATCTTTTCTTTAATTTCTTCAATACGCTTAACAGTTTCCACATGCCAGCCAAGCTGAAAAAAAACTGTGCTATCTTCCTCTGTCTTTTCGATTTTTGCTGCAATTTCTTCCAGGTTTACAAAAAAGTCGTGAAAGTAACTTATTAAAATACATGGGTGCTTACTTATAACAAAGCAAGGGAGATGATTACCCATTATTAAAGTTTTAAGCTTGTTTTTTAGAGTCGCCAACATGTTTTTTCCTTTTTACCAGAACGACGAAGCTGTAATATAAGCAAAGGCATCTCCGATAATTTTTCTACTTTGCAGCAAGGTAATTATTATAGCATTATAATAAACATATCTGTCAAGACAGCAAATTGGTTTGTGTTAAAATACGGCAAATACTCAGCAAAAACGATTGGAAAATCGACTGAGGTAATTAAACGGCATGTAATTCGGATTCTTCCAAGGAACAGCAAAGACCGTACGTCATAAGGGGAGAATTCCTGTTTTATGCAATTTGAGAAATACGTTCTCATTCTGCAGAAAAATTTGAGTCTTCAGCAGACCGGAAAATTCCTCTGTTTCGTTATACTCCAGCGTCTTAATACACGTTTTAATATATAGTCGCATTGTAGAAAATTACCTGATAAGAACACTGTTTTATTCTGCACATGGATATTTTAAGCGGGTACCGATATTTCGGTTTCACCGACATTTCGCGGTTGTTATCACCGATATTTAGGTTTCCTGCAAGTTTCAGCGTATTTTTTTCATCAGCTTGCAGAATGATATATGGCAGCAGAAAGATAACGATTATCTTTTTCAATAAGAAAACGTTGGTGATGTAAGGTGTATGTATATATAAATATTGGGTTAGCTCTCTTATTGTGGTATAATACAGGAAATAAGGGTGTAACAATTAAAAAGTTTATTGTAAAAAGTTTTGCATTGAAGCAGGTGAATGCGGCTCGCATGGAATTTTAAAAAATTGGCATGGAAATTGCTTTTTGTGTATAAACAGTACAGTAAATTACATTACATATACGGATTTTTTAAAAGGAGATAATTATTATGGAAGAGAAAGCTTTTAACATGCCCTTGCTTGGAGATGATTTCCCTGAACTGCAGGTTTCAACAACCCATGGACCAATGAATATTCCTGGGGACTTGAAAGGTAACTGGTTCGTTCTATTCAGTCATCCAGCTGACTTTACTCCAGTCTGCACCACTGAATTTGTCGCTTTCCAGAAAAGAATTGAGGAATTTGAAAAACTCAATGTAAAGTTGATAGGCATGTCTGTGGATCAGATTTTCAGCCATATCAAATGGGTTGAATGGATTAAGAATGAGCTTGGGGTTGAAATTACGTTTCCTATAGTTGCAGCTAACGATGCAGTGGCTAATAAGCTAGGAATGCTCCATCCCGGAAAGGGAACCAATACAGTTCGTGCGGTATTTGTTGGAGATCCGGAAGGAAAAGTACGACTGACATTGTACTATCCTCAGGAAATCGGCAGAAACATGGATGAAGTTGTTCGAGCCGTAAAAGCTCTCATCCTATCAGATAATCAGGGAGTTGCTGTACCCGCCGGCTGGCCGGAGAATGAACTCATTGGTGATAGAGTTATTATTCCTCCTCCATCAAGCCAGAAGGACGCGGAGAAACGACTTGATGAATATGAAGGTTTTGATTGGTGGTTCTGTCATAAGGAAGCTGATAAATAATATTTTCTTTACGGCAGTTCACATTTTTACCCATACATTTCAAAATTTCCTGCCTAATTACCCATGTGAAAACCGGGCTTCATCCTCTGAAGTCCGGTTTTCTTTGGTTCAAGTTTACCTGATGAATGATTTTATTCATCACGCTGCAGGAACTCACTGACTAGGAAAATTATCTTAGGAATATTTACTTGGGAATCTTACCTCAAGTCTTACCGGGATTGTTGGTAAGAATAGTTCTCTGAGGTCCCTGGGTTTACAGTTTCCCTGGGTTTACAGTTTCCCTGGGTTTACAGGAAAAAATCTGGCTTTTTTCGGGAGACCTGGTATATACTTTATGGAGCATATGTAAATGGAAGGGGGGAGAGGATTGTATGAAAAAGCGGTATGTGATTTTGCTTCTGGCTTTAATTGTTCTTGGGCAGTCTCAGTTATTTGCTGTTTCCATGGGGCATTCAAGTTTATATGGTATCACTGTTCCTGTATCTTATGATCAATTTATTATAACAGGAAATACAAGCAATGGGCTATGGGGGGATGATGCTGTATATTTCAGGCTTCCTATGAGCGGGACTGCAGAATTCCAGATGGGTTTGGATGCGGAGTATGAGTATGTAACACAAACTGAAGATACCTATCAGCGACTTGGAGGCAGCGGGTCTGTAGAGTTCGGAACGGGCTTAAAAGGGATTGAGGTCGATTCAGACGGTCCCTTGATATATAAAATCTACGGTATGGATTTTTCAGGTTATGATGGCTTCATCACCTACGGTGGAACGGCGGATGCTGATATCTACAGTACAAGTACTATGCTTGATGCAGCTCCCTATATAGGGGCTGGGATCGGACGAATCAGAAATATCAGCAATATCATTTTGGCTGAGCTGATGCTTGAGTACATGGGTATTGAAGCTGCTGAAGAAACTGTACGAAGAACAGCGGAAATCCTCTCCAAACGCAGTGAGTATGCTGCCCTGTTCACCGCAGATAATGCAGAAAGGAAGTTGGCTTACTGGAATGATCTAGCTGAGGCCATGGGGGCGAAGGGTCGCGAACTGGAAGTCGCTTTTCTGGATAATAATCAATCCTTTGCCTTTGAAAGGGCTAGATATACCGATTTGCACTACGGCTGGGAGATAGGAGCTAAGGTGGTTCTGAATCCAAGCTATGCATCATGGCGGGCGTCTCCTAAATTTAATTTTGATGGAAATCTTGTTCTGGATGCGGAATTTGACGGATTCCTGATGGATAATGATCTCTATTATTCTGCTCAGGCGGTGCTGAAGCCCGCTGGATACGAATACAGTTCTTCGGGTGGATTCTATCTGCATGCCGGTGCTTCGGGCGAACTGCGGTATTTCCCGGAGGATTATCACTGGAGATTTGACGGCAGTGCTGATATCAATGCTGCACTGATTAGCGGCAGCCAGTTTACCCTGACTCTGAATGCAGCGGCGAATTATCTGATCAATCCCAACTTTACCACCTTTGCGGCGGTAAAGATTTCAGACAGCAGGGGTTTTGAGCTTGGAGCCGGCGGCGCAATTACCCTCTGGTAAGGATCGGCTTTTCTGTTAAACCCGGATTGAAGAGGAAGCTTCGGTAATTGTTTTCCTAAGGGAATTTGTGTATATTTTTTATATATGCCGTCACATATAAGCCATGCCGTTTTCGGCTTTGACATGATGAAACGACTCTCTGTCTCGGTGAAGCATCCTCAGTGGTTTATCCTAGGCTGTCAGGGGCCGGATATTTTTCTGCATAACCAGAAAAGCTTCCCCAGCGGTCTTGCATGGGGCCGTCAGCTCCATCACTGCGGGTATGGAAGTTTTGCTGCCCGCCTGTGCAGCTCTTGGGAGGATGATTCAGGCTCACAGAAGGGTGATACGGATTTCAGGAATGGACAAAGAGAAAACGGGGATCCCTGGGATACCGGGGGCGGCAGATCGCTTGGCCGGAACAGGGCAGCGGAGTTTGAATATATCCTTGGTTTTTTGACCCACGCAGTACTGGATCGTATGACCCATCCCTATATTACCTACTTTTCCGGCTGGGGGAAGGGGCGTCGTCTATGCCACGCCTTCTTTGAAAGGCTCCTGGATATCGAGGTGATGAAATGGAAGGGATTGGGCCATCCAGGTGAAAGCAGTTTTTTTCAAACCATACAGTTGACGGATGAAGAGGAGCGCGGAGTCATCAGCCTGCTTTCCCGAGCCTTGGCGCAGCATTTTCCAGATGAAAAAACTGACATAATTCCAGTGAAGACAAAAAATGCCCTGCAGGACACTTTTCGGATTCTTGGATTTACGGATTTCTGGGAAAAAGAGAGAGTACACAGCATGCTTGAAATGGAAAGGAAAAGCGGGAAAACGCGTCTGCTGGCTCTTTTCCATCCTCCGTATGTACCGGCGGGGCTGGATGTGATGAATAGTCGGCAGCGGGAGTGGCGGCATCCCTGGAATGGAGAGAGGCATACCCGCAGCGGTTTTGCAGAACTCTACAGGAAAGCAGAAATCCTTGGTGCAGAGATGCTTGAGGCCTTCCTGGAGCTCTGTGCAGCACGAGATATCTCGGAGCTGGACAGGATCAGGAAGATCGAGGAAAAAGTGGGGAATGGGAGCCTCAATTCCGGATTGCTCTGTGATGCAGAAGAAAAACCGCGTTTTAGTGATCCTATGCCCATACCTGAGGCACTGGAAGAGCTCTATTCCTACGTCAGTCTTCAATACGGGGATTGATTTTTTCCGAGAGAATGTCCCCTATCAGATTAAAAGAGAGCACCGTAAGGGCAATTACGACCCCTGGATAGATCGCCAGGTAGGGAGAGGTGAGAATGAAGTTGCGGGCGTCCTTGAGCATGAGTCCCCAGCTGGCATTGGGGGGCTGGATTCCGAGGCCGAGGTAGGAGAGGGACGATTCGATGACGATGGATGCCGCAAAGGTAATGGCTCCCTGCACGATGAGTTTCCCCATCATATTCGGCAGGAAGTGCTTTGTGATGATTTTATAGGTTGGAGTTCCCAGAACTTTGGCAGCTTCCACGTAGCCCTCATACTGCAGGGCCATGGTTTCTGCCCGGACGATGCGTGTGAACACCGGACTGAAAATGATACCCAAAGCAAGCATAACCTGGACGAGTCCGTATCCCATAAAGGTGACTACAGTAAGGGCGAGGAGGATGGTGGGAAAGGCCAGCAGGCTGTCGGTGAAGAGCATCAGGGCTGATTCGACCCAGCGATTTCCCAGACCTGCAGCCAAGCCTGTGATAAGTCCCAGCAGCATGGCTGCGCCGGCGGTGGTGAATCCCACAAGAAGCGCCGAACGCGAGCCGTAGATTATCCTGCTGAATACATCTCTTCCGAGATCATCAGTCCCCATCAGGTAGCCCCCTTCTCCCGGTTTCATGAAACGGTCCTGGAGGTGCTGTTCCGTGGGGTCACAGGGAGCGATCAGAGGGGCTGCCAGGGCGCTGAATACAAGCAGTCCGATGAAAATGAGTGCTGAATAGAGAATAATATTCCTTGTGCGCTTTACATTGAACTTCAATGCGAACTTTCCACTGAACAGCATAGCCCTTCCGAACTCCCTCTAACGCTTTTTTTATTCTGATACTTCCGTATAGCGGAAATCAAAGGTATCAAGTTTGGTATCCATATGAAAGCCCGTAACTGACTTACGGGTGAGGATGTATCGGTAATTCGTACCGACATAGACATGGGGAAGCTCCCTGGCCATTTCCTCCAGAGCCGTGTCATACAGGGGCTTTCGGTTTTCAAAACCGACGGTCTTTTTTCCCGTTTCAATTGCTTCTGCGGCTTTTTTATTAATCCAGTTTACATAAGTTTTCTCCGTTCCGTATCCGCCGAGCCGGCCGTCCGGATCAAGCTTACCGGTATGCCCAATGACGGTAAAATCATAGTTGCCTCCGCGGTAGACATCGCTCAGCCAGGTAGACCAGTCTACTAGGCGTATCTCAATGGATAAGCCCGCTTTCTCAAGCATCTCCTGATACATTTGTCCAGCTCTGACGTGGGGATCAAAATTCTGGGGCAGGGCCATGACGAAGGTTTTGTCTTCGGGGATATCAAGGGAATCTACGAGTTCAGCTGCTTTCTGCGGATTGTAGGGATACAAATCAGTATAATCCACATAATAGGGATCCTTCCTGTCCATAAAAGTTCCCACCGGCTTGCCTCCGCCGTAGGCTATATCCAGAACTGTCTGCTTGTCTATGGCATGAGCAGCAGCCTGTCGGAATTTGAGCTCTTCCACATAGGGATTAGCATTGTTCATGGCGAGGACCATCACCAGAGCCGTCAAAGAGCGCTCCAGATTGATACTGCTGTTATCTTCCAGTATCTCGAGCTCCTCCTCCGTGGGGCTGTATTCGGCGAGGATATCGATCTGACCGGAAAGCAGTCCCTGCAGCTGTACGGATCCCTCGGTGATGATATTCAGAACCACTTCATCAAGACGGGGGAGCCCCTCTTTCCAGTAATCGTTACTCTTTTCCATCGTGATTTTATTGTCCCGCAGCCACTCCTTCATGGTAAAGGGCCCGGTTCCCACGGGCTCAATGCCGAAATTATGACCCTCTTCAATTTTTTCTGACGGCAGGATAGCTCCCCACCCTGATGCCAGGGAAGAGAGCAGGGGAGCGTAGGGTTCGGATAGTCTCAGCACAAGGGTGTAGTCATCAGGTATAGAGATGCTTTCAATAGCCTGAAATTCTGAAGTCTTGGGAGATGCTGTCTCTTCAGCCCTGATACGCTGCAGGGTAGCCTTCACATCCCGGGCATCAAAGGCAGTTCCATCGTGAAATTTTACGCCTCTTCTCAAGTGAAAAGTCCATTCCAAGTTGTCGTCTGATATTTCCCAGCTTTCTGCAAGAGCTGGAACAATAGCACCCTCCCTGTCTGGTTCAACCAGGGTATCATAAAAACTTCTGATGGTCTGGAACGTGGGAGTTCCTGAAGTCTTGTGGGGATCCAGGGTATCCGGGTTACTTGTCATAGCAAAATTCACGCTCTGCTTTTTTTCTGCCTGAGCTTGTGCCGCCAGGGGCAGCATTGCTGAGAATGCCGTGATTGCTGCAAGCAGCACTGATATCCATCTCTGTCTTTTTCTCATTACCTCACTCCTCATTTAAGAAAATTATGTGTTCAGACCCCGGATGTCAATTCAAGGAAGGGTGCCGCCGAAAAAAGCTGTTTTGTATACGCTTCCTTCGGTGCTTCCATGATATGCTTCCACGGTCCCTGTTCAACAATTTTTCCGCGGTACATAACCGCAATATAGTCACTCATATAGCCTACAAGCCCCAAATCATGGGAAATAAATAAATAGGTCAAAGAAAATTCATCCTTCAGGCTCATCAGCAGATTGATGATCTGCGCCTGAATCGAAACGTCCAGGCTTGAAACAGGCTCATCCAGAATAAGCAGTTCCGGTTCCATGGATAATGCTCTGGCTACTGCCAGGCGCTGCTTCTGCCCGCCGGAAAACTGGTGCGGATATTTGTCCAAGTTCCCTGAGCTGATGCCTACATAATCTGCAAGGCGCTTAATTCGCGTCTCAGCTTCAGCTCCCCTGATTTTTCTGTTGTGCAGCCCCTCTTTCAGGCTGTTTCTCAGGGTCATTTTCGGATTGAAGCTGGAGTTTGCATCTTGAAATACTACCTGCATGCTCATTCTTTTTCCAGCTGTGCTTTTTCCAGCTGTTTTTCTTTTTCCTTTGCTTGGATTGTGAATATCGGAACCATTATAGATGATTGAACCTGCATCAGGTTTTTCCAAGCCAACAAGGAGCCGGGAGATAGTTGTTTTACCGCATCCTGATTCTCCTACCAGTCCGAAAATTGAATTTCTCTCTATTGTAAAGGTGACACTATCTACCGCCTGAATGGTGGTGGTCCTGTCTTTTTTTCTCTGGGTATAGCTTTTTGAGAGGCTGCTTACTGCTATTATGGGACCCTCTGCTGCTCTCCTGTCTATAATCTGCTGCTTAAGCATTGCGGGGTTCTCCTTCAAAGTTTCCGTGTACAGGAGTTTCGTGAATCGGAGTCCAGTGTATGGGAGTCCCGTTGAAGCTCTTCCCTTCCACGCGATGACAAGAGCAGCTGTGCTGTCCTGATACATAACGTACCGCCGGTCGTTCACGCGAACAGATATCTGCAGCAATAGGACAGCGGGGATGGAACGGGCAGCCTGACGGAACATGGTAGGGATCGTGGATAGTCCCTTTTACAGCATCCAGTTTATGACCGCGATGGGATGGGGTGGGTACCGAATTGAGCAGTCCGATGGTATAAGGATGGCGTGGGTCATGAAATATATCATCCCGCTTCCCCTGTTCGACAATCTCACCGGCATAGATGACCGAAACCGTATCAGCTATTGAGTGCACCACCGCCAAATCGTGGGAAACAAAAAGAATGGCGATATTCCACTCATCCCGCAGCTTTACGAGTAAATCCAGTATCTGCTTTTGAATAGTTACATCCAGAGCTGTTGTCGGCTCATCCGCTAGAAGCAGTTTCGGCCGGCAGGCGGCGGCCATGGCTATCATCACACGCTGCTTCATTCCGCCTGAAAGTTCGTGCGGGTAGCTGGAGAGGATCCGATCATTCCTGCCGAGTTCCACCTCCCTGAGAACCTCCCGTGTTTTCTCTAAAGCCTGCTTCTTGGAGAGATTTTCATGATACATCAGCTGCTCTGCTATCTGCAGTCCTGCCTGCATTGCAGGATTGAGATAGTTTGTCGGCTCCTGAAAAATCATTCCAATCTCTTTTCCCCTGATTTTTCTCAGTTTTGAAAGGCTCTTTTTCAGAAGATCATCACCCCTGAATAGAATTGAACCTCCCCGGATAAGTCCCGGCGGCATGGGGTTCAAGCCCATAACAGCCCTGGCGGCAACGGTCTTTCCGGATCCCGACTCCCCCACAAGTCCATGAATTGATCCCGGATATATGTCAACGTCCATGCCCCGTAAAGCAGAAACGGTTCCTGATTCCATAACAAAATCTATACTGAGGTTTTCTATGCTGAGCAGCGCTTTTTCTTTCATCAGCGTAAACCAATCCTTGGATTCACGAATGTATACAGCAGATCCACGAGAAAATTCACTAAAGAGAATACGATAGCCATAAAAACAACGCTTCCCTGCAGCATGGTGAAGTCCCGCTGGTAAATGCTCGAGAGGAAAAGCCGACCGAGACCGGGGAGGGAAAAAATCTGTTCTATGATGATGGCTCCGCCGAGGAGGGTTCCGAACTGGATTCCCGTCACTGTGAGAATAGGGAGAAAAGCATTCTGCAGGGCGTGGCGGAAGTAGATACGCTTCAGCGGCAGCCCCTTTGCCCGTGCCGTTATGATGTAGTCCTTACCGAGCTCCTCAATCATGGAAGCACGGGTGAGGCGCAGCAGAATTGCCGCGCGTCCGATACCCAGCGAGAGCGCCGGCAGAATAAGATGGGACAGTGTTCCGACACCGAAAAGGGGAAACCAGCCCAGGCGTACGGAAAAGATCAAAAGCAGGATGATGCCCAGCCAGAAACTGGGAACAGCCATGCCGATCTGGGAGAAGCCCATGCCCAAGGCATCCCATGAGCTCCACCGCTTAACCGCCGAAAGAATCCCCATGGGTATGGCAATCAGAAAAGCGATGATCATTCCCATGACTGCCAGGGTCAAGGTCAAGGGGAAGCGGGACAGGATGAGTCTCAGAACCGGTTCCCCGCTGATCAGCGAATTACCGAAATCCAGACGAAGAATATTACCCAGCCAGCGAAGATACTGGGCTGCCAGGCTTCCCTGGATACCGAGACTCCTCCGTATGGACGCAATATCCTCGGGATCTGCATCGATTCCGGCTATTACCGCCGCTGGATCACCAGGCAGCACCCGGACAAGAAAAAATACAAGAGTTGATATGGTCCATATAGTCAGCAGCAGCCGCAGGAGCCGCAGACTGATGATCCTTGTTTTATGCATTCTTTAAAATCCCCGTTCCAGCACCCTAAACGCAGTTTATTATTGCTGTATGAAGTCACTGTTAGATTATCATTAATAAGAATCATATAAAAGACAGGGGCTTAAGTTAGTTGAACAATTTCTGAATTTCGTCAAAATAAAAGGTATCTATACACCAGGCCGCACTCTGGACCCAGGAGGCTTCGCTTGCATACGCATCCCGGAGAAATTAAAAAAACACTGAAAAGACGCTTTGAAGATTACTTTACTCC
>JAIPFQ010000020.1:0-19393 GCA_021736605.1 Spirochaetales bacterium | reverse complement strand
TACTTATGAACACATATATTGCCTATGAAGGCACCCAGCTGCTTCCGCCGACTTCAGACGTAGTCTTCAAAGCTGTCTTCGCCAATGTCCGCAACAAGGATCTGCTCAGCTCTCTTCTGCAGGCATATCTCAGCCTCGACATTGCAGGACCTGAGGACATTGAGATTGTAAACCCCGAGAAACAGCGAAGATTCTACAGTGATAAACTTTTCAGGCTTGATATCAGGGTAAAAACCGCTTCAGGAGACCATGTTGATGTAGAGGTACAGGTGATTAATCGGCAGGACATAGTTGAACGGAGTCTCTACTATGTGTCGACACTGTATGTGGAGCAGATGCGGAAAAGTATGGAATTTAGTGAACTCGGCAGGGCTGTCGGACTGAATATTCTATGTTATACTATTGATGAAGAAGCCTCATTTCTGCGCAGCTATATACTGAAAGAACGCGAAAGCGGAAGGAAGCTTACGGATAGGCTGGAATTGGTGTTCTTAGAGCTGCCGAAGGCTCCGACGAGAAGAGCGGAGGGCCTGAAAGGGAATGATCTTCAGGAGAAATGGACAGCTTTCCTGAAGGCTGAGAGTGAAGAAGAGCTGAAGAAGCTCAGGAATGAAGATGAATTGTTTGCAAAGGCGGTGGAAACATTGGTATACGTAAGTGAAGATGAAAAGATACGATTTATGCATGATCAGGAGCGAAAAGCGAGGCTGGATTATTTGACATATATCAAATCAGCTAAGAGAGAAGCTACACGTGAAGGCCGTGAAGAGGGTCTGAAAGAAGGACATGAAGAAGGCCGGAAAGAGGGTTTGAAAGAAGGCAGCACACAGGAAAAATACAAAATAGCTGAGAAACTGCTCCTCGCTGGTATGGATATCACTGCAGCCGCTGAGATAACAGGACTGCCGGTGGAAGAAATTCGAAAAATCTCGAAAAATTAAACTCCCCTAAAGCCCAAGAGGATTCGCCCTCCGCCGGCAATTCACAGGATTGCCGCCTCCGGGCCGCCTGCGGTCCTAAACGGCGCTTGCCGTTTGCGCTCACCAGATCGCGCCGGACCTCCGGTTCGAATCCTCCCGGGTTCCCTGAAAACAAAAAAACCCCTATAAGGGGTTTTTGTTTACGCCCAAGAGGATTCGAACCTCTGACCTACGGCTTAGAAGGCCGTTGCTCTATCCAGCTGAGCTATGAGCGCATTGGTGATTACGTAACTAGAGACATTCGGGGCGAGAGGACTTGAACCTCCGATCTCCTGCTCCCAAAGCAGGCGCCTTAGCCACTAGGCTACGCCCCGATAATCGAAAACAGAGTATACCGATTATACCTTTAAAGGTCAAGAGTTCAAAAAAAGCTGTAATTATAAACTAACATAATGAATAATATAATTTATAAGAACACAAATTATTAGATACCTATATTTCTATGGAGTCATAAATTAAACCGTATATGTCTCGTTTTGTAAAATTTCTGGTATGTTTGCCTGTTGATTTCCCTGCAGTATTGCAATTTAAACTATGATTTTACTAAGCTGACTTCTTTTAAAAGTAATCAATTAAAATAACTACTTGAATAAATTAGTTTGTTTCATTAGTATACTAAACAAATACTACAATATAAAAAATAAAATAAGCTTTTTGAAAAACAAGCAGGATGATGTAGTTTTATTCTGAAAAGAATAAAAAATAGGTGTATAATACATACTGAATAAAATTAGATAAGCAGAAAAAAGTAATTACTGAGAAGTTAAAAAAGTAAAACACATAAAGGGGAATGCTCCATGGGAAAAGAAAGCAGAATATGTTTAGCAATACTCTTTCTTTTAATTTTTGCAGCTGCGCTTGTATCAGGGAAAGGTGTAGTTGAGAGAAATCCTATTGAAATTCGTTTAAGCGAGAAGAATGATGCTTTGAACAGTATACATAACAGCATAGCTGAATTCATTATAGAGAAGGGCTTTGATGCATATAAAGTGGAATATGTTCCCGCAAATCACTACTCATCCATGGAAAATATAATTGCGGGAAAAACTGATGCAGATATTACCTGGAGCTCTGCCTATCTTCCTGATGAACTGATTAAGGCATTGGAAGCAGGCCAAGTACTGGATCTTGGAGAATCTGTACCCGGGGCATCCCAGGGGTGGTGGATTCCAGCGTATATGATAAGCGAAGAGTCCATATCAGAAGAGCCCACGTCAGAAGGGGCCACGTCAGAAGGGGCCACATCCGAAGAGTCTACATCAGATGCAACCGCATCAGAAGCCACTACATCAGATGCGACCGCATCAGAAGAGCCGGCATTAGATCAACCTGAAAATGAAGTGCCTGCAGCAGCTCCGCCTGAAACGGAAATATCTGAATTAGAATCAGAAGTGGCCGTTGAAAATCTTCCAGAGCTGTTTTATCCGCAGTATCGGGATGTATTTGAGAGTGGAGAACTTCCTGAAGAAAACTTTTTAAAGGAAGTGCTCTATGCAGGGTCTCAGGCTTGGACTGCCCTTGAGTACTCTGAATCCCTCTTTGAAGCAGAAGAACTCGGCAGTTTTTTTGAACAAGTTGTTTCTCAGTCCGGCGCTGAACATGCACTCTCCCTTTTAGAAGCATATCAGCAGAAAAGACCGTGGATCGGATATTACTGGTCCCCGAGCATCCTTTTCGGCAGTTTGGATATGGTGGAAGTTGAGGGGACGGATTTTCCGCCAATCAGCATCCGCAGTCTTGTACATGAGGATCTGCGTGAAAAAGCTCCTGAATTAGTGGAGTTTTTCGACAAGTTCAGCATCAGCACAAAAAACAGCAGTGAGCTGCTGGCGGTAATGGATGAAACAGGATGGGAGAGCGAAAGAGTCGCCCGCTGGTTTCTGCAGAATAAGACAGAAATCTGGTCTCCCTGGATTGGGAAGGATAGTCAAGAAATGGTGAAAGCCGCTTTGTAATGCAAGCACATTTGTAATGCAAGCACATTTGTAATGCAGCACATTTGTAATGCAAGCAGTTTTGTAATATAAGCACAAAGGAAAAGAATATGGAAAAAGAGAGAATCATTGAAATTAAAAATCTCTGGAAAATATTCGGTAAAGACCCCAAACGCATACTTGATAAAAAGTACGCCGGTTTGTCGAAGGACGAAATACAAGAAAAAACCGGCTGTGTTATCGGTCTCCGAAATATATCACTTGAGATTAATAAAGGAGAATTTTATATTCTCATGGGGCTGTCAGGGAGCGGAAAGTCGACGCTGATCAGGAACATTATCCGACTGGTGAATCCATCCAGCGGCGGGATAACGATTAACGGGAAGGAAATAACTAAGCTGAACCGGGAAGATCTTCTGGAGTTCAGGAGAAATAATTTCGGTATGGTTTTTCAGCACTATGGGCTCCTGCCGCATCTAACGGTGCTGGACAATGCCGCTTATGGGCTGAAGGTGCGGAATATCCCCAAAGGTGAACGCTACGCCAAGGCTATGGAAGTGCTGCAGACAGTGGGACTTAAGGGCTGGGAGGATTACTACCCCGGTTCCCTGTCCGGCGGAATGCAGCAGCGCGTAGGCCTGGCTCGTGCTCTGGCTAACGACGCTGAAATTCTGCTGATGGATGAGCCCTTCAGCGGGCTGGATCCTCTAATTCGACGACAAATGCAGGATGAACTGGTGGAACTGCAGGATCAGCTGCAGAAAACCATTGTTTTTGTAACCCATGATCTCCATGAAGCGCTGAAGCTGGGGGATCGAATAGCCATTATGAGAAACGGAGAAATTGTCCAGATAGGAGAGCCTGAAGATATTGTAACCGATCCTGCTGATGATTATGTGAAGGAGTTTGTCCGTGATGCAAGTGCGGCCAGGGTCCTGACTGCCGGAACGATTATGGAAAAAGCCCAAGTGCTGCTCTACGGTTGGGAAGGGCCGAAAACAGCTCTTCACCTGCTGAAATCGAATAAGAGAAATGCTGCCTTTGTTGTTGATAAGCGGCATAGACTGCTTGGTGTTGCTTCTGAAAAAAGCTTGGAAAAATGTATAAATGCTGCTGAACCGGGTACGAAGCAATCCTACATCCCCAAAAGCGCGATAAAAAAAGTAGAGGCTGTCAACCAGGATACTGTGATAGAGGATCTTTTCAGTATTGTCAGCCATAACCCTTATCCAGTACCGGTGGTGGATGAAAAAAATAAGCTGCTTGGCATTGTAAAAACTGATTCAATTTTTGAATCTATTACCCCCATCGAAGGAGGTGAGGAAGATGTTTGAGTTTCCTGAATATATACGTATCCCTTTGGCGGATTGGATAGATGCTATAATGGATTGGCTTCTGATAAATTTGGAAGGTTTTTTTGACGCCATTGGATTTATCATACTGCAAGTTATGCTTGCCATAGAGAATGTGTTTATTACTATTCCCTGGTTTGTAATTATTCTGCTTGTCGGCGGGCTGGCATGGAAATTTCTGGGAAAATGGTACGATGGAATCATTTTTATGGTGATGCTTGTGTTTATCGGAACATTCGGCTATTGGGAGCTTGCCATGCGAACATTGAGCCTTGTGGTGGCATCGGTCTTTTTCTCCCTTCTTATCGGTATTCCCACGGGAATCAGCATGGCAAGAAGTGACAGGATGGAGTCCTTTCTTAAGCCGGTTCTTGACACGATGCAGACTATGCCGTCTTTTGTCTACCTCATTCCGGCGCTGATGTTCTTCGGTTTAGGGAAAGTTCCGGCGGTAATTGCAACGATCATTTATGCTGTGCCTCCAGTCATACGGCTTACTAATGTCGGTATCAGAACTGTTGATAAAGAGGCCGTCGAGGCTTCCAAGGCATTCGGGGCGACCCCGAGGCAGGTGCTCTTTGATGTCCAGCTGCCGCTGGCAAAACCTTCCATCATGGTAGGAATTAATCAGACCACAATGATGGCTCTAGCTATGGTTGTTATCGGTTCTATGATTGGTGCCAAGGGGCTCGGTATGGAAGTACTTCTGGCTATCAACAGGGTAGAAGTCGGTAAAGGCTTTGAAGCTGGTTTCAGTATTGTTATACTGGCTATTATCATAGATAGGCTGACACATTCATTCGCAAAAACGAAGAATCAGGCTGAAAAAGATAAAGAGTAGCGGTGACTGAGAAAACGGATAGATTAAAGAAAACAGATAAGCCGGAAAAAACAGATAAGGCGGGGATGGCAGAACAGGTCTACCGGATCCTTGATGAATTCTACCCTGAGCTTATTGAGTTTATTGATTCAGCTGATGCCTACCAGCATCTCATTGCTGTTATTTTATCCGCCCAGACAACGGACAAACAGGTTAATGCTGTCCTTCCTGCTCTGTTTACCCGCTTTCCCGTACCTGAGAACCTGATGGCTGCGGATCCCGCGGAAGTGGAGGAGATCATCCATTCCGTGGGTTTTTTCCGTGTTAAAGCCCGGAATATAATTGCCGCAGCCCGGGATATCCAGGAGCGGTTCAACGGCGTGGTTCCCGAAGCAATGGGAGAACTGCTCTCTATTCCTGGGGTGGGAAGGAAAAGCGCTCACGTTATCCGGGGCAAGTGTTTCGGTCTTCCGGCGATTATTGTGGATACCCACTTCGGCCGTGTTGTCCGGCGCCTCGGTTTAGCGCAGGGAAAAAATCCGGAAAGTGTGGAGAAACAGATTGCCGGCAAGATTTCATCTGAAAAGCAGTACCGCTTCTCCATGATTATAAATCTGCACGGCAGGGAATTTTGCCATGCAGGGCGTCCCAAATGCACTGCATGTCCCCTGGCAGCCATCTGCCCGTCTGCCCAGAATATATCTGAATCTGTTAAGTCATCTTGAGTCGTTTAAGCACCCTCTGAGATAGCGCTCTCTGCGATAGTGCGCTCTGAGATATCCCAAACAGAAATAGTAAAGAAATCTATGTAAAATCTACGTAAAATCTATGTTTATATATGGTTTTCCGTTTTGATGGGTAAGCTCCGAGTAAGCTCCAAGTAAGCTCCGAGTAAGCTCCAAGTAAGCTCCAAGTAAGCTCCGGTGCTGCTTAAAAAAAACACGGCTTAAGCCTGGTGATGTTTAAGACAGGCCCTGTTCAAGCCAGGCTTAGGACTTTTCTCACGGAATAGGAAAAATCTTCCCACCAAAGCTGTTCATCTTCAAACTCCATGGTGATATCGGCAATTTGTGAGAGGCGAAAAGGCCGCTTCAGAGGATCAGACGCTTCAGAGGAAATAAATTGCTTGTATATTTCACTGAACTCATCTGCTGAAGATTTTGCTATGCCGCCAAGCGCTGCATCTGGCTTCTTTATTTCACCTCTGTCTCTCAGTGACGCGAGAAAAATCCCCGGATACAGCGGAATACAGTCCTCACGTTCATCAATTGCAAGCTCTTTTCTGCAGTTCTCCTTCAGAGCGATACTCAAAATGCGCTGCGTAAGCATCAGCCTCTCCTCTTCAGTATCTGCGGAACTGTTCAATCCAGTTTTATCAGGAAGGATATCCAAAAATAATCCCCCCTTATACAGGGAAATTCCGGATATACTGATGACTTCGCGCTGCGATTCGGCTGTCTGCAGATAATCGCTGAAAATGGGGCTTGAGGCATAAAAAAGGGGAACCAGCGGGGGGAGTGCTCTGACAGAAACAAGTGCTTTTCTGCGGAGCAGTTCCGTACTCAGCTTCTGAAGGGATAGGGAAATATGCTGGGGCAGAAGAAATGCGACTAGATGAATTGTTGACATGATCATAAAGATTGGACTATTTTCGGGATAAATTCAAGAGGAGTCTTTACATAAATCTTTTTTACTGATATCTTCTACAAGTCTTAAATAAAAAATAAGAATCATTGAATATAAGGTGGAGTATCATGTCACGGAAATGCGATATTTGCGGCAAAGGAGCAGTTGCCGGAAACAGTGTACCTCGAAAAGGACAGGCTAAAAAAGCCGGCGGTGTCGGTCAGCACATTGGTGTGAAAAGTAAAAGGGTGTTTAAGCCGAATATTGTCAAGGTACGAGCTAAAATTGACGGTACAACAAAAAATCTCAAAGTCTGCACACGCTGTTTACGAAGCGGTAAGTTTGAGAAGGTCTAAGTAGAGCTGTACTGTGACAGCCGTACTAAGCATAAAGAGTCCTTCCGGGGGCTCTTTTTTTTTGAGTAATTTTTTTACCGGGCTATAGAAATTGGGTTTCATTGCATATTACAGGAATATATTGCAGGATTCTATTGCGGGAATATATTGCAGGATTCCAAAGGAAGGAGATAGCGAATGAACAGTTATAACGTGCATGCATTTCAGGGCAGTTTGTGTCAGGAAAAGGGTAATTTAGAGAAGCTTCCGTCGATACTGAAGTCGGAGAGCACGCATTTTTTAGTACTCTCTCCATCACGGACACAGAACGGCTTGAGTTCTCTTCTGGAAAACGCGGTTCAGCGGGATGATAAATTGTGGAGCAGAATGGAAAGTCTCTCTGCCAATTTTCGAAGCATGGTGGATGAGAATCTCTCCGGTGCATTTGCTGCGGAACTGACAAAGAAAATCTCTCAGGGTTTCCGGGATCTGGAAGATGTACTGCGTGCAGTATGGCTGGTTAAGGATGCGGGGGCTTCAAGCTGGGCGTATATTGACCGTATGCAGAATGACTGGATATGCAGTCTTACAGCCTCCCTGCTTGAACAGAAGGGATATAAAGTATCTAAAAAGGATGCAGCCGATTTTTTCGTACTGAAAAAGGGCTCCTCCGGTTATATGGTGGATATGGAAAAGACTCGGGAACGGCTTGAAACTGTCTTCAGCCCTGAAGATTATGACGGTTCTCGGCAGGTGATCCTTATTTCCGGCGGATATGGAAGGGATGCTGATGATCAAGTTGTCTATCCCGGTTCATACGGCGGCGAACTCACTGCTACAAGCTTGGCAAATATCTTCAAAGCTCAGTCTGTAACGTTCTGGAACCCTGAAGAGCTGGTTATGACTGCAGATCCGAATGAAGTTCCCAGTGCACAGGTGATACCCGAGCTTACCTATGCAGAGGCGACGGAATTATCGCATTTTGGAGCCAGGGTTCTCCATCCTCAGGTTATGATACCGGCTATTTCCGCTTCTATTCCCCTGTTTCTGCGTGATTTTGCCAATCCGGAACTCGAGGGAACCAAAGTATCCTCTGAGGTGTCTAAGAAAGAGGGCTTTCCAGTAAAAGGCTTTTCCGTTATTCATAACATGGCTCTGCTCAATATTGAAGGAGCCGGAATGGTGGGCATACCGGGGATCTCCTCCAGGCTATTTACTGCTCTGCGGGAACGTCAGATATCGGTTACTTTCATAAGTCAGGCATCCAGCGAACACTCAATCTGCTATGCTGTTCCCGAGGAGCAGGCCCATCTGGCAGCTTCCATATCCCGGACAGTCTTCCATGAGGAGCTGGCCTCCTATCAGATACATTCAGTTGAGCTGGAATCCTCCTGCGCAGTTCTGGCGGCGGTGGGGGAGCAGATGCCGGGCACTCCGGGGATTGCAGCGGCTTTCTTCGGCGCTTTAGGAAAAGCCGGCATCAATATCCTGGCGATTGCTCAGGGATCATCCGAGAGAAATATCAGTGCTGTAATTAAGGGAAGTGATTCAAAACGTGCATTACGGGCCCTGCACGCCGGATTCTTCCTCTCAACCCAGACCATCAGTATCGGTATTTTCGGACCGGGACTCATCGGCAGCACCCTTCTTGAGCAGATACGCAGGGAGACTGAACGCCTCAAAACTGACTTCGGAGTGGATCTCAGGATTCGGGGAATATCCAATTCAAAAAGTATGTTCCTGGATAAAAATGGTATAGATATGGAACACTGGGAAGAGCTGCTTCAGAAAGAGGGCGAAAATGTGGATGTGGATAAGTTCGTCAATACCATAGCGGCGGATTATTTTCCCCATTGGGTGCTGATAGACTGCACCACATCGGAAGAGCTTCCCCGCAGATATGTGGAGTGGATGAACCGCGGAATACATGTGATTACACCGAACAAAAAGGCTGGAACGGAGCCCTATCCCTATTACCAGAAACTGATGGAATCGGGAAGGAGGGAGCGGAAGCATTTTCTCTATGAGACTACTGTAGGTGCAGGACTGCCGATTATTGGGACACTGAAGGATTTAATTCAGACTGGTGACCGTATCCAGAAAATCGAAGGAGTCTTCTCCGGTACCTTGGCATATCTTTTCTGGCGTTATGACGGTTCTGTTCCCTTCAGTCAGCTTGTCCAGGAAGCCAAGGAACTCGGCTACACGGAACCGGACCCCAGGGATGATTTATCGGGAATGGATATTGTGCGTAAGACGGTGATCCTGGCTCGTGAAATGGGATTGAAGGTTGAAGTTGAGGATGTTCCTGTTCGCAGCTTGGTGCCGGAAGCCTTGCAGCAGAAGTCCATAGAAGAGTTTCTTCAGCAGTTGAATACGATTGATGATGACATGCTTGCCCTGTTCAAGGAAGCAGAGGAGCAGAACAAGAGTCTGAAATATGTCGGTATTATCGATTCTGACGGCTCCTGTAAAGTTGAACTGCGAGCGTATCCTCAGGATCATCCATTTGCTAGAATTACCGGGACGGATAATATTGTCGCCTTTACGACAAAGCGCTATCACGATCAGCCGCTGGTTGTGCAAGGTCCCGGAGCCGGCCCGGAAGTGACTGCAGGCGGCGTTTTCGGTGATCTGCTTCGTCTCGCTGCCTATTTAGGTGCGCGATTCTAGTTCTTAGGAATGTAGATCAAAAAAAATCTAGATACTGATTTGCTTACGAATCGAATTTATATCAGAGAGGATGGAGATGTTTATGAAATTTGTCAGTACCCGGGGGAAAGCATCCCCTTCCAGTGCTTCAGAAGCAATACTTAAGGGGCTCGCTCCGGACGGCGGTCTGTATGTGCCTGAGTATTTCCCTTCATTGGCTGAAAAAGCTCTGGACCCGGATGCATCATATCTTGAAACTGCAGCAGCAGTTCTGGCTCCGTTTTTTTCTGGAGATCCTTTAGAGGATGATATTGCCGAACTCAGCAGAAGCGCATTCAATTTCCCGGTTCCTCTCCACTGGTTTAATCGCAAGCATGCCCTTCTCGAACTTTTTCATGGCCCGACAGCAGCTTTTAAGGATTTCGGCGCACGATTTCTGGCAGCAGCCATGGAGAAGATTCTGGAACGGAAAAATCAAGAAGCTATGATCCTTGTGGCCACTTCAGGGGATACCGGCGGTGCTGTAGCTTCAGCCTTTCATAGACGTGAACGGGTCCGGGTAAAGGTGCTTTTCCCCTTAGGCGGAGTTTCGGAGCGTCAGCAGAAGCAGCTGACCTGCTGGGGGGATAATATTGATTCCTACGCCGTGCGGGGAAACTTTGATGACTGCCAGCGGATAGTCAAAGAGGCTTTCATGGATGAAGCTCTAAATAGCCGATGGGGGCTGACTTCTGCCAACAGTATCAACCTCGGCCGACTGCTGCCGCAAATGATCTATTATATCTATGCTTCGGTCCAGTACCGAAAAATTGCCGGAACTGATCCTGTATGTATTATTCCCAGCGGCAATGTGGGGAATTCTGTCGGTGCCTACTGGGCAAAAGCCATGGGAGCACCGATCAGTGAAATTATTCTGGGGGTTAACAGTAACAGAACAATTCCTGATTTCCTTGATTCCGGCGTGTATCAGGCGCGAAAGAGTAAAAAAACCCTGGCAAATGCCATGGATGTCGGTGACCCGAGCAATATGGAACGCCTGAGGATGCTGTTTCCTGATATTGAATCAATGAGGCGAAACGTGAGTGCCTACAGTGTGGATGATGAAGAGATCCGCGAAACTATACGGCGGGTATTTACTGAAGAGCAGTATAGTATGTGTCCCCATACCGCTGTAGGAGAACGGGTGAGAAGCCTTTACGCCGCTGATCAGCCGGTGATCACGGTATCCACAGCCCATCCTGCAAAGTTTGACACTATTGTAGAGCCGGTTATTGGGGAGAAAGTGCCTGTTCCGCATCAGCTGGAAGTGCTGCTCCATGCAGAAAGCCGTTTTCAGACTATAGAGCCTTCCTTGGAAGAGCTGTTTCCTGAGTAAGCTTGTGAGTAAACTTGCAGGCTGAACTTCGGAGTTTAATGCAGGCTGAACTTCGGAGTTTAATTCAGGCTGAACTTCCAGAGTTAACTTCCAAAGTTAATTCAGGCTGAATTTCCAGAGTTAACTTCCAAAGTTAAAATCAGACTGAGCATACTGAGCATGGAGTGATGAAACTGAACTGGAGGAACTGGAGGAAAGGTTAAGACAAAGCAGTCCAATCCCTTCATCCGATTTCATGCAATAATCTGCATTGTCGGTTTGCTGCGAATTGACAGTTTTGTGGTACTCCCTTTTCCGAAAACACTATCCATTTCCTCCTGGTACTCCTTGAAGTGCTCTGTAGGGATGTAGACCTGAATAGTACCTGCAAAACCGCCTCCATGAACACGAGCAGCCCCTTTAGCGCGGTGATTCTCAATGAAATCTTCCGTCAGTGCAAGTGCTATAGAAACTCCCTGCTCCTTCGGAAGGGGGGCTGGATATATATTCTGGAGGTAGCGTATTGATGACTTGCCGGAATCTCGGACCATCTTAAGATACTCCTCGATTTTCTTCTCCCGCAAAGCCTGTATCTGCCGGGGAACTCGCTGATCTTCCTTAATAAAGTGATACGCCCGCAGGAATGCCCTGTCCCCGCATGCAGAACGGATATCCTGGATTCTGGAGCTCAGTTCATCAATGCTGATGCCTCTGCAGACCTCTTGTCCGAAAAGAGCGGCGGTCTGCTTCATCTCCTCCGGGATTGCGGCATATTCTGGGGTAAGATCAGCATGATTACCGCCCGTATCAATCACCGCCAGGGTAAAGCCGTAATCGGAGAAACGGATGGATATCGGTTCCAGAACGGGATCCTTAGGATTCAGGAAATCTATTCCCACGATACCGCCTTCAGCACACGCTGTCTGATCCATAAGTCCGGAAGGTTTACCGAAGAATCTGTTTTCTGCAAACTGACCGGCCTTAGCCAGCTCAACTGGAGAAAAACGGTCTTCACAATACAGGCTGTTCCAGATGGTCCCGATCAGCACTTCCACTGCAGCGGAGGAGCTCAGTCCCGATCCCTTAAGCACCCTGGATGTGGTATTCGCCTGAAAACCACCAAGCTCTGCTCCGAGATCAGTCAAATAGGCGGCAATGCCTCGAACAAGGGCTTCTGTGCTATTCTTTTCCGATGTTCGTACCTGCGTGTCGCTGATGTCCACTTCAACTCTCGGGTAGCCCTCTGAGTCAATGATAATACGCTTGTCGTTTCGCTTGCTCACCGCCGCAATGGTATCCAGGTTGATGGACCCTGCCAGCACACGCCCGTGATTGTGATCGGTATGATTTCCTCCCAGTTCCGTACGTCCGGGGGTTGAGAAAATGCTGACAGCTTTTTCAGTTGTAAGCTTACTTGATCGGCTCTTTTCTTGCGCTTCGGCATCATCATGGCTGATTTCGGTAGTAGTAGTATTGGAGGAAAACAGATCCTTATGGGTTCTGATCAAATTCTGATACCGTTTGTACATTTCATCCATGCTTTGGGGATCCTGCATGCTCTCGCCGTACAAATCAAAAAAAAGTTTATCGAACTTCCTCTGTTCAAGCTGAGAAATAATGTGATCTGCTGTTTTCATCTACTGCTCCTAAAAAATGGGGTGTAAAAGCTATGGGCGGTGAATCCCTATCCGCCCTGCATTTTGTAATCAGATGGCTCTATCAAATAGCCCTAGAGATGCCCTAGTCAGAATCGCCCGTATTCTGCGTAAAATGGGTCTCGCTCATCTCCCGCAATCGCTGTGCACTCTGTTCTGCAGTAATATCCCGCTGAGCCATGGCCATCATTTCATAACCCACCATAAATTTTTTCACCGTGGCGGAGCGCAGGAGAGGCGGATAATAATGAAGATGGAGATGTACTCCTTTTCTCACGATGTTGTCCGTCGGGGCTTGGTGGATTCCCATAGAGTAGGGGAAACTGGTCTGGAAGAGATTGTCATATCGGATACCCAGGCGCTTAACCGCATCAGCTAAATCAGCCTGTTCCTGAGCGGTGAGTTCGGGAAGGGAGCTTACATGCCGTTTCGGCAGTATCATCACTTCAAAAGGCCAGACAGCCCAGAAAGGGACTATAACAGCGAAGGTTTCGTTTTCAAAAACAATTCGTTTGCCAGTTTCAATTTCATAGGAGATATAATCCTGGAGCATCGAGCTGCCATGCTCCTCAAAGTAGAATTCCTGATTCCTCAGTTCCACGGCGGGAATATCGGGAATCAGTTCATCCGCCCAAATTTGACCATGGGGGTGGGGATTTGAGCTGCCCATGGTTTCTCCGCGATTCTCAAAAATCTGAACGTGATTGATGAAGTCCATGCTTCCCAATTCCTGATACTGGTCGGTCCATAACTGCACAACCCCCAGTACGTCTTCATGGGGCATTAATGCCAGAGTGAGGTCATGGCGTGGTGAAAAGCAGATCACTCTGCAGATTCCCCGTTCACTTTTTGCCTGCAGAAGGTCGTTCGGCCCTTCCTGAATTGTTTCATGAGCCGGTGAGTCCGGAAGCAGCGCGGCGAAATCATTATCAAAAGCGAAGGTTTTCGGATAATTCGGGTTTTTGTGTCCCCCTGCCCGGTCGTTCCCAGGGCATAAGTAGCATTTCGGGTCATAAGCGGGGCGTTTTTCCTGAACAGATTTTTCCACCTGTCCCTGCCAGGGGCGTTTTGTTCTATGAGGCGACACCTTAACCCATTCCCCGGTAAGAGGATTATATCTTCTGTGAGGATGTTCGGAATAATCCATTTTCTGCTCCCTCCTTACTTGAAAAATTGTATGTACACGTGTACAATACCGCACAGGTGGTGCTATGTCAAGTGAGAAAGAAGCAGAAAAGAGTATAAATAGAAATCTGGTCGCAGCCAGGGCCGGCGTAAGCAGTGCGACCGTATCCAGGGTCTACAATGATCCGCAGCGGGTTTCAGCTGCTAAACGTGAAGCTGTGCTCAAAGCGGCTGAGGAGCTGGGTTATACCCCCAACAAATCAGCATCATCCCTCCGCAGGAAGGGTACCGGAACCATCACTCTTATCGATTTTGAGAAACCCGAGCGCCCCTACTACTGGGGCAGTCTGCCCGATTTTCGCTGGTTTTATGCTGATATTCTGAGCGGAGTTCGCTCGGTGGTGGATTCATCCATGTACCTCCTCCAACTGGTGAACTTGAAAAGACCGCAAGACATCTCATCCCTTATCGGCAGGACCGACGGTATCATCGGATACGACATCGACCGGGAAGAAGAGGCTAGTGCTGTTCATGGCACTGGGATCCCCTACGTACTCTGTCATCATACGGCCCATTTTCAGCACTTTCACCGATTTTCCACGGACAATTACGGCGGGGGTAAACTTCAGGCAGAGTATCTGATCTCCCGGGGCAGTCGCAGGCCTCTCTATATTACGGGATTTCTGACGACAGTTGAGTCCCACTCCGACAGACTGCAGGGTTTTACAGATGCATACCGGACTCAGGGGATAAAACAGGTTGAAATTGTTGATGCCCACGCGGGGCGTTCCGGGGGGCGAAGTGCGGCGGCATCTATCAAGGCTCTGCTGCAGAACGAACGGATAGACGGCATTGCCGCAGTGAATGATTTAACCCTTCTCGGCCTCCTTTACGGCTTGCAGGAGCTTTCGGAAGCCGGCTGGCAAAGGATTCCGATCATCGGTTATGACGCCATGCCTTTCCAGGACATAATTCCCTTCTCCTTCCCTTCTATCGACATACGACCCAAGGAAATTTACCGTCAGGCGACGGACTGGCTGGTTTCAAGCCTTGTCTCAAGTGCCGCCAATGGGGATTCTCAATTCTCTAACAGAGACAGTCGCAGTAACAGAGACAGTCGTAGAAACAGTGACAGTGACAGTAACAGTGAAAATGAAAGTCTTAAAACACAAAGTGTCCACAAAACCCTGGCGTGCAGAATTGTTAATATACCCTGATTAATATGGGAAGACTCATGTAAAAAGGCTTTTCCGCGTATTTCTACAGCGAATTACACACATCAGCAAAAGTAGCGAAGATATGTGCTGCACACAGATTACTTATTACACGTCAAATAAGGAGTCGTAGAAGCTGTGCTTTCCCGGAAACAGCATTCCCTTCCAGAGACCTCTGGATGATGATTTCAGAGAGCCGGCTTCAACAAGATGGCCTAGAGCGCTTCGCAGATCATCCCTATCCCAGGAGGCCAGGCTCCCGAATTTTCTGATACGCCAGTAAGCCCTGGAAAACAGGGTCAGTTTTCTGCTGCAGCTGAGAATATCCGCCCACTCCTTTACTGAAAATCGGCTGGGGAGGCTTCCCACGGCGGCGATAATCTCCTGCTCTCCCCAAGCATGCTTGAAGAGAGCCCTGCTGCAGACATCGCAGCCGGAGCAAGTGTCATGAGGAACTCCCAGGAGTGATATCATACCCCTCCGCCGACAGGTATTGTCATCTGCAATTACCCGATATAAATCGATGAATCGGCTTTCCGAAGCATCAGCATGGATGAATTTCTGTTTATCCTCCATGCCGATTAAGAGAATTGCCAGGGATGGATTGCGGTCCCGTCCGGCTCTTCCAGATTCCTGAAGATAGGATTCCACGGTCTGGGGCAATGATTGATGAATA
Source organism: Spirochaetales bacterium (assembly GCA_021736605.1). Taxonomy (GTDB): domain Bacteria; phylum Spirochaetota; class Spirochaetia; order PWKH01; family PWKH01; genus JAIPFS01. The sequence continues at coordinate 3,670 of JAIPFQ010000020.1, read as the reverse complement.
ACAGTGCGGATATTTTTTTTATCCACCCCCATTCCATATGCAGTTGTAGAGCACAGAATTCCCTTATCTGAACTGAAGAACCACTCCTCGATCTCCTTTTTGACCTCTTTTGACAGGCCTGCGTGATAATAACGGATGTCCGGATCCTGGTGTCGATGAGAGAGCAGCCGGGCGAGGCGTTCGGTCTCATTGCGGGTGCTGCAGAAGATAATGAGAGGCCGCTGGACAGGAGAGTCCGGAGCGGTCAGAACGGTCAGATCGTGGTCCTTTGCGATGGATGGAAGCACGCGGTATCGAATGTTCGGGCGGTCCGGGTTGGCCTTGATAATGTTCAGCTCTTCCGGGCGGATTTCGGGAAAGATGATTTCGGTGACGCGCTGGATGATTTTTGGTGATGCCGTAGCGGTGAAGGCGGTTACCTGGGGTACTTTGAGTTTCCGCTGTATGTCAGTCAGCTCCAGATAGCTCGGTCGGAAAGTATCACCCCATTCGCTGACGGTATGCGTCTCATCGATGACCATATGGGCTAGGGGAAGCTCTTGTATCCTATTCAGGATCTTCTCCTGTTTCAGGGTTTCCGGGTTGGTCAGGATAAAACGGGTCTCCCTGTTCTTAAGTCTATTCCACAGCCGTTCTCGCTCCTGCCGGCTCTGGCCTCCCCGCAGGATGGCCGGCTCTTCCCCGATTTCCTGCACCCGTCGACCTTGGTCCTCTATCAAGGCTAAAAGAGGAAAGATGATCAGGGTGATGCCTTCGATCAGCAGGGCAGGCAGCATAAAGCAGAGGCTCTTGCCTGAACCGGTCGGCAGGATGACGATCTGCTCACTTGGTGCGCTGTACTCCTCAGGTACTTCATCAAAACAGCTTGAATCACACGTTTCATCAATTTGGGGAGGAGACAGGATGCTTGCAGATATTGTGTTTTGTTCATTGGGATTTCTCCTTTGAGCTCTCTTTTTTATCGCCTGATTTGCCTCCAGAATATTGGTGATGACCAGCTGCTGATAAGGAAAGAGTGTAGGGATTCCGAATCGTTCCCGGGCGGTTTCAGCGATTAGCAGCTGTGTGGTCAATGTACTGTCTTGGAACTTGATTTCACTGCTGTGATCTGAACTATGATCTGAATTATGGTCTGAGTTATGGTCTGAACTGTGATTTAAATCCATATCTGCTCCTCAAACATGTAGTTTTTAAGTCTTTTTATATTGCATGAACTGAAACCGTACCCCTTTACTATAATTAAGGGAAAAACAGGAATTTTGATTGAAAAATTATGAAAAACCAGGGGAATATTTTTTAATCAGAATAGAGCGATTTTTAATAATATGTTAATATCACCTAAAAATAGTGTAATGAAGTAAGAAAAATGAAAAAAATAGCGTTTCAAAACTTAAACAGCAGCATCTTGTTTTTCCTGATCTTTCTTATTGGTTATCTTGCTAAATACAATTTTCTTGCATATCAGATATATCAATTTCCCTCAGTAGGCGGACTAGCCGCGAAAAATCTTGTTTTTTTCTTAGTAATACTGATTTATCTGTACCCTTTAATTAAATTTCGTCAGGGAATGAGCAGCCTTTTGATCCTATACCTGGTATTTACCGCATTTTTTTTGATGAATATCTGGTATAATCGCTATTTCGGCAATTATCTGAGTCTCAGTGATATCCTGATGGGACGGGGAGTACGGCCGGTAAAAGTACTTTTTCTGCAGCTGATGAAGCCTATTGATATCCTTTTTCTCAGTGATGCCGCAGTTCTGCTTTATATCAGACTGCGCTTATCATCCAACTGCAGTGAGCAGTTCAAGCCGATTCCGTATACTCTGAACAGAGGTGTTTGGGCTCTTATTATTTTAACTCTGTTAACAATGCAGATTATATTGACCAACAATCGCTTCGGCGGATCAAAACCATTACAGTTGTATCAGCAGAGCACATCTGCCTATGCAAATGTGTATGGTATCATCCCGCTCTACAGCCTCGAATATTTTATGCTGTTTTATCCGCAGAATTTTACTATACCGGAGGCCGTAGAAAATCCTTTGGAAATTGAAAATGATCTGATGGGTGAAGAACTTGTAAAAACTGGGCAGAATATTATCTGCATACAGGTAGAATCACTGGACAGTAATATTATCGGTTACTCATATGAAGGCAAAGAAGTGACCCCTTTTCTCAACAGCTTGAAAGAGAAAGCTCTCTATTTTGATAATTTTTATGCTCAGCACGTTAACGGCAGTTTTGACGCTGAGTTCTCATTCTTTACCTCTATATACCCGATAAATAAAAATTACGGCTTTAAGGTGAATGACCTGACGGCCTTTGATTCCCTAGTTGAGAAGCTGAACAGAAAAAACTATACGACGATGGCTTTTCACGGTAATGACAAAACCTTTTTTTCGCGGGACAAAGCGTACGATGAGCTGGGCTTCCATGAATTTTACAGCAGGGAGGACTACGATGAGAGCTCCATGCGTTACTCCAACGAAGGATCATACTTAGGGATAAATGACTATGATTTTTTCCAGCAGTCAGCAGACTACCTTGATACTGCAGAGGAATTCTTTTTTGCTTTTTTTATAACGGTTACCAGTCATACCCCTTTTGACTTTTATCCCGAAGAGCTTGCTGTAGAAGAATTTGAAGATATACAGAATCCTCTGGTAAGAGGTTACTTCAATTCAGCAGCCTTTGTTGACGCATCCCTTGAGGCCTTTTTTGATAAGCTTGAAAGAAAAGGGCTTATCGATGATGCCCTTATCATAATTTATGCTGATCATGACGCCGGTGTTGAAAAAGATTTCTATTCATCCAAAAGAGAGTTTATACTGGAAAAACCGGTGAAGGTACCAGAGAATATTCCACTTTTTATTATACATCCTGATATTGAACCGGGGATATCCCATAAAGAAGGCTCTCCCACAGATCTTGCACCCACAATTCTTGATTTGCTGGGGGAAGAAAAAAAGCCCGTAGAATTTGTCGGACATTCCATGCTGAGCCCGGTTGAAGCTCCAGTCCTTTTCATGCATGAAATTCCTCAAATTCTCAAGCAGGGACAGCTGTATGTTCTTACACCCGATGGTCCCCAAACAGCTGGGTATGATAAGGAAACGGGAAAGAAAAGCATAGATATGCCGGAGGAAGAAGAGTTCCTAATGATGACAGACTATATGAAGGGCATAATCCTTGAACGTCGGACGGAAACTGCTCCTTAGCATTTTTGTATTTTTTTGACAGAGGTCTTTTTCATTTCTTATACTTTGAGTCGGTCGGACTTTTCTCTGAAAAAATGGTAGAGTAAGGGAAGTAGTGAAACAGAAGAAAAGGTACAAAAGATGAAGCAGAAATTTATACCAGTTGATCGTGATACCCCATATTTTTCAGCACCATCAATTCCTAAGTATGATGGACAGGGAATACACGATTGAGGCGGTAAGGAGAGGGCTGTGGGGTTTGGAGCTGCGAAGTAAAGGCCAGGAAGGGAGGAAGGAGGAGCTGCCGGAATTGTTCCGCTGCCTCTGTGCTTCCCCTCAAGGTGTTGAAGGGGTGAAAGATCTCCCACACAGCATCGTCGGCGTAGTAATTTGAAAGGGCTTCTGTCACCTTTGCTGATTTTGGAGTTTCCGCTGCCCGGGCTCCGCCTTTTACCTCACCTTCAAAATTCT
>JAIPFQ010000019.1:0-20147 GCA_021736605.1 Spirochaetales bacterium | reverse complement strand
CTCCAGCTTGACTGAATCCATATACTTCCGGTTCCAAAGAGCCTAATGCAATCGAAGCGGTCCCGATCAAGCTGAATCCCTCCATGGGTTTCCAGATGATAACGGGAATAAGCTGGGCAGAAAGATCAATCGGGGAGATCATACTCCGGAGCATCAGATCCAAGCTGCTGTCAGCAGGGTAGCTTATATCTGTATACAACTGTAGTCCGTAATAACTATCAGTTTCAAAACCACTATCTTTTTTACCCCAAATGCCATCAGGAAGGATTTCCCCCTCCGCCCTGATGGAAATCATATCCCTGAAACCGATGGGGATACTTGTGTAAAAACCTGCAGTGATTCCCATATTCGTGTAGACATCATCAGTAAAATTTTCATCAAGGTCGGCGCTGCTGTAAACACCGAGGAAATAGTCGACTTCAAGATTACCCTGGACGGAGGCATAAGCTCGAATTTTTCCATTTTCTCCAGTATTCTGAAAAAGAGCCCCGGATTCAAGTTTCACTGAACTTCCGCCGGAACCCGGGATAAACTGTCCCCTAGCTCCTGCTGCAAATTCTGCTGAATTCGTATTGAGACTGCTTCCCGGCAGCAGAATGCCTTCCAGAAAACTGAAGCCGCTGAAATACCAGGAGAGGGTATTCTGAAAGAGGTATGTATCACTGATTTCAGAAGCCGCCAGCTCCGTATTAGCTATGGAAGTATTTAGGACCCTGTCTCCGGCGTTGAAGACAAGACCGTCACTCCAGGATATCGGAGCTTTTCCCGCAGTAAGCCTGATATCATCAAAACGGGCTTTGAGATAGGCTTTTGAGACTGAAAGAGTAGGTGGAATATCACTTGGAATAGGAAAAGGAACAGGAAATAATCCCTGAACTTCCAGTTCCCCTTTGAGATTGCGGTTCCCCGAGTAAGCAGCCCCCAGGTGGATACTGCCGAGCCCGGAGAGCTCAGGATTGAAATCATTCCCAAATTCAGCACTGGAGAAGAATGAAGAATCTGCAGTGAGTTCCGCATCAGCAGCCAGCGAGAAAGAGGGGAAAAGGAAGCAGATCACAGCAAGCAGAATCAGCTGTACATTCCGGGGGTACTTTACATAATAGAGCATCTGTATTTTACCTCCTTCCTACCAGGTGAGTTCCTGAAGGCTGAAAAAGTCGTTAGGTATGTCTACACCTAGTTCAATATCATCAATGGAGAATGTAGTTGAAGAGCTCTTCTTCAGAACATCCCGCATGATCATCTTTCCCGGGAATTTTTTTCCCTCCTGAGTGATATAGTCTTTTACATCCATAACTTTTAGAAGCTTATCCGAACGGCTGTACATTTCTGCCTTTCTGGTAACGTACTCATCCTCATCTATCCAGACAATTTCCTTGGGGTAGGGGACGTTTCTGCCCTTTGCGGTGAGCTCAATTTTCCAGCAGGAGTGCCCGTCTATCTCTTCCTTCCCCAGCAGTTCCGCCGAGTAGTCGTCAAGCAGCCCCTTCCCGCCGGTCATATCCTCATAAGAGAAATCGGAACCCATGACAGAATTCCGCAGCGCTGCTCCCTGCAGGCGGATAATTTCATCAGCATCCGGGAAATAGAGGTAGAGGGTATCTGGAGTTTTCAGGATCTTCTGTCCATCCTCATCGCCGTCGAGAAATTCAATGAGAGATTCATCTTCCCCCCGTGCCCAGGAGATAAAATGGGTAGTTTTCGTGCCGAACCGATTTTCAATGTACATAGATCCTTCTACCTTCGCTGTGTCATGTACTTCATTCTGTTCCATCTTCTGTATTATCTCTTCCGGACTAACTGCGGCTGCATTGAAGGAAATACAGAATAGGAAAATCATTAATAAGCTGATATATATAATTGTTTTTCGCATATGAACCTCCGGGACCACTACTGGTCAAAATTTGGTATTATTTACACATTATTTTATTTGTATGATCAATTGCTTATAGGTATCAGAGTCTCAGAACTTCAAACCCTCAAAGCTTCAATCGGTTCAATTTTAGCTGCTTTTCTAGAAGGACCAATACTTGCCAAAGCTGATATGATTACTGCATAGAAGAAGACAAGTATAGTAGAACCCGCGGTGAGAACCGGACGAACAACGGGATCTATTTCAAAATCGACTCCTTCCATAGCCTGAGTAAAATCTATACCGATCTTTGACATCGGGTAGGTAATGCCTACTCCCAGAAGTGTTCCCAGAAAGGCAGCAATGATACTGATAAATAGTGCTTCTAGGAGGAAAAGTCTCACAACTTCTCCAGAAGACATGCCGAGTGCCGTTATCGTGCCGATCTCCTTGGTTCGCTCATAAATAGCCATTTTCATAGTATTTATTATTACAGTACTAGCCAAAAGAAAGAAAATGAATGCTATGAAATAATAGATATATCGGGCAAGCAGAAGCATGGAATATGTCTGAGAAATAGAATCCAGAGACTGGACAGCTAATTCATGATATCCGGCACTATGCAGGATGCTGCTGACTTTATGGGCGGTTTCCTTCCTGACGCTGCCGGGATCCAGTTTAATCAGCACCTCCGTGGCAGCATCGTCCATACGCAGAAAATACTGGATCCGGTCTATGGGTGCCAGAAAGGTCATTTTATTCAGCTGAGCAATGGGATAGTTGAGCAGACCGGAAATTTCTAATGTTATAGCATTGATACCGAAAGACTGTGTTTGAGTCATGATGGTCATGGAGTCACCGATAGACAAACCTAGATCATCAGCAAGTCTCCTCCCAATCAGGGCTTTGTCTTCTCCCTTGTCAGGAATTTCACCCTCAATAAGCACTCGATTAAGTTCCTGGTACTCTTCCTCTCGGGAAAAGTCAACTCCGTAGCCCAGAGCATTGTGATTTTCACCCTCCTGATAAATGGCTGTGGGAAAACTCACTCGAGGGGAGGTGAGGGCAATACCTTCAACATCCTTGATTATATCAATAACTTCATCATACTGCTTAATATTTAAGTGAAGCGGGTTCACCATTTCATATTTGTTATACTCTTCATTGCGAATGCGTACTTCTCCAGTATAATAGGTAGTAATATTATAGAACATATCCTGCTGCATACCTTCAATTAATCCGAAGAGAAAAACAAAAGCTGCAGCGGTTAGACCGATTGCCAATCCGGATAATAATGAACGTGTTTTATTTCTGAAAACATTCCGAACGGCTATTTTTCTTAATTTCATGGTTCCTCCTAGAATTGCTTTCCATCCTTACGAATGAGATTATCAATGAAAGCGTTTATTGGTTCCTCAGACAATCGGTGATTTCAAGTTTTAAGAATTTCCGTGTAGGCAGTATTGCCACCAGCATGGTGAGAAATATACCGAGAAAAAAAGCTGCAGTGAAAGTTGCTGGACTCCAGTAGCCGTAGGCAACATCAGTAATGCGGTATCCCATAGCCATATCCCTCATAAGGAAACCATAATTTATTCCGTATTCAACCATAAAATAATTTGCAGATGCCCCGAGTATCACTCCTATGATAGAGCCGATAAGTCCAATTCCCGCGGCCTCGAATATAAAAGTCCAGCGGATTTCACTTCCGTACATTCCCATTGCCCGAAGCATGCCGACTTCCTGTTTCCTCTCATATACTGCCATCAGCATGGTATTGGATATACCTATGGCGGCAATAATAAAGACTAGGAAAAGAATCATCTGTGTTCCGCTGTCCTTAGCCGCTGCCAGGGCTACAAAATCACTGCCCACCTGTTCCCAGGAGAATAGTTCCAGTTTCTGACCAGTCAAACTGCTGCTTTCGGTGTCCTCTGATAATTTCAGCGCATCTTCAAGCTCTGATCTTACTTTCGGAATTTTCGCCTGCAGTGATGCTTTAATCCCTATTTCCGTAACGGCTCCCCCCATCTCCATATAGTAGTCAGCTGTCTCCATGGGAATATATATGTGTCCCCTGTTGACTAAAGGATTCGGCGTATTCACAATACCGACTACTTCGGAATCAAAAGTCTGATAAAAGCCGTTTTTTGTACGGGTTATGAATGTAATTGGATAACCGATATCTGCCCCGATGTCTTCAGCCAGCCAGGCCCCAATGACAACACCGTTTTCATCATTTTCAAGGCTTCTTCCTTTTACCAGACTGTTCATAGTTTCAAATACTTCAGGGTCCTGATCCGGAGATATCCCGATCAATTTAACCTGAAGAGAACCGTCTTCTGGAAACGGATCTTTATAAATAATCATTTCTGCCCGAAAAACGGTTCTCGGTGCAGCTTCATAACCTGCCTTCTGAACAGCCTCAATAATTTTTTGAGGACTGCTTATCGTGTAATCAAGAGGAAGAGTGTCTTTCTCTTCCCAGTACTCATCAGCATGAATCTTGAAAAAGGATGTCTCGTAATCTATCAAGTTTCTGGTTGAATCATTGGCGATGCCCATGAGCAGAGAATCTATAATGATAAACAGCATGAGGCCGACTGCAATAGAGGAAGCAGTGATGAATGTTCTTTTCGTGTGACGGAAAAGATTCTTCCAAGCTAGAATTATGAGGAATTTCATGGTAGCCTCCTACTTTTTAATATGAGAGTTGTCTTGCGTTATTTCTCCATCCAGAAGCAGCACAAGTCGCTCTGCAAAGTCCATAACCATTGAATCATGGGTGGAAAATACAAAAGTTGTATTATGCCGCTGATTCAGTTCTCTCATGAGTTTTAAAATATCATCCCCAGTGTGTGAATCCAAATTAGCTGTTGGTTCATCGGCAAGTACCACTTCAGGCTCTTTTATTAAAGCCCTTGCAATAGCTACACGCTGCTGCTGACCGCCGGAGAGCTGAGAGGGCCTTCGGTGTTCCATCCCTTCAAGGCCGACTTCCTTCAGAAGGCTCATTGTTTTCTGTTGTATCTTTTTCTGATCCTCTGAGAGCAGGGAAAGAACAAAGGATACATTTTCAAAGGCGGTGAGAACGGGGATCAAATTGAAGGATTGAAATACAAAGCCGAGTTTTTGTCTCCGCAGCAGGGCAAGCTGCTTTTTCGTTCTATCCGCAAGCTCCTCTCCATCATAAAATATTTTTCCGGAATCAGGTTTATCAAGACAGCCGATAAGATTCAGCAGAGTTGTTTTCCCGGAGCCTGACGGACCGGCAATAGAAAGGAATTCCCCATCTTTAATTTCTAAAGAAATTCCCTTTAATGCTTTAACCTCATTTTCTCCTGCTTGATACGTTTTATTAACTTGTTCAAGTTTGATCATGCTCTCCTCCTGTGAGATGCTGAAAAATAATATCAAAATTATATAAATTCAAAGTTCCTTCTTCTGCTCCGAGAATTCGTTCAATCAAATTATTGATTTTTGCTCCGAATTCTTTCAGTTCAGTTAGCGCTTGGTGGTCTTCCGGATTTTTAAAAACCCGTAAAAACGGCGACACAATTTCCTTACCTAGAGAGGCAATAAAAGAGAAAATAACTTTTGCAGTAAATTCAGAATCATAGGTATGAAAAACGCCTTCTTCTTCTCCCTGTTCGATTATACTAACCATCATGGGCTGTACGAGTTCTTGAGAACGCTCTGTAAGTTTTTCACGAAGATAGACATTCTTATCGTTGTAGAAAACCTTGGCAAGATCTTCAAGGTAGGGCATCTGTTCGATCTTCAGAGATCCCAAAGTATTGAAGAGCTCTTCAAACTTCTGTACGGCATTTTTATTCTGAGAATCAATGATATTCCGGGTTATGCCTACAAGATGTTTGCCCCGCTGATAGCCAATTTCAGACAGCAGTTCTGCTTTTGAAGAAAAATGGTGGTAAAATGTTCCTTTAGCTATACCAAGGGTATCAATTATCATTTGAATAGAAGTGTTTTCATAACTCTTTGTGAAAAAAAGTGTATTTGCGGTTTCAAGAATCCGTTCTTTTGTGCTCTGCGGATTCTTTTTTGATACAGCATCATTATTCAAAATACTACATCCTCATCTACTATTAGACCGACCGTCGGTCTAATAGTAGAATATAAGTTATATATATATTCGTCAAGACTTTTTTTTCTAATTTTTTAATTAACCTGAACAGTATGCGATATGTATGCTTTTTCCGGTACAGTCCAATAAAAAAGACTCCGGATTAACGGAGTCTTAAATCAGAATCAAAATGACTAATATTGACAATAATTATAGATACTAACTATCATTACAGACAATCATAAGAACATATTCATATTACGGTTTAAAAGCTTATGGAATCCAGTCAGCAACAACATCCTCGTTATTGGTCATCCATTCTCTTGCAGCAGTTTCTACATCTTCATCAGATTCTTCAATTTTCAGCATAAGATCTGCAAGTTCAGCATCTTCAAAGTACATGTTTTTCAGAAATTGAGTTAATTCAGGTTTTTCCTCTTCCAGGCTGATTCTTCCGATAATTTCAATGTCGCCTTTGTCCCACATCATTTTATCCGGATCCTGTTCAAGAAATTTGAGATCCCATCGCCCGAACATCCAGTGAGGTTTCCATGCAGTTACAACTATCCATTCATTATTATTTATAGCTTCTTTTAAGGATGCTGTCATGGCAGGACCGCTGGAGGCTAGAAGTTTTATCTTATCAAGACCATATTCTGGTATAAGTTCATTTTCAGTTTTCTGCATCATTCCAGCACCGGCATCAATTCCGGTAATTTTACCATCAAACTTATCGGCATATTCGTTCAACTGTGAAATTTTATCAATTGAGACATAGGTCGGAACGGCTAAACCCGTTTCAGTACCTTCGTACACATTACCAAGACTTACAAGCTTTCCTTCATAATTATCAAGATAATCCTGATGAAGACTCCGCCAGCATTCCATAAAAGCATCCTGGTCATCCTGTGCAACTGAAGTGTAGGCGGGCCCTACATCTGCTGAGGTGATCTTAACGTCATATCCCATTTTGTCTTCCAGCACAACTTTTGCAAGATGCGAATACGCAACACCTTCTGCCCAATTTACATAAACAAGATTTGCTTCTTTAACCTGTTCACCCTGCTGACCTTGAGCGAATACTGAGTTTGCTGCAGTAAACAGTACAAGTGCAGCTATGATACCATAGAATGATTTTTTCATAATTCCTCCATTATTTTTCTGCAGTAAGGTGATACTTTTTCCCCACTGCAGGCAATTAACATAACACAATTAACATAACACAATTAAAAAAATATCCCTCGGATATTACCGAGGGATAAAATCACACAATAATTTGTTTATTCAGCTAGTCCGTAAGAACTACGGCAGCCAAGCCTCAACAACATCTTCGTTTTCATTCATCCAGTCGCGTGCAACTTCAAGTACATCCTTGTCTGACTGTTCAACTTTCAGCATCAGATCAGCAAGCTGATCGGTGGTGAAAAACATGTTTTTCAGGAACTGAGCCAGTTCAGGTTTGTCTGTTTCGAGGTTCTTACGACCCATGATATGGATATTCCCTTCACCCCATACCTGCTTATCTGCATCCTGTTCCAGGAACTTGAGGTCCCATCGGCCGAATTTCCAGTGAGGGGTCCAGCCAGTTACAACAATCCATTCTTCATTATCTACGGCATCTTTCAGTGCTGCAGTCATAGCAGGACCGCTGGAAGCCATAAGATCAAGTTCAAGATCGTACTGCGGGATGACTTTCTCTTCCGTAGTCTTCATAACTCCGGCGCCGGCATCAATACCAGTGATTTTGCCGTCAAATTTATCGGCATGGTCATTAAGTTCAGAAATCTTATCAATACTTACATAAGAAGGAACTACAAGACCGCTCTGGGTGCCTTCGTAGACATTTCCAAGATCGATAATGTCATCCTTGTACTGTTCATAGTAATCTGCATGCAGTACAGGGAGCCAGGTTTCCATAAAAGCATCCTGGTCTCCTTGTGCTATTGAAGTATAAGCTGGAGCAACATCTGCAGCCGTTATGTTTACTTCATAACCCAATTTCTCTTCCAAAACAACTTTTGCTAAATGTGTATAGGCAACACCTTCGGCCCAGTTAACATACACTAAATCAGCTTCTTTCTTAGCTTCGCCCTGTTGTCCTTGAGCAAAAGCCATAGTACCTGCGATAAACAGGATGAGTGCAATTGTAAACACTTTCGTAAAAAATTTCATAAACTCCTCCTATTGAAATTTATTTCTGTTTCTGTGTCGCATTACCCAATGCCTGGGTAATTCTATCGAGAAAAATGGCCAATATCACAATGGAAAGACCACTTTCAAAACCTAAATCAATCTTCAGCTGGGTTATCCCTTTAAGTACCTCATTACCTAAGCCGCCAGCACCAATCATACCGGCGATAACAACCATTGATAGAGACAGCATGATTGTCTGGTTCACACCTGCAAGAATGGTCGGCAGAGCCACAGGAATCTCAGCCTTAAAAAGTATCTGCCTCGGGGTTGAACCAAAAGCAATTGATGCTTCTTTTATCTCCTTCGGTACTTGCCTGATACCCAAATTTGTCAGTCTAACTGCAGGGGGAAGCGAGAAAATCAATGTCGCTACTACACCTGGAACGGGTCCGAGCTTGAAAAACAATACAGCGGGAATGAGGTAGACAAATGCCGGCAGGGTCTGCATAAAGTCCAATACTGGCCGAACAATTTTCTCAACCGTATCATTCTTTGAAGCCCAAATACCCATAGGCACTCCAATCAGAAGAGCAATAAAAACTGATGTTATTACCAGTGCGAGGGTTTCCATGGTAGCTTCCCATAAACCCATTTGGATGATGAGAAGAAATCCTACAAGGGTAAAAATACCCATCCAGCGTTTTGCTACAAACCATGCCAGTGCGGTTAAAATGAGAACCATTACAAGGGGTGGTATGAAAAGCAGGATACCCGTGAATCCCGTAAGAAGTCCCTCAACAAATATACTTATACCGTCAAAAATAATATCTGCATTTTGGGTCAACCAGTTGATGATTGACTCAAAAACGCCGCCTATATCAATAAAATCAAATAATTTCATGTATTAAACCTCCACTTCCCCTATGCGTTCTGCTTTTTTGTACTGCTGTCAGTGTTTTTGTCAGTGCTTTTTTCAGCTGTTTCAGCTTTTTGTTTCCGGGCTTCCTCTTTTTCTGCAGCTTCTTTCTTGGAATCTGCAGTTTCTTTCTTGGAATCTGATTTTGTTTCAGAAGGGTTTTTATCAGAAGTTTCACTGTTTTCACTATTTATTTCACTGAGTACCGTTGGGGCAGCTTCATCATCAATAAACTCACTGACTTCTGCAATAATTGCAGCTCTGTCAATGGCTCCAAGCAGCTTTCCCTGATCATCAATAACAGCAATAGGATGTTTTGTACTCAAAGCCGTACCCAGAAGATCAGAAATTGCCGTATCCGGAGAAGTGGTATATATATCTTCGCGGATTGCTGAAAAGATATCTCTTTCCTTGCGTTTATTCATTTTGGCAACTGCTTCAATTTCTGCAATACCAAGCAATTTACGCTGACTGTCGGTAACCATGATGCTTGAAACTCGATTTTTATCCATAATTCTTAATGCAGAGCCGCATCCTTCTCTGGGAGTAGTGATGGATGGGTAATGATGCATGATTGAAGACGCAGTGATAACTTTTGTCCGATCAACATTCTGAACAAATGCTTTTACATAATCATCAGCGGGGCTGCCGAGAATCTCCTCGGGACTTCCGATTTGGCGTACCCGACCTTCCGGTCCAAGAATAACTATTCTGTCTCCCAACGTCAGAGCTTCATCCAGGTCATGGGTAATGAAAACGATAGTTTTGTGCATTTTGGCCTGTATCTCTAAAAGTTCATCCTGCATCTGGGTTCTGATAAGCGGATCCAAAGCACTGAAGGCTTCATCCATGAGCAGAATTTCAGGATCGTTGGCTAAAGCTCTTGCAAGACCTACACGCTGCTGCATACCGCCTGAAAGCTCATGAGGCATGCTTTGTTCAAAACCTTTGAGACCCACCAATTCAATAGCCTGCATGGCTTTATCACGGCGTTCCTCTTTTTCCATCCCGCTGACCTCTAATCCAAATTCAACATTATTTATGATGTTACGCTGCGGGAGCAGTCCGAAATGCTGGAAAACCATTGACATTTTGTATCGGCGTATATCCCGAAGCTCCTCACTTCCCATTTTCATGATATCCTTGCCGTCAATGAGAATTTCTCCTCTGGTAGGATCAATAAGACGGTTTAGACAACGGATCATAGTTGATTTGCCGCTGCCCGATAAACCCATTACAACAAATGTTTCTTTCTTATCAATTGAAAAGGATGCCCCATTGATTGCTACAGTGCAGCCTGTTTCTTTAAGAATTTCTTCCTTCGATTTCCCTTTGTCCAGAAGCGCCATAGCGCGTTTCTTGTTGGGACCGAAGATTTTATCAAGATTTTTTATGGTAATCATAGCCATATGTATCTCTCTCCCCGAATTAATCTATTTACTTAGTGATTTACTATCACTTCTTTATATCTACCAACAATTATTTAATTGCTTGTATCTCTGTATCTGTAATACATACCCTTAATACATACATGCTGAAAACTACAGGAATTGCAGCAGGATAGCGAATAATGGTTAAAGGCAGCACCAATGCTATCAATCAAATAAGCATTCTTGGACGCAGAAATACATAAACTACATAGCTCAACAGCATACATTCTGATTCTGTATACATATAATACAGTTAACAGAAATTCTGCAGGCGTTTAAGCAGTTTACTTATTCATTTGTATAGCATGTATCAACATTATGCTGTTTCGCACTGATTATGATATGGCTATCAGAATCAAATAAATTGGTATTGAACCTTTATGCGGTTTGAGGAATTCTCAGGTATGTATGTGAAGTTCATACTTGAAACCCTCGCTTACCAAATGCTTTTTCAGCTTACGAAATAGTGAACGTCTTTAAACGTACGCAGCAAATACTTTTAGTAAGCTAACAAAAAAATAAATAAAAGTCAAATGGTTGGGTCGGGTAAATTATCTGGCAAATTTAAAAAGTGGTTAAAACAGTACAGTAGAAAGCTATTATTAGGATTTTACTGGAATAAAATTTTTTCTTATGAGAAAAAAGAATCAATAGAATGGTGTAATGTATAAAGCTTTTTCTAAGACTGGGAAATCTCCAATAATTAGTTATCTAATAAAAGAATTACGGGCAATTTGTTTCTCTGTACTAGTACTCAGAAAATTAATTCTGATACAGCTTCAATACATTGTCTTGAAGCCGTAAGCTAGTAGTGTGATGCTCGTTCACGCTGCTAGCTTGCTCGATTTGAGGTATCTTTCTAAAGATTCTGCTGCGCTTTTCAGATAAAAAGCTTATGAACTGAATGAATGCTTGAACAAATCTATAAGCTGATGACGGTCATCGGCACCAGCTTTGTCAAAAATTTTTCTGATATGTGTTTTAACGGTATGAACAGTAATCCCAAGGGATGCGGCAATTTCCTGATTACTTCCATAACTTGTACAGAGTTCCCGTAAAACCTCAATTTCTCTGGGTGTTAATCCAATCTCTTCAGGATCAAGGGTCTTCCCGCTTACCTCTTTCAACCTTGTCTCCATTTTTATGAGCTGTTCATGATACTGTTTAGCCAGCAAGAGGTAGCGCTTTATTTCGTCCGAATAGAGAATTATGGCGATGCCGAAGAAAAAAGAGGAGAATAAAATGACAAATATGCCTCTCATATGATATCCATCAGCAGATGCAGAATACTGAATGACTGCAGCGAAGAATATAACGAGAAAAATAAGCCCTTTCTGCGTGATAATACGGTATTTCAAGCCCATAAGCCCTGTCAGCATCATCATAGGTATAATCCATTGGCTGGTATGTGATCCAAGTGTTGAAAGAGTGGTGATTACAAGAAGTACGATGAACTGTGTCAGCGTGTTGAGCCGCATCATATCAATCGTCCAGCGTTTTCTTGGCATTCTTATTTTGATTTTTTCCCTATTGGTAGTAGAAAGCAGAATTAGCAGAAGACCCATAGCAGCCGTCGGATAATTCCACCAGGCATAGCTGGCTCCAATTGAGTTATTGCTGAGATCAGATATTAAATTCATTACTGCTGATAAGATACCAATACTGCCGAATATAATACCTACAAAATTCTGAGTCTGTTTTTTCACGAATTAACCCTCCCAATATGATTCTTCGAAGCTTTTTCTTTCAATAAAAGGACTGAAAACTGCGGCATGTTCTTCATACACAGCTGCAGCCGTGCTGTATACGCTGGTGAAATCCCATTTACCGGAGTTCAGTGGATTGTATTTATTTGTTATCCTATCACGCTCCATATCTCTTTTATAGCCCTTAAGCATTTTTAAAGAAAGCAGAGCCAGGCCAGAATGCTGTATAGCTATATTACCTCCTGAGTAATTCAGAAGATTCTTAAGCCGCTGCATGATATCTTTGTCATCCTCTTCAGTGTGGGAGTAGTACATTTTTGTCGGGAATTTAATTGAGAGTATGTATATAGCAAGACTGCTGACTGCATCTCTTTCAGGTTGAGGGGATTCCGAAATAAATGGTATGAGTGCTATTAGCCGGGCTGTATTGGATTTTCTCAGTTTTCTTTTTTCTTCCAGGGGCAGGGAGAAAGACGCAGCAGTGTCAGATGACAGTTTTACCCAAATTTTTTCAAATTGTGCCGGTGTTAATCCCATGCTCCTTCCTTTCAGGTATATTTTTTGATACTTCTACTTCTTTAATGAAATTCTATGAAAAACAGCTTGATGTAAAAAATTCTTGCAGAAATACAGAAACCTTCATTAATGGGGAGATAATTTGTTTCTTTGAGAAATCCCTATATAATTATTAGTATAAAAAAAATATTAAATCAAGCTCATGCCCCTGCTTAAGGAATGAAGTCTTTAGGTATGTATTTCATGAGTTATGCGATTTGCCAGTTTTCTTCCGCCGTAAAAAAAGAAGAATCTGGAATGGAAAATTCTTTAAAATATGATAC
Source organism: Spirochaetales bacterium (assembly GCA_021736605.1). Classification (GTDB taxonomy): domain Bacteria; phylum Spirochaetota; class Spirochaetia; order PWKH01; family PWKH01; genus JAIPFS01. Next base: position 7,187 of record JAIPFQ010000019.1, on the reverse strand, counting down.
ACTGACTACTGTCAATTTATGCTGCATGATATACTGCAGATGAATTGCAGTTGAAGCTGATATTATGAGATGTCTCTGCTAAGGTAAAATGCATAAACGGAAAGCAGATACAGGAAAAAGATGAGAATGATAGAAGCTGAAGCAGAAATACCTTTCTCTATCACAAAAGGCTTATTTCACTTTTTTTACCATGAGGATAGTGAATAATGAAAAACATAGTAATGAAAACCTGCAGCTTGTTTACCGGAAAAGTTTTCAGAAGAATTTTAGTTTTACTGCTCATTCCTTCTATTTTTTCCGGATGTGCAGCTTCCGTTGCCCTGGATGTATTACATCCCGCAGAAGTGAACATGTCTCAATATCGGACAATAGGAGTGTATGAGTTTTCAGAATATGAATCCTCGAAGTTTTCAAACAGCGGATATATCCTTTTCAATCTTCTTCTAGGAGATAGTGTGCATACCGGATATTCCAATTCCTTAGCTTCTGAAGTGGCAGACTACGTAACAGATATTGTTACTGACGGTCTTGAGGAGACTGACTATTTTCGCGTCATATCACCAGGGCAGCTTAAACAAGTTTTTCGCTCTCAAAGGGAGACAATCTATCAGGGACAGCTTTTAAAAGACCAGTTCGGTATAGAAGCTCTCATTATTGGTGCAGTTGAAGATATGGATTTTGATGAATATACTGTTGTGGAAACAGAAGGGATCTGGGATGCTGAAATTGAAGAGTATGTTGAAACGGATGTAGAGTATTTCGTACAGGAGGCTGAACTGACGGTAAGCTACAGTGCAGCGGCAGTAGAGGATGGGAAAATCCTTGCTTCAAAGCGATTAAGCGGTGAGAAGAGACGCAGAACAGCTCTTCCTTTGGATGAAGAAGAGAAAGAGCATTTTAACGCCCCTTCGCTCTTCTCATTATATCGTGAAATTGCCAATGAATTTGTACCTGAAATTCAGAATCAGCTTGCTCCGAGATTTGAACGTGAATACAGAACTTTAGAAAAAGATAAAAATAAAAATCCTGAAATGGATGCAGCAGAAGAGTTCGTCAAGAATAAACAGTACCAGAAGGCCTTGGATATCTATACTCAAGTGTGGTATAAGAACAGGAACTTTGCAGCTGGATATAATGCTGCAATCATGTTTGAAGTAATGGGAAAAATGGATGATGCAGTAACAATGATGAAGGAAGTATATTCTGAAACACAGGAACGCAAAGCTTATTCGGCGTACAACCGGCTGGTGCGAAGGCGTGAAGAATACAATAAAGCCCGGGAACAAATAGACTTATAGCTTATTTTGAATCAATTTCTGAATGAGGAATCTGAATGGGGAAACTAGTATAAGCCCACTGAGACTTGCTGAGTTATACATAGAACGCTTCATCAGGCTGCCGGCTGCTCTAGCGATAAATAAAGGGATTATGTTCATGGGACATTTACTGAAACGGTATCTGGAAATAGAATTCAGTGATGATCAGATAAAAGGGTATCTGCATCATTTTGCATATTTTACGATTTTTTCACTATTGCTTACAATCTTTAATACACTGCTTGTAGATATCCAGAGCCCGTGGTGGTTGTGGATTGTCTTTTTTTGGGGAATTGCTATGCTTGTGCATTTTTTCCTTATTATTAAGAATGCACAGAAAAGACATTTCCAGAAGACTATGAACAGAGACGGCAGCGGCAAAGACAAAGTCGGCAAAAAAGATGTCAGTAAAGAAGATGTCAGCAAAAAAGATGTCAGCAAAAAAGATGTCGGCAAAGATGATGTCGGGGATGCAATACAAACCGATATACCATTTCCCAAGGATGCTTTATCTGAAGAAGCTCCATCTGAAGAAAATGGAAAAAACACGGATAATATGCAGAAAGACAGACCTAAAACCAGCAGGGAGAAGAATTCGTGAAACAAAGAAGCAATTATATCATGCTGGCTGCAGCAGTTCTTGCCCTTTTTGTAGTTTTTTATTCAGGGATACATCTCATAAATTATCGGAAGAATATAAATGTGGAAGAGACTCGGGTTAAGGGGATTCTAGCTCCCTGGCAGTATGACAAAGAAGCTGAAAAACAGCCTGCTGCAGGGGCAGAACAGTTCAGCGGAGATGAATTGAAACGAGTTTTTATTGATATTGTTGATGCAGAAGTAATCGTTGAACGCTGGGACAGTTCTGAATTCAGAATAGAATACGATATGACCTCAATAGATCAGGAATTCCATGAAGATGTATATGCCCGCATTTACCAGGATTCTGAAACCCTCTCTGTTAAAACCCAAATACGCCCGAACAGCAATTATAAGGGAAATATGATGTACCACGTATATATCCCGGAACCCCTGTCTCTTGCGGTAATCGGGGCAAGCAGTAATATTGAGCTAGTAAATATAGCTGAAAAGACTCGAGTAAGCGCGGAATCAATTTCCGGGACTATCAGCCTTCAAGGTTCCTCCAGTGCTGATCTCAGTACTGTAAGCGGTGATATTAATTTTGCTGTCTACAGTGGCGGCCGAATAAAAGCCAGGAGTTCTTCCGGTTCTATTGAGGCTCTTCTGCAAGAATCTGATGCTTCCGAAGGCCAATTAGACGGAAGCATGGAACTTTCGACTGACAGGGGTTCCATCTCTTTAGACCTGCCTGACGATATTGAAGCAGATTTTGATATTCACTCAGAAAATGGTGTTGTTGATACTGAATTTTCTGATTTTACTCTGAAAGAAGATATTAAGAACCATTTTATTGGAACCCGCGGCGAAGGAACGTATAATCTTAAAATTTCGACGCAATCCGGCAGAATAAACATTTTTTAATACGTATTTGCTTAAAAAGCTTCGGATTGCTTTTTTCCCGACAAAACCTATCATATACTCCGTGATACACAGTTGAATATCCTCTGAAAGAACTGCAGTAAGTACAAAGCATGCGTCAAATCGCTTATGATAAGCGCACTGCTTGCGAAAATATTACGTAAAAGTTCAGTGAAACTGTAAAAAAATGCGTATCTCCAAATAATGTAATATATCTTATGCATAGGATTCAATCAGGGTTTATGAATAATTAATTACAAGCAATGCAAAGAGTTAAAACTCTCTTATCCTATTGACCATATCAGAAGAAATACGTAAAATTGCCGAAATATACAATTATCAGCAAATTTATTGTATATTTATACAGTTTTAAGGGGATATATATGCAGCAGATTTCACAGAAAATGAGAAACCTTGCGGGTGTTCATCAAAGCAGAGGTCTTTATGATCCCAGATTCGAGCATGACAGCTGCGGTGTGGGATTTGTCAGTTATCTTGATGCAGAACCGCGCCATTCTGTTATAACCGAAGGTCTTCAGGTTCTTTCAAATATGCAGCACCGCGGAGCAGTGGGCGGAGACAGCAAAACCGGAGACGGCGCAGGACTTATGATTCAGATTCCTGACCAGCTGTTTCGAGAACGATTGTCGCTGCAGCTTCCCGCAGCAGGAGATTATTCCGTGGGAATGGTTTTTCTTCCGGTTGAACGGACAGAAGAGTATGTGAAACTGCTGGAGGAAGCTATAGAGGAAGAAAATCACATACTGCTTGGATGGAGGGATGTCCCAGTCTGCAATGAAAGCCTGGGAGAACTTGCGGCATCTACGGAACCAGTTATCAAGCAGTTTTTCCTGGATAGGGATGGGTATGACATATCCCAGTACCAGCAGCGGCTCTATATTCTCCGCAGACGTATGGAAAAAAAAGTATCCCTCGAAAAAGGGGATCACAGCCAATTTTACATCTGCTCACTTTCTCATACGAATGTCATCTATAAAGGTCTCTTTACGGGAGATCAAGTAGAAGCATTTTACCAGGATCTTCAGGATGAAATGTGCAGCAGTTCCTTTGCTATCGTTCATTCCCGCTTCAGTACGAATACGCTTCCTGAATGGCGTTTAGCACAACCTTTCAGGTTTCTTGCCCATAATGGAGAGATAAACACCATCCAGGGGAATATCAACCGGCAGAAAGCCCGGGAAGGCTTTATGAGCTCCTCCGTATTGGGTAAGCAGATCGAAAAAATTGTTCCAGTTATTGATGAAACAGGAAGTGATTCAGCTATCTTTGATAACGTCATGGAGCTCTTTCATATGGCAGGGAGGAGCATCCCTCATGTCATGATGATGATGATTCCGGAAGCCTACTCCCCGGAAATCCTGATGAGTGAGGACAAGAAAGCCTTCTATGAATATCATTCCATAATCATGGAGCCCTGGGATGGTCCTGCTGCAGTTGTATTTACCGATGGACGCTATATTGGAGCAACTCTAGATAGAAACGGCCTGCGGCCTGCCCGTTATACCATAACCCATGAAGGACTCATCGTGCTGGCATCGGAAACTGGGGTGCTGAATATACCTCAGGATCGGGTACGGACAAAAGGTCGTCTGCAGCCGGGGAAAATGTTTCTGGTTGACCTGCATCAGCATAGAATAGTACCGGATAATGAAATCAAAGCAAAGATATCCCGGGAATACCCCTACAGGAGATGGGTAAAGAAAAGGAAAATTGAACTTCGGGGACTGTTTATGCCTTCCGGTGTTCCGAAAATGGATAAAAAAGAGCTGATTGTAAAGCAGACGGTTTTCGGATATACCGACGAGGACTTGAAAACGCTTATCATACCCATGGCAAAACAGGGACAGGAAGCGATCGGATCCATGGGTAATGACACCGGACTGCCGGTTCTCTCTGACAACAGCCACCTCCTTTTCAGTTATTTCAGACAGCTTTTCGCACAAGTTACGAACCCTCCTATTGATCCGCTCCGGGAACAGCTGGTTATGTCTTTGGAAAGCTATATAGAGAATGAGAGTAATCCCCTAGACAGCGGTTCTACACAGTGTCGAGCCCTTAAATTGAGTCACCCTCTGCTGAGCATTCGGGACATGGTCAGGATTCGGAACAACACGCACCCGGATTTAAAATCAGCAGAACTGGATATGACATTTATTCCTGATGAAACTGGAGAAGGTTTGCGCACAGCCCTGCAGGAGATGTACATAAAGGCGGAACGCCTTGCTAGTGAGGGTTATTCCCTCATGATCCTCTCTGATCGACAAACAGACCGTTCACGAGCTCCAATACCATCCCTGCTGGCTGCTTCGGGTCTTCATCACTATATGATACGAAAACGGATGCGAGGGAAAATCGGTATAATTGTGGAGACCGGTGAAGCTCGGGAAGTATTTCATTATGCGCTGTATCTGGCCTACGGCGTGGATGCAGTCTGTCCGTATATTGCCTTTCATACAGTACGGGATTTAGCTGAGCAGAATCGCCTCGGTGACATCAGCCCTGATATTGCTTCTGATAATTATGTAAACGCTGTAAAAAAAGGACTGCTGAAGTCATTCAGTCGTATGGGAATTTCAACCCTGCACAGTTTTTTCGGCACCCAGATTTTTGAAGCCGTTGGTTTGGGAAAGGATCTTGTTGATGAATACTTTACCGGAACCGTTTCTCGTATTGGCGGTATAGGTTTCAAGGAACTTTCACGGGAAGCCGCGATGCGTATGAAAAAGGCATTTCCGCCGCGGGAGGCCTCCCCGAAGTTTCTGGAAGCCGGCGGACTCTATCGATTCAGAAGACAGGGGGAAAAGCATTATTGGAGTCCGCAGTCAATTTATAAACTGCAGCAGGCTGCCAGAAATGATGATTACGGCGTTTTTAAGGAATTCACTACTCTGATGAACAACTATTATAGAGAGAATGCTGAATTGCGCGGCCTGATGAAATTCAAAAAGAGAAAATCTATTCCCATTGAAGAAGTCGAACCCGTAGAAGAGATTACTAAGCGTTTCGTTACTGCTGCAATGTCCATCGGTTCCATAAGTCGTGAAGCCCATGAAACTGTGGCTCTAGCGATGAACAGGCTTGGTGCAAAAAGCAACAGCGGTGAGGGCGGGGAAGATCCGCTGCGCTATAAGCCCATGGAGAATGGGGATTCTAAACGTTCACGGATCAAGCAGATAGCTTCCGGCCGTTTCGGCGTGACTACAGAGTATATTATGAGTGCCGACGAACTGCAGATTAAGATGGCTCAGGGGGCGAAACCCGGAGAAGGAGGACAGCTTCCGGGACATAAAGTAACGGAGTATATTGCCAAAATACGACATACCACCCCCGGTGTAACCCTGATTTCACCACCGCCGCATCATGATATTTATTCCATTGAGGATCTTGCACAGCTGATTAACGATTTGAAAACTGTCAATGATACAGCTGAGGTTTCTGTTAAGCTGGTGTCCGAGCCGGGGGTCGGGACGATAGCATCTGGAGTTGCCAAGGCAAAGGCTGACCGGGTCCTGATTTCAGGACAGAACGGGGGGACCGGAGCATCTCCCCTGACCGCTATCAGGCATGCCGGACTTCCCTGGGAGCTCGGCCTGGCGGAAACGCAGCAGTCCCTCATCATCAATAAACTCAGAGATCGCATTATTCTCCAGGTTGACGGTCACTTGAAAACAGGAAAAGATTTAGCAATAGCCACACTTCTTGGAGCTGAAGAGTATGGATTCGGTACATCTGTTCTCATTTGTCTCGGTTGTGTCATGATGAGGAAATGTCATGTAAATACGTGTCCCGTAGGTGTCGCCACCCAGGATCCTGAACTGAGGAAGCGTTTTATGGGTCAGGCGGTGTATGTAGAGCGATTTCTCAGATATGCGGCACAGGAATTTCGCGAGATCATGGCAGAACTCGGTTTTCGCAAGGTCAGTGAAATGGTAGGCAGGGTTGACTGCCTTGATTTCCAACCGGCGGTGGAGCACTGGAAGGCAAATAACTTAAATCTGCAGAGTATCCTGAATAAAGATCATTTAGCGGATAATTTTCCTCTGCACCATACAAAAGCGCAGGAACGGCCAGAAAAAAACCAGTTGGATAGAGAACTTGATAAAAAGCTTAAAAATTTCTGGAAATCAGCCGCTGCTGCCATGGATAAAGATGCTAAGGTAGATACAGCTGAAAAAGCAGGTGCTCATGGGGAATTCCCGGAACCCGTTTCCTGCACATGCAGTATTACAAATAGAGACCGAGCCGTGGGTGCGGCAATTTCGGGTAGAATTGTCAAATTGTTCGGGCAGGATGTCCTTCCCGATAATTCGGTTTCCCTGCATTTGAGAGGATCAGCAGGGCAAAGCTTCG
>JAIPFQ010000018.1:0-21608 GCA_021736605.1 Spirochaetales bacterium | reverse complement strand
CGAAACTCTATTTTCATTCTCAGGAGGAATTAATTATGAAGATTCAACCCCTTGCTGATCGTGTCCTTGTGAAGATCGAAGAAGTTGAAGAGAAAACTGCCAGTGGAATATTTATTCCGCAGACAGCTCAGGAAAAAACACAGACAGCTGAAGTTGTCGCGGTCGGCGATGATAAAGATGTTATCAACGTAAAACCCGGCCAGAAAATCATGTATGATAAATACGCGGGCACATCAGTCAAAGTTGATGGAAATGAACATCTCTTATTGAGGATGTCCGATATTCTGGCAATTATTGAAGACTGAAAAGCTGAATCAAAAATACGCACGTAGTTTTTTTTGACCAGCATGTCAAAAGACCTTGCAGCAGATAACAAAAATCTGCAGCAGGGTCTCTTTTATGTTTGGCTGATATTATGCTTGGCTGATATCTGCCTACTATATCTGCCTACTATATCTGCCTAGTGATTTCTGAAGGTAATAGTTTACTGATAGAGAAAATTCTCAATATCGGAAATCATGTGTTCATTCTCCTTTATGGACCTCAGTGTTTCCGGCAATGAATTCAGAAGCAGGGCTCCATACTGTTTTTTTACAATACGATTATCAAGAATACAGACAATTCCATGATCATCGGTTTTCCTCATAAGCCGTCCAAAGCCCTGTTTCAGTTTAAGACTTGCCCTAGGCAGAGCCAGATCCATGAATGGATATCTCCCTCTATTTTTAAGATCTTCCTCCTTGGCAAGATAGACAGGATCCGTGGGAACCTGAAATGGAAGTCGAGTAATAACTACCTGTTTAAGGGCATCTCCAGGTATATCGACGCCTTCCCAGAAAGACTCAGTGGCTAGCAGAACATTTTTACCGGCCTGTTTGAAAGTTTCCAGCAGCAGCTGCCTATTACTGCCCTTTATCTGCTTTAAAATGGTGAAATCTTGGGGCAGACTCTTTTTCAGAGCATCATAAAGTGCATTCAGCAGTGAGAATGATGTGAAAAGGATAAGAGTTTTACCCTCTGCCGTCTCAACAAGCTGCTGCAGGGTTTTCTCTAAATATTCGGTATATTTCTGAAGTTCCTGAACCGGCGGGGCATTGACTGGAACTGCCAGGAGAACTCTTTTTTTATAGTCAAAAGGCGATGAAATAATTTTTTCAAGGATTCTTTCGGAAGCAATTGTATTCAGACCGAGGGGTTCTTTCCAATAGGAAAACTGTTTATTTACCGACATAGTGGCGGAAGTATTTACTATAGTTTTCATTCTTGAAAAAAACGAATCATATAAGGTTCCTGCTATTGATTTGGGTGTTCTGTGATAATAGAGAATTGCATCCCTTTTTTTCGTGTTTCTATTTAATGACGTATCAATCCAGAAAATGGTATCTCCCTGTTCCTTGTATGATGAAAAACTTTTTATTATTTTCTCAAATTTTTCTAGTCGAATAATTTGCGCATGAAACACATAGAGCTGAAATATGATTTCTTCATCTTCATCCACACTTGCATGAATTTTCTCAAGAATCTTTCTGAGAGATGTAATCTCATCAGCAAAATTTATCAAAGCTTTCTGAATTTCTGTAAAGGGTCTCTGCAGATTGGGATCAAGCCACATACTTTTTCGCTTACCCAGTAGATTTGTGAATAGATCATCCAATTTTTCTGCAGAAGCTTTTGTCTTTTTCGCTTGATTATCCACTTTCTTGAATTCATCTGCTGCACTTGAGTATTTTTGTATGGCACTCAAAATTTGATTACTTCTCTTTAGGCTTGAGGAGTTTGTAATAATGGATAAGATTTTATAGAGTCCAAGAATGGTATATTGGTCGGAAAAATACTGGGAAGCATGATGTTCAAGGTGATGTGCTTCATCACATATCACGTGATCAAAAGGCGGAAGCAGTGCAGCCTCTTCGTAGCTGTCGTTCTCATATTTCAAGGAGATATCAGCAAATAGGACATGATGATTAACCACGGTGATCTGAGATAAGGCTGCTTTTTTCCTTGCTTTATATACAAAACACTGTGCATAAAATTCGCAGCGATACCCGAGGCAGGTATCGCTCTCAGAACAGACCTGCCTCCAGACAGACTCTTCAGGGGATGGGGTCATCTCATGCTTCATTCCTGTCCGTGTCTTCCGGGACCAGTCATATATTCTTCCAATTTCTGTCCCTTCCGATTCAATCAGCAGCGGATTATCCTGTATCTGCTGCTCCATGCTTTTTAAACAGAGATAATTGTTCCTTCCCATGAGCAGCGAAAAACGAAGTGCAGGATCCATTTTATCAGCTAGGAAAGGGAGATCCTTCTCAAAAAGCTGCTGCTGCAAATTAATAGTTGCAGTTGAAATGATAATGTGATCATCCGGGTGCAGCTGAGACCACATAATGGCAGGGATGAGGTACGCAAAGGACTTGCCTATTCCAGTACCGGCTTCAATCACAGCGATTTTATCTTCGTTAAAGGCGTCACAGATGGAATCAGCCATTTCGCCTTGTCCATCCCGAGCTTCGTAACTGCTGATAGCACGGGTAACTGCAGAATCCTCTGCAAGATAGTCTAAACAGGTTTCTTTATTAATCAATATTATAATCCAGTAGTTTTCTATGCAGAGTCTTGCGTCCGATATCCAGTACTTCTGCTGTTTTTGATTTATTGCCATTATAAAAATTCAGCGTAGCTTCAATAATTCGCTTCTGAGCATCAGACATGCTCGATCCTATGGGGATTCGAATAGAGTCTACATCCTGCCCGGATATCACTGAGGGCGGCAGATCAGTGGTATCAATCACATTTTTTTTGCAGAGAACTACAGAGCTTTCTATGCAGTTTCTTAATTCACGAATATTTCCCGGCCATGAATAATTATATAATACGGCATGGGCCTTTGCGGTTATTCCTTCGATGTTTTTCCCATTCTCCTTGTTGAATTCCTTCAGAAAGGCAGTTGCAAGAAGCGGAATATCCTCTTTACGTTCACGAAGAGGAGGCACATCTATATTTACAACATTCAGTCGGTAAAAAAGATCCTCTCTAAAATTTCCGTTCGTTATCTCCTCTTTCAGGTTCTTATTTGTGGCAGAGATAATTCGGACATCTACAGATAGGGTTTTTTCTCCCCCTACCCGTTCAAACTTGCGCTCCTGCAAAACCCTGAGAATTTTTATCTGCACTTGTGCATTTATTTCCCCAATTTCATCAAGAAATATTGTTCCGGAATCAGAAAGCTCAAAACGGCCCCTTTTTTGGGCTGCCGCACCGGTAAAGGAACCTTTTTCGTGACCGAATAATTCGCTTTCCAGAAGTGATTCAGACAGGGCTGCACAATGCACCTTGATATAGGGTCCTTTAGCACGATCGGATTGTTCATGCAGGGCATCTGCAATTAACTCTTTTCCCACTCCGCTTTCCCCGGTAATAAGGACTGAAGCTTTTGTGGCAGCTACCTGCTGGACAACCTCCATCACTCTTTTCATTTTTGAGCTTTTCCCAATAATGGGAGATATTTTCTGCTTCTTTTTTAATGTATCGACTTCTTCCTGGAGAGCTCGATGCTTGAGGTATAATTCCCTGTTGGATAATGCTCTTTTTATGAGCAGGGTTAGTCTATCCAAATTGACTGGTTTCGTTACAAAATCAAAAGCACCGTCCCGCATGGCATTAACTGCGGATTCTATTGTTCCATGGCCTGTTAATATGATAACAGGAACGGTAGGATATGCGGATGATATCTTCTTCAGGAGATCTTCACCTGACATTTTGGGCATTTTCAGATCAGCAATTACGGCATCTATCTCCTGAGAATTTACGATATTCCAAGCCTGCAGCCCATGTTCCGCGGTCACTACACGATATCCATCCAATTCAAGGGACTTGGCGAGTCCGGATCGAATATTTTTTTCATCATCCACTATTAAAATGGTAAATTCCATACTCATTCTGCCTCCTGCTGCCAGTCAATCAAGGTCCGTTCATCCCTGGGGAGCGGCAGTGATATGGTGAAAGTTGTTCCTTTCCCCTCTATGGAGTTAATTGATATATCTCCCTGATGTTCTTTTATAACTTTATATACTACCGTCAAGCCTAAACCGGAACCGAAATCCTTTGTGGTGAAATAGGGTTCAAATATTTTACTCATATTTTTTTCCGGTATGCCGACACCGTTATCCTGAATATATATATTTACTTTATCGTGTTCTTTTTCCGTACTTACCTTCAGGTTCCCTCCCTCAGGCATGGCTCCAATGGCGTTTTTAATAATATTCAGCAGTGCCTGCTTGAGATATTTAGCATCTATTTCTACTTTCGGCAGTGAAGATAATAAATTAACGGTCAGGCTGATCTTATTCTCCTCAAGTTCGTACTTGACAAAGTCGAGCATCTCCTGAAGCAGGGCGTTGAGATCATCAGATTTCATACGCGTATCCATGGGTCTTACAGCAAAAAGGAAATCTACTACAATACTGTTCAGACGTTCAATTTCCTCATCGATAACATCAAGATATCCATATACATTTTCTTTCTCTAAATACCGCTTCTGTTCAACTTCTCTTCTCATCAACTGCAGGTGAATTCCAATAGAAGCTAATGGGTTTTTTATTTCATGTGCTACTCCAGCTGCAAGGGTTGTCAGCGAAGCCAGGTTTTCAGCTCTGCGGAAACGTGCCTCCTGTTTCTTTTTCTCAGTGATATCCCTCACAAGCACAATTGATCCTTCAACTTGTTTTTCACGGACAAAGGGGAAAACTGAAATGGAGAGAACGCAGAGGTTTGAACAATTTTCCAGATAAAACTCCTCATCCAGAATTTTATCTCCCTCAGGAACAACTGTATGCAGAAAATCAGCTATGTCGTCATCATTGACTGCTGTCCATAGTAAATGGAATTCCTGTTCCCCCGGATGTATGGGAAGCAGCCTATGGGCGGATTTATTTATCATAATTATTCGATGATTATTATCAGTCACTATAATTCCATCGTAGAGCGAATCAAGAACTCCTTCAAAACGCTCATTCTCACGAAGCAGCAGGTCAATGAGAGATTTTATCTGTTCTGTGTTCAGTTTGGGAAGTTTCTCCACTGCCCTTTCTATAAATTTTCTCATCGAACACCTTCCAGTTCACCCATTACATCATACAACCAGGACTCTAAAACAAATGATTGTTTCTGATTCATTGTCTGCTCTAGATAATTATAATGGTTAATATGACGGATGATAATGCTTTTTTCCCTGTTTGAAAACTGAATATTCCCAGCAAGGTCCGCTTCACCGGTCATGGCATCATTGGAATTTTCCTGAAGTATGGATATAATTTCCTGAAAAATGTAGAGCATAAGTGATGCTTCATCCGTTTTTTTTGCTATTTTTTCAAATTCTGTTATGTCCAGTGTCTTTTTATTCATCAGAATATCTAGAATGTACTCCGACTGTTCCCGTACAGCCCTGCAGTCCAGACCTTTCTGTGTAAGAAAAAAAGTTCTCAGGCTATCAAATTCATCGGGATCCTGATAGTAGACTTCATTTATGATTTTTGCTGTATCCCCGCTGCTCCGCGGTTTAAAGTAGTATTTTCTAACTCTGGAAAGTATGGTTGATAGAATTCTCCCTTTCCCCTCTGAAAGAAGTATAAAAACTACTTTATCAGGCGGTTCCTCCAGCATTTTCAGCATGGCATTTTTTGAAGCGTTAACAAAATTATCAATACCTTCAAATATGATAACTGCATAGGTACCTTTAGGTTTCGTATGCAGCCAGGAGAAAATCTTGCGTATACTCTTCACTGAAATATTATCTGATTTTATAAATTGAACAAGCTTATCTGCCTTGTTTAAAATTTTTTTTACTTGTTTTTTCTGATCCTTTTCAAAACGATCATCTGTATCAAGAAATACCTGCAGGTCCTCTTCCAAAGTCTCCATCAATGTATCCAGCTGCTTCTGCATGCTCTCTGATTTATCCGAAAAGAGGGGATCAAAACGACGCATGAGCATACGTACGGAAAAAGCAAGCCGTTCTTTTGCTGCAGAGCTTTTTGCTGTTTCATAAGCACGAACCGAAGCATATATTTCATCATTAAAATCCCTGTTCGGGAAAACAATGGTATATGGATATTCCAGCAGACGATTTTTACGACAATTTTCGCATTGGCAGTGGATATAGCCTGATTCTCTGCAGGCTAGAATCCTTGAAACTTCCAAGGCTGCCGTCATTCTTCCGGTGTATCTTTCTCCGTAAAATAATAGCGCCTGTGGCAGTTCATGATTTATTATTTCCTGCCGAAGGAGTTCTGCTGTCTGTTCCTGTCCGTACATGTGTTCAAACAAAATCTACCTCTTATATATTACTGCAGATTCCCCTTTACAAGCTGTATACTGTAGGGAGCAATCGGCTCAAGCAGAGCAGCTATACTGCTTTCTTCCATGATCATATCAACTGACATGAGTGTTTGCAATCTTAATAAGAAAATAATAAAAGAAATGATTACAGCCCCTTCAATTACTCCCAGCACAAACCCCAGCACATTATCGAGAAATGTCAAATGCAGCTGCTCAAGCACATTTCTCATGGATAATGAAAAAATTCTGGTTATCCCGAACCCGGCAGCAAAAAGAATAATAAAAGCTACTATATTACTCCAATTACCTATTCCTAACCATTCATCAATATATTCAGCTGCAAGTCCGGCGAACATCAATGCGGTGAGCAGTCCTACTAAATAGGAAGCTTTTGAAAGGAATTCACGTACAAATCCTTTTGCTAAGCCCCTGAGGCCAATCACCCCAAGTATTACCAATGCTGCAATATCAAATCCGGATAATTCCAAAGTTTCCCTCCTTCATTTTTTTTCTCTGCTTCTACGGGTGTTCCTCTTTTCTACAATTTTTCCCACTTGTTCTGCAATGAGTGCAGCCCCCTTTCCAGTATGAGGAAGCAGGGAAAAAGCTCTTTTACCCATGTTCTCTGTTTCTTCAAGATTTTTTGACAAGCTCAGTATAGCATAGAGCAAATCATCAGTTCCATCAGTATGTTCTACCACGAGGGCCGCTTGGTTCTCCAAGAAGAAATGGGCATTTATCTTTTGCTCGCCCCGTGAAGCAGAGGGACCTAAGGGGACGAGGATCATAGGTTTTTTATAAAATGCCTGCTCCCAAATAGTATTTGCTCCTGAACGAGAAATCACTATATGCGAAGATTTCAGAAATTTTTCATATTTTTCATGAATATAGGGAAAAGAGATATAATTTGGAGCCTTCGGCGGCTGCCTCGTTTCATTCTTTCCTAAACTGTGAATCAGGCAGATATTCGGCGGTAGTTCTGACAATGTTTTCCATATGAGGGTATTCAGCGATGAAGCACCCTGACTCCCGCCTGTAACAAAAACCAGGACGGAATCAGGTGGAAAAGAGAAGTAATCTTGTACCTCTTTTCTGATTTCACAGAATTCGGCATCACGACTGCTGCTGATATGCTCAGTTACTGGAAATCGTATAGGATTCCCGCATACTACAGCTTTAGCGTGGTATTTTTCAGGCAGATAGGTATAAGACTTTTTTACGGACAGACAGATGGTATGAGAAAAACGGGCATTGATTCTGGTAGCCAGGCCGGGAGAAATGTCTGATTCATGGCTTACTACAGGAATATGACAGATCCAGGCTGCAAAAACTACAGGAACAGATACATAGCCTCCCTTTGAGAAAACACAATTCGGCCGCTTCAGCATCATAATAAACAAGCTTTTGATACATCCTGCTAGAATTTTTCCTATATCAGTAAGGTTCCTGAATGAGCTGTATCGTCTTAATTTTCCTGCGGGAATACTGATATAGGGGATGGATAATGAATTCATGAATGCTTTGTCACTTTCTGCAGATGAACAGATCCAGATTACTTCATTACTATCTAAGACCTTTTTATCGATAAGTCGTCGAAGGACGCTGTATGCAGGATACATATGTCCCCCGGATCCGCCGCCGGTAATTATTAGCTTAATCATAGTGTGAATTATCATTAAATATTGATAAAATTGCAATTAGACACTTCAGGTCGAAAAACTTTTTACTGCCGCTTCTCCAGTAAAGAAGGGGAATTGTCGAATATCTTTAGACAGCTGGCCTGGAAAAGCTCTTTTTCATGGCAAACTAACCGGTGTTTAACATAAATCTAACAGAACTTATGTACATATAACATAGTTACTGTATTTTCGCTGGAATTCATCTTTGTATATTTTATTTGTTTTTCTTTGTTTTTATTAGTTTTTTACAGGATGCTGATAAAAGGTTTACAGTGATTATTCACTGGAAAAGATTCCTAATTTAAATTGAAAATAGTAATAATCGGCAGTACTATTACATTGAATACGTTAAGGAGAACTTGTATGTCTAAAGAGACCATACTTATTGTTGACGATGAAGCTGATATCAGGGAACTGATTACGTATAACCTGGAACGGGAAGGTTATAGGATTATTACAGCTGTTACAGGGGAAGAGGCTTTAACTAAGGCACAGCACGAAAAGCCAGCTTTGATAGTTTTGGATCTTATGCTCCCCGGTATTGACGGCTTGGAAGTCTGCAGAGCTTTATCGGGATATGAAATTCCCATTCTCATGGTAACGGCAAAAAGTGAAGATTCAGATATCATTATTGGTCTTGAAATGGGTGCTGATGATTATATTACCAAACCATTCAGCCCCAGGGTACTGGTTGCTAGAGTTCGCGCACTGCTGAGAAGACATAAAAAAAGCTTATCTCCCAAAGCTGCACAGGAAAAGCTTTCTCTCCACAATATCACCATTGATACAGCTAAGCATCAGACCTTCATTAACGGTGAAACAGTAGAACTAAGTGTTACTGAATTTGGAATACTTGAATTTCTATTGAGAAATCCTGGCTGGGTGTTTTCCCGAAGTCAAATTATAGAGGCTGTTAAAGGTGCAGACTATCCAGTTACTGAGCGTTCAGTGGATGTACAAGTTCTTGCCTTGAGGAGAAAACTGGGAAAGAAGGGTGAGATGATTGAGACAGTCCGAGGTATTGGGTATCGCATGCTTGAGGAAGAGCAGAAATAGCTCTAAACCATAGAGTTTGCTAAAAAATGTTTATGAAGGATAATGTATGAAATCCAGGAAACTGAGAAATATTTTGTATCCTCTCGTCATTGGGTATTTTATAGTTACGATAGTTGTTTTCGGTTTCTTCACGGTTTCAACTGCTAAAAATAATATTTTTCAGCAGAGCATTGATATTCTTGAAGAAACTTCTATTCTGATAAAAAATTATACAGGTGATATTAATCAATATAAAAATGATTCCCTGCAGCAGTCTTTAGCTAGCCTTTCAAAGGATTCACAAACCCGAATTACGGTAATTGCCCCATCCGGAAAAGTTTTGGCGGATACGGAAAAAGATCCTGATCTGCTGGACAATCATAGGGACAGAATTGAAATAGCTAATGCTATGCAGGGCAGGAAGTACTCTTCTCTCCGATACAGTGATTCCCTGAACTACGATATGCTGTACTATGCCGTGCCGCTTTACGATAATTCCGGAAATATATCCGGTGTTTTACGAACTTCAATGCCTTTTATTGAACTTAAGAACTATAATCAGGAGATATACCTCTATTTCGGTATTGGCGGCGTATTGTTTCTCTTAATTGCATTGTCTTTTACCTGGATGATCAGCAGGGGAATAGAGCGTCCGCTTTCTTCACTTTCAGAGGCAGCGGTAACGTATACTCAGCTTGATTTCAGTAATTCCGGTAATTCCGGTAATTCCGGTAATTCCGGTAATTTCATGAATATCCCCTCCTTCTCTTTTGTCCCGACAGAGATACAGACTGTTTCACATGCTCTCAGACAGATGGGTGTAGAGTTGAATCGGCAGTTCAGTTCAATAGAACAGCAGCGAGATGAACTTCAGGCCGTCCTGGACAGTATGTCAGAAGCTGTTATTGTTTTGGACCACACCTATCATATTATAGATGCCAATCCTGCGGCGATACAGTTTTTTGGTACTAAATCACAAGCCCCTATTGTGAATGAATCTTTTTTAACAGTAGTTAGAAGCAGTGAGCTTATTGATATGATCACTGAGACGCTTGAGGACGGCAGCTCCCGAACAGTTAATATTCATGTAGGAAAATCTGATTATCAGGTACACATTTCATTTATTTCCGAGAACAATCAGACGCATTCCGGCAATAGAGTCCTCCTTGTGTTTAATGATGTGACTACTCTGATGCATCTGGAGCGGGTGCGCAAAGATTTTGTTGCAAATGTTTCTCATGAACTGAAAACACCAATAACCTCAATAAAGGGTTTTGCCGAGACATTGGAGCATGAATTCGCTTCATTAAACGAGGACAATGAAGGGAATGCTATGCATAAGCGTTTTGTTGCAATAATTCGGAATCAGACAGAACGGCTTCAGGCGATTATCGATGACCTGCTGACCCTCTCCAGATTGGATCAAGCCCATGATAGAAATAATGATTTCCCTATTATCAATTTAAAAAAGACCATTTCTGATGCGCTCGCCGTCTGTTCTGATAAAACCCAAGATCAAACATCCAGAGTTTCGCTTCACTGCGATTCAGAAATTACCATTAAAGGTAACAGCATTCTTCTTGAACAGGCAATTATTAACCTTGTGGATAATGCAATGAAATATAGCGATCCTGATTCTGAAATTGAAGTTTTCTGCAGCAGAAGTGATACTTCTGTGAAAATTTCAGTAAAGGATCATGGTTACGGCATTCCTAAAAAAGCTTTACCGAGAATTTTTGAACGCTTCTACCGTGTAGATAAAGCGAGAAGCCGGGATAAAGGCGGAACCGGACTCGGCTTGTCTATTGTTAAGCATATTGCGCTGCTTCACAAAGGGAGAGTGGAAGTAGATAGTGAAGAGGGAACAGGCTCTGTTTTTACCATGCACATACCTGTATAATTTCATTATTCTGCAGTTTTTCATCATCTTTGATTATTCTTTCCTGTTATATTGACATAAGTACGAATACGTGTTTAAGATAAAGTGTCTTAGGGGTGGTTATGCGGTACATGTTGATACTTAGCTGTTTTATAAGTATCAGGTGCTGTCATAGCCTGAGATTATACCCGTTGAACCTGATCTGGGATAATACCAGCGTAGGGAATTTGACGAGACCTCTCCAATACATCTCCCACCCGTAAGACAGATACACAAATATACTCAAGGAGGATTCTATGAAGAATCAAACGTTGTTATCTGTCCTATCACTTTTTCTAGTTTTGTTTATGTTCACTCCCTCTGATGCCGAAGCGGCAGGCGCTTCTGAATCTATTGAAAGCTCCGAGGGCTCGGAGGAAGCAGTAGTAAATGTCTACTGTTATGATTCTTTTGCATCAGAATGGGGACCGGGACCTCATGCGGTTGAACTTTTCAAAGAGAAGACTGGTATAGATGTAAATCTTGTTTCTGCAGGTGATGCAGGACAAGTGCTCCAGCGTGCTGTTCTGGAGAAAGATTCACCTCAGGCAGATGTTATCCTCGGTATTGATAATAATTTGATCAGTTCCGCTCGTGAAGCGGACATTCTGAGTCCGTATGATACAGAAGCGGCATCTCATCTGCATGCTTCTCTGTCCTTCGGAGATGATAACTTGCTGCATCCTTTCGATTATGGGTTTTTCTCTATCATTTATGATTCGCAGAGAATTGATAATCCTCCGAAAAATTTAGAGGATTTGACCCATGAAAGATTTGAAAATAGCCTTATCCTGATGGATCCGCGGACTTCATCCCCCGGTCTGGGATTCCTTCACTGGACTATTGCTGAATACGGGGATGATTTTCTGGACTACTGGAATCGCCTCAAACCTTCTATCCTTACAATTACTGAAGGATGGGATTCGGGGTACGGTCTATTTACCCAAGGGGAAGCTCCTTTGGTGCTCAGCTATACTACAAGTCCGGCATATCATGTGGAATATGAAGATTCTCACAGATTTACGGCTGCCATTTTTCCTGAAGGCCACTACAGCCAGGTAGAGGGAATTGGACTGCTTAAGAACGCTGAACATGAAGCCAATGGAAAAGAATTCATCGATTTCATTCTTTCAGAACAGTTTCAGGAAATTATTCCGCTTACAAACTGGATGTATCCTGCCCGAAAGGATATAGATCTTCCGGAATCGTATGAATCTGCTCCAAAGGCTCCTGTAAGCATATCACTTCCAGCTGAAAAAATTAAAAAAGAGAGTGATGACCGGCTGCAGGAGTGGTCAGAATTTATGAGCAGATAAAATACATGAAAAAAAGAACAGTTTCTCATAAGAATAATGTATCTTTATCCTTCTCTTTGCTTGCGGGGATGGGGATTCTCATCCCCCTTTTTTTCCTTCCTGTTGGCTTTATTCTATTTAAAGGATTTACCGGGGAAGGTTCAGGTTTCAGCTTTTCTCTTTTACGAGAACAGTTGTCCTCACCGTATATTTGGAGGATTACCTATTTTACCTTAAAACAGGCTTTCTGGAGTACAGTTCTGTCTTTACTTATAGCACTTCCAGGAGCTTATCTCCTCTCGCATTTTTCTTTTTTCGGTAAAAAGCTGCTGAAATCCCTCAGTGTTATCCCTTTTGTCCTTCCACCAATATTAGTCGTCCTCGGCTTTGTTATTTTCTACGGAAACAGCGGCTATATAAACAGATTTCTTATGAATCTTTTTGACCTTTCAGATCCCCCGCTGCGCATTCTTTACTCATTTAAAGCCATAATCCTGGCACACAGTTTTTACAATTTCCCTATTATTTTGAGGGTTGTTTCATCGTATTGGGAAGGTTTATCTGATACAGAAGAGAAAGCGGCTTACTCCCTGGGTGCAAAGAGGATCCGAGTTTTTTTTACGGTGACCCTGCCGAGGCTGATTCCATCAATAATCTCATCAGCATCCATTGTGTTTCTTTTCTGCTTTACCAGTTTTGCCGTCATTCTTGTTCTCGGCGGCGGACCGCAATTTACAACTCTTGAGGTTGAAATCTATCGACAGGCTCGCATCTCATTCAACTTGGACACAGCAGCGGTTCTGACGATTATTTCACTAGTCTTCAGCATTACCATTTTTCTTTTTCATCAGCATATTCAACATAGGTATACCGCAGCAGGTAATACAGTGTCAGTTTTACGGGAAAGTCCTTCACTCATGTCTTTAGGACAGAAAGGAAAAAGGTTCTTATATCTACCCATTATGCTGTACAGTGCTCTCGCGGTATTCTTTCTGCTGGCACCGATTATTTCTGTTATCATTACATCATTCCAGGTTCCGATTCACCGGACTCAGGAAGTCACATATTCACTTAAATGGTATCGTTCACTTTTCTCATCAGCCTATGGAGGTCCGGCTATTATTTCCGGCTCAGCACGGTCTATCATTAATAGTTTTACTATTGCATCAGCATCAATGCTTGTCACTACCTTTATTACTCTGCTTCTTTCATTCAGTTCTGCCCGCATGAGTAAAACATACTCCAGAATCTTGGAGATTATAAGTATGCTTCCTATGATGGTCTCTTCAGTTATTCTTGGGCTTGGCTATTTCCTCATAGCAAAGGAGATGCAGAAGGTCGGATTTTCATCTCCCCGCATTATGATTATCGGAGCTCATGTAGTGATTACTTTCCCATTCTTATATAAAACAATCACCCCGGTGTTCAAGGAAATTCATAAAACCTACTCTCCGGCGTCCTATGTTCTCGGAGCTGCTCCCTTGAAGACAATCCTGAAGGTGGAACTGCCGATTCTGAGAAGCACTCTTATTTCCGGAATGATTTTTATCTTTGCCATCTCCATGGGAGAATTCAATGCAGCGCTGATTCTCTCCAATTCTCAGGTTGAGACCATACCTATCACCATGTACCGCTTGATTGGTTCCTATAATTTCTACGGGGCCTGCGCTCTGGGTACTATTTTAATGGTCAGCAGTTTGGGGATTTTTTATTTTTTTGATACCGCTCGAAAAAGAACTTCACCTGAAATTTCTTCTTCCTCTGTGGGAGATGTGTTTTAATTCTAAGGAGCTCATGTGAGTACATTAACGGTAGAATCGCTTAAGAAAACGTACCCTGAATTCAATTTGGAGATCTCTTTAACCGCTGAATCAGGGACTCTCGTGTCTCTGCTTGGTCCTTCGGGATGCGGGAAGAGCACTACGCTTTCCCTTATTACAGGAATAGAGAACCCGGATTACGGAAGCATCACCCTGAATAACAAGGAGTTGACGGGAATTCCGACTTGGAGCAGAAACATCGGTCTGGTTTTTCAGAATTACGCATTATTTCCCAATATGAGTGTATACCAGAACATTTCTTATGGTTTGCGGGTAAGAAAATATTCCCGGGCTGAGATACGAGAACGGGTATTTGAACTTCTTCGTTTAGTGGGGCTGGATAATTATGAAAATCGATCATGCGCGCTTTTGTCCGGGGGTGAACAGCAGCGTGTCGCTTTAGCGAGAGCTCTTGCCCCGAATCCTGAACTGCTGCTGCTGGATGAACCACTTTCCGCTCTTGATGCAAAGCTCAGATTGCGGCTTCGGGAGGAGATTCAGAGAATACAGCAGGAGCTGCATATAACAACTGTATATGTGACCCATGATCAGGATGAAGCCCTTTCTATCAGTGATAAAATCATTGTGATGAATTCCGGCCGTACGGAGCAGGAAGGGGCACCTGAAGACATTTATCGTCGTCCGGAGACGCTGTTTTCCGGAACATTCATCGGCGATTCATCAATTATTCCCGTTCATTGCGATACACAGCACTTTGATACTGACAAAGGAGAAAAAGAGGCAGAGCACTTAGCAAAAGATTCAGCAGATGATTATGATCAGATTTTTTACGGCTCTGTTATGTACGATGCTTCACAAAGAACTGAGAGGTTTCAGCCTTGTTCTGCAAATGGCGAAAAGGATCATTACCTCTTTATAAGACCCGAAAATTTCTCCCTCGATCCTCCTCCGGAGGGTCAGAAAGCTGAATTCAATATATTTTATGATGCTGTTTTAAAAAAAGCTGTTTACCGGGGACCTTTTTATCAGGCAATTTTTTCGTGGCATGGATATGATATTACCGTGTTTATTAGTAATTTACCGGCGAAGAAGGATTCATATACCTTGTATGCAAGGAGATATGATTCGCTCATCCTATAAGAATTCTATCAGGTAACTAAGGAGTTCTCTTTTGCCGATAGTTTGTATTACCATTATTTGATCATCGTGCAGTGAATCTGCAGCAGCATGGCCGTATTCGATGACGGAGGCATCAGCTTAATTGCATTTTTTTTATATTCTCAATTTCATCCCGTACTGCAGCGGCTTTTTCATACTCCATATCTTTGGCGTATTCCAGCATCAGTTTTTCAAGCTGTTTAATGTATTTTTCCCGTTCAGATTTTTCCAAAATATTATAGCCGCCTTTCAGGACTTCTATATTGGTCTCTTCAGTTTCCCGCTCTTCCTTGACTTTTCGTTCTAGAATGTTCTGTATGGCTTTATGTATGGATTTCGGGGTGATGTTATGCGTATCGTTATAGGCTTTCTGTATTTTTCGACGGCGATTTGTTTCCTGAACGGCTTGCTTCATTGCATCTGAATAGGCATCAGCGTACATGATGACCTTTCCGTTTACGTTTCTTGCGGCGCGTCCTATGGTTTGAATGAGGGATGTTGCTGAACGGAGGAAACCTACTTTATCTGCATCAAGGATGGCTACAAGGGAGACTTCCGGAAGGTCTAATCCTTCACGCAGAAGATTAATTCCTATGAGCACATCAAAATCACCATTCCTGAGGTCTCTGAGCAGTTCCACCCGCTCGATGGTCTCAATTTCTGAGTGAAGATAGCGCACTTTTACGCCTATGCCCGCCAGGTAGTCTGTGAGGTCTTCTGACATCTTCTTTGTGAGCGTTGTAACCAGGATTCTTTCGTTGTTCACAGTTCTTTTCTGTATTTCACTATAAAGATCCTCTATTTGGCCGGTTGTAGGGCGTATGTCAATTTCAGGGTCCAGAAGTCCAGTGGGACGTATAATTTGTTCAACCACAGCTTTAGACTGTTCATGCTCTTTCGGCCCCGGTGTTGCGGATACGTAGATACGCTTATCCACTATCTCTTCAAACTCTGCCAGGATTAAAGGTCTGTTATCCAAAGCCGATGGGAGCCTAAATCCATATTCTACTAGATTCTGCTTGCGGGAACGGTCTCCTTCATACATGCCGCGCACCTGGGGCAGCGTCACGTGGGATTCATCGATAAAGGTAAGATATTCATCAGGGAAATAATCGAGAAGCACTGCAGGTCTTTCACCGGGGGCTCGACCGCTGAGGGGACGGGAATAATTTTCTATTCCCGAGCAGTATCCCATCTCCTGAAGCATTTCAAGGTCGTACTCAGTGCGAGTTTTTATTCGCTCCGCCTCTACAATTTTCCCTTTTTCCATAAAATAGGTGTACTGCTCTTCAAGTTCTTTCTGGATATCGGCTATTGCCATTTTTATCTGTTCTTCGGGGAGTACAAAATGTTTTGCCGGATACAGGGTCCAGTAGGACATTGATGCTGTCACTTCTCCGGTTATGGGGTGTATGCGGGATATGCTCTCAATTTCATCCCAGGAAAACACTATACGGTATGCCTCTTTAAGATATGCGGGATAGATTTCAAGCACATCTCCGCGGATACGGAAACTTCCCCGTTCCAGCTGAATATCATTACGCTCATACTGCATACGGATAAGATTCTGTATGAATTCGGTATGATTAACTGATTTCCCGACTTCGAAGCTCATTCGCATATTATGAAATGCAGCGGGACTTCCCAAACCATATATACAGGATACTGTTGATACAACAATAACGTCATTTCTCTGCAGGAGTGACGATGTCGCGGATAGGCGCATTCTGTCAATTTCATCATTTATGGAAGCATCTTTTTCAATATAGAGATCCCGAGATGGGACATAGGCTTCAGGTTGATAATAATCGTAATAGGAGACAAAATATTCGACTGCATTGTTGGGAAAATATGATGTGAATTCTCGGTAGAGCTGGGCTGCCAGGGTTTTGTTGTGGGAAAGCACAAGGGTCGGCTGCTGCACCTGCTCAATGATCTTCGCCATGGTGTAGGTTTTTCCGGAACCGGTTACTCCTTTGAGTGTCTGAATATCATATCCGTATTCCAATATGCCTTTACTGAGAGCTTCAATTGCATCACCCTGATCACCAGCGGGCTCGTACTCCGATGAAACGGCAAAACGGGTGACTTCCGGGGGACTTCCTTTGAGAGGAGTCGGAGACTGTGCCTGGCTGTTTTCCTGATTTTCCTGATTTTCCGGATTTTCCTGATTTTCCCGATTTTCCGGATTATTTTTCGATGTATTCGTGCTGCTTTTTTTATTCATGTAATTATTCCCAAGAATATTCTTCCGGTCTTTCAATAAGTTCAATGTTCAGAGTTTTCATCTTTCCGCTGCGTACAATGACTACTTCCACTTTGTCTCCAGGTTTATTGTCTTCCAGAGCGCTGAACATGTCTGCATAATCGTTTACTTGCTGACCATCTACTTTTGTGATGATATCTCCGCCGAGATAAATTACTGAGGATCCATACTGCACGGCATTATCCCCCCCTCTTAAACCTGCGGCTTCAGCAAGTCCGCCTTTTCGCACTTCTGAAACAAGGATCCCTTGATTCACTGGCAGTTTTGCGTATTCTACTATCATGCTGTCCAACTGTACTGGTGTAATATCAAGCCATCCCCGGGTTACTTTCCCATTTTCTATTAGTTCAGTTATTACTCTTTTCGCCTTATCAATAGGAACGGCAAAACCGATTCCTACGGATCCTCCTGATGGTGTATATATTGATGTATTTATGCCGATGAGGAGACCATGGCCATCCAGTAAGGGGCCGCCGGAGTTTCCCGGATTAATGGAAGCATCTGTTTGTATCATATCTGTCATGATAAGATTGTCATCTGTTTTAATTGGTCTCCCAAGCCCGGATATGATACCCGTAGTGAGGGTTCTGTCATATCCGAAGGGATTCCCTATGGCAAGAACTTTCTGTCCGACTTTAATACTTTCTGAGGTTCCGAACTGAATAGTTGAGAGATTTTTCCCTTTGGGATCAATTTTTATTATGGCAAGATCGCTTTCTCTGTCCTTCCCGACAACATCACCTTCATAAACGGTACCATCAAACAATTTCACAAAAACTTGATCAGCTTCCTCAAGAACATGGTAATTAGTTACTATGTAGCCATCCTTGGTAATGATTGATCCTGATCCGCTTCCAGATTCGGGGACTGCCTCCAGGAAGAAATTCAGCCTGTATGTTCTTGTGGTAATGTTAACCACAGATTCATTATATCGCTCATATACGAGAATATTTTCTTTTTCATCATCAGCATATTGAGAAAGCTCTTCATTAGCATCAAGTACAGCGGCTCTATCCATTCCAGCGGTACCTTGAAAGATACGGCTTTGTGCAGAGTCTCCCTGTTCTGTCATCGGGAATTGAAGCACCCCTGAGCTGCCGTACTGCAGATCATAGGACCTGCGCAGCTCATCTTCCAGTACAGCCTGGGCTTCCTGCAGCTCCTTCTTTTCCTGCTGACGCTGAACTGCTTTAGTCCAGGTATAAATTCCATATGCGGATGAACCGATAATAACAGCTAGAGAAACAACTTTGATAATTTGAAGCGGTGTCCATTGTTTATTGTTCCAAGGTAGTTTGTTCCATAATCTATGAAACATCTGCAGCTGCCTCCTCCTGAATTCGGACTGTCATTATGTAACACATTTCATCTTTTCAGTTCAACTGATTGCTGCAGCTGATTTCTTTAAATTATTGCTGTAAATTATTATTGCGACTGATTACTGCAACTGAAAAAAATATATCATTTTATTTCTGCTTTGTCACTTTTTTGTTACTTGATATGGACATATATCAGTACTTATGGACAGATATCCGTACTTTTTAGATAATTTATAGATACATAAGATAATTTAAAGATATATCCGCGTTACTTCCGATATTCCTTTGTACGAACCAGGGAAAGTACATACGCAGAAACACCTGCCCATATACAGGAAAAAACAATCGCATCATGCACGGTAAAGGATTCATTGTAGATCCAAATACCAATAATAAACGTCATGGTCGGGGTAATGAACTGCATAAAGCCGATTGCATTGTAGGGAATCTTAATAGCTCCTCCAATAAACAGTACCAGCGGCACTAATGTGACGATTCCGGCCCCCGCCAAGAGAGAACTTGTAATAAAAGGCTCTACTGAATATGAAGAAAAAAAATACGACTCCCCGATGGAAAATTTATATATCATATGGGCTGCCCCTAAAGGACTGAGCAGGAGCGTATCACTGAACAAAGCTGTAAGCGGATTGCCGGCTATACGCTTCTTTATCATTCCATATAGAGCAAAACTAAGAGCTATAAGCAGGGAAAGCCATGGAATACCTTCAACACTGAAGGATGAATAGACTACACCAGCTGTACAGAACAGGAGGGCAATACCTTTCAGCTTACTCATACTTTCACGGAATAAAAAAATACCGATAAGCACAATTATAATCGGGCAGATGTAATAGCCCAAACTTGCCTGAAGAATGTGGTTATTCTGGACGGCATAGACATAGGCAAGCCAGTTTACTGCAACAATTCCTGCACTCATAAGGTATGGTACTATCCCATTCTCCTTCCAGCTGTTTACTACATTTTTCCAGATATTCTTTTTTTGTATGACAATAACATATACAGCTATCCATACAGCACACCACACGATTCTATGAGTAAGGACATCAATGGAGGGAACATGCTTGAGCCCCTTCCAATACACAGGAAGAATCCCCCAGAGTACATACGCTCCTGTAACCTGTAAATAAACTTTAACAGTTGTATTCTGGCTCTGTTCTTTTGTTTCTATCTCTGCTGCTTTCATTTTTTTTCTTTCACTGCACTGTCCGGGTACTTAGGTTTTTATCCTGAATATTATGGAATAAAACAATTAATTATGATACTATCCATTACGTTTTCAACATACTATAGCATAAGATTGTATGTTTATTACAGTACTTCATATATTCCTCATTTTGAATGAATTGTATGTTGTTTTCTGTATCCTAATTATTATATGGAGAGCCGTAATGCCACATTCCTATGAATCAAAGAATAATCATGCTGATACTCACGCCAACGACAGCAGCAATTCTGCAGTACGTAAAAATGACAAAGGGAGCAGAACCGCCAAAGAAAATGCAGCAGCTGAGGGAGAAAGGGCTGCTGAGGAAAAGCGTTCCCTCAATTTTATTGAACGCATCATAGAACAGGATCTGGAAAGCGGTAAACGTGATACAGTTATTACCCGTTTCCCTCCGGAACCGAACGGATATCTCCATATGGGTCATGCAAAATCAATATGCCTCAATTTTGGTCTTGCCGAAAAGTATCAGGGTATATGCCATCTTCGTTTTGATGATACAAACCCGGAAAAAGAGGAGATGGAGTATATTGAATCAATAGAAAAAGATGTCGCCTGGCTTGGATTTGACTGGGGAGAACGCATATATTTCGCTTCTGACTATTTTGAAGAGATCTATTCGGCTGCGCTGCAGTTAATTAAAGACGGAAAAGCGTATGTGGACAGTCTGTCTCCAGAGGAGATAAGAGCATACCGCGGAACACTGACGGAACCGGGAAAACCCTCCCCTGACCGGGAAAGATCCATCGAAGAAAATGTAAAACTGTTTAAAGAGATGAAAGAAGGGATTCACGAGGATGGGAAATTTATTCTCAGAGCAAAAATCGATATGAACTCTCCAAATTTAAATATGCGGGATCCGGCAATTTACCGTATAAAACATGCTTCGCATCCGCGAACCGGCAGCACTTGGTGTATTTACCCTATGTATGATTTCACCCACCCTCTTTCTGATGCCCTTGAAGGAATAACTCATTCAATTTGCACTTTGGAATTTGAGGATCATAGACCTTTGTATGATTGGACTGTACACGAAACTTCTCTGACTGAACACGAACCGCAGCAGATTGAATTTGCCCGGCTTAACTTGACATATACAATTATGAGCAAAAGGAAACTGCTTCAGCTGGTAAAAGAGAACTATGTGGAGTCTTGGGATGATCCGAGGATGCCTACAATATCCGGTATCAGGCGCCGAGGATATACACCGGCTGCTATACGAGATTTTTCTGAGCGTATCGGTGTTGCCAAAACTAACAGCACAGTTGAGTTTGCGCTCCTGGAACATTGCGTGCGAGAAGATTTGAATAAAAAGGCGGCTAGAGCTATGGCTGTACTTGATCCTGTTCGTGTTATTATTCAGAACTATCCGGAACATACAGAGGAGTGGCTGGAGGGAGTAAATAATCCCGAGGATGAATCCATGGGAACCCGCAAAATTCCTTTTTCCCGCGAGTTATACATTGAGCGGGATGATTTTATGATTGATCCGCCGAAAAAGTACTTTCGCCTGGCTCCGGGGCGTGAAGTTCGATTAAAACATGCCTATTATATTACTTGCGTTGATTATAAAACCGA
>JAIPFQ010000017.1:0-21709 GCA_021736605.1 Spirochaetales bacterium | reverse complement strand
GAAGCTGTCATCTTTCACAGGAAAAACAGGTATGCTAGGATAAGATGCTGAGCTATTCCATGTAAGTAGGGAAGTAATCGGGCTCAGCGTTATTCAAAACAAAGCGTTATTCAAAATAAAGGGGGCAAAGTTTATGGGTAAAAAAATTGGAAGGAATGATCCTTGCCCCTGCGGCAGCGGAAAAAAATACAAGAACTGCTGTCTAGGGAAACAGGAAAAAACTGATAATATAATCAGTTTCCCGAACAAAGGCAGTCTAAACTCTCATAACACCGCCGAACCCACCGAACCCGCCGACGCATCGTTTCAAGCAGCCGAGCACAATAAAAATATGAATCAGTACTTTGAACATGGTGGTAATTCGGCTTTTCGTAATGAAGATTTCAACGATGATGAGTTTGATGATTTTAACGAATATGATATTCAGCAGTTGATTAAGCAATTCGGCTTTTCAAGCAAAGCAGAACTTTTACTTGCTCTGCAGGCTTACTATGAGATGGTAGAAGAGAGAAGCTCGCAGCCGCACTTTGACCCGGAGACTTTTCCCAGCTTTGAGGAATTTCTTGAAACTAAAGGAAACAAAGCAACTGAAAAGCTTAATGAACTTAAAGACATATTGGAAAACCGAGAATTCTCTTCAGAAGAGGAAATGCAGGCCTTCCTGAGTGATTATCCCATACAGCAGAACAATCTTCCCGTTGATGATTTTTTTGGACTCTCACCAGCCCAAATGAAGAAGATCCTTGAGCGAAAAAGTATTACTAGTGCTGAGCTGAAGGATATCGTTAAAATTTCGGATAGCATAAAGGACGAGGATGTACTGAAGGCTCCCATCATACAGAAACTGCTCTTTATTGCGGATTGGTTCCATGAAAACGACGGCCGTCTTCCTCTCACCTCCTCTAGAAATATTCGCCCAAAATACGTGCAAAGCTATTACCAGCGTTTCTTTGCTGATCATCCTATTCTTTCCAAAATAAACCGGGAGTACAGAGCTCCAGAACTTCATGTGCTGCGATTTTTTCTTTCGGACCATAACTATATTGAGGAGAGGAAGACCTTTATCCGGCTTAATGAGGATGGATTGACAGCTTTGAGCAGAGAAGCTTCCTTGAGTTCCTTATATAAAGAGATTCTTATATACCTATTGGAAGAGTTTGCATGGACCTATCTGGTCCCAGAGTTGGATGAAGTCAGCGAAACATTTGATTTTATTCAGGACAGTGCGATTTTTTCACTCTTTATCCTTAAAGAGAAAGCTGGAAATTATATTTCTCATCCTGATCTCTACGATAACTTCCTTCGAGCATTTCCAGAATATGATCCCTATTGTATTAGCAGACGAAGAGGGGATTTCTCTGATAGCCATAAATCGGAGGAGAATGAACATGAAAGTTTAGAAATGATTTTCTATAGAAAACTTTTACTGGAGTTTTTTGCAGAAAATTTAGGCTTGCTTGAGATTAAAACCCCGCCATTTATTGGAACTCAGCACAGAGAATCAGATCAGAGTAAATTAGATAAGAACTATGAATTTGATTTTTTAGATGATTCATCAGATGATTCCAGCTTTCAAGACGAAGAAAACAAGCAAGGCAAGCAAGACGAACAGGATGAATTCGATTTATATGTAGATAGCATTGATTTGCGGATGTACCGTACTACGCCGCTTTTTCATGCAGTTTTTCGGTGGTTTGATGAGCAGAAAACCTAATCTGAATTGTTTTTAACGATGTTCAGATACCTGAAGTACTAATGTTATTTTAATCTAACAACTCTTTTACTCAAATAAACAATACTTGAAATTTATGTGTTTCTGTCACATAAGCTTTAAATAACTTATATGGTAGAAATTTCTTAATGAAAAATAGTATTTATCCGAACGATATTGGTAAGTTGATAGTAGAAAAGAGTATCCTGGATAAACCATCTAAGTTATCTCCTGCTGAATTTAATGAAATTATGAAACATCCTTATTATACACGAAAAACAATTAACATGATTGGATTGGATGATGATAGTGCCTTCTGGGCAGGGAATCATCATGAGAAACTAGATGGATCAGGATATCCGAACGGCCTTAAAGGGAAAGATTTGGATTTTGAGAGCAGAGCTATCGGGTTTCTTGATGTTTTTCAAGCACTGACTGAATCAAGAACGTATCGTAATGCATTCAAGGATAATGAAGCCTTTGAGATCATCGAAACAATGGTTAATGTCCACAAGCTTGATGGACAGGTCGTCAAGATCGGTAAAAAGATTTTTCTACCCTTCTGATCTGATCTCTTTCATTATTGAATCAATTGTTAGATTGTAATATACGGGATCTTCCGCATATGGGGCATGTCCGACTCCTTTTAGCATAATCGTCTTTGCTTCTGGAAGGGCTTTGATAAAGGCATCAGTACGTTCTTGTTTTATTACCCTGTCAAATTCTGCGTAAAGGAGATAGATGGGTATTTTCAGTTGGTTCAGTCCAGGCAGGTTATCTGCTTCTTGATTTGCTCTGCCAACGTTTTTAAGTGCATCAATGCTTACAGCTCTGCTCATTTCAGCTAAGAAAGCAACTACTTCTGACGGAGCATCTTTTGCTGTCATTCGTGAAGCACGAAGTTCTGTAAACTCATCTATTGACATTGTATGAAGTTCATTAATCCGCTTTGTGTACCGGTCAATAAGGGCCTCACCGATTGGATGCGCCCATCCCCAGTGTGTGCAGGAGAGAACTAAGCCGGAAATCTTGTCTGGTTTCTCGATTGCCATTCTTCCTGCAATGACACCACCCATAGAGTGTCCGATAATGAGAGGTTTTTCTGCCTCAAGCTCATCAAGTAGAGAAAAAGCTGTCTGAGCAAGCTCTGATATAGTTGAACCAATGGTTTCTGAACCTCCGTAACCTGGCGCATCCCAAGAGATTACGCGGTAAAAGCGGCTTAGCCCAGCCAGCTGATAAAGCCAGGATCCAGATTCTCCATTCATACCATGCAGGAAAAAGAGTGTTGGCCCACTGCCGGTATCACGATAGGCTAGGCTTATTCCGTTAATTTTTCGGTGCTGTTTTTTAACTTTCTCACGTAAAACTGATATATCTGTATCTAATGTTTGATTTTCCTTAGTTTGGCTGTATTTTGTATTATTTGGCATTAGTTCTCCTTATTATTTGAGTTCTCTCTGTCTGATTCATTTCGAGAACTTTTTGTTTTTGATATATGCTGACTTTGGGCTGAATTCTGATCTTTTGGCTGTGTGAAAATTTGAGCCTGTGCAGAAAAAACATTGAAACGAGATCGTAAATTTTCAAACAATTCAAAACGTTCATAAACGTTGGTTTCTAGGCGTGCCGCCATCGAAGAAAGAAGAGTTTCCAGTATGAACATAGTAGACAATCTGCTGTTGAACATCTCCGGGCCATCTGATGATGAGTAAAGCTGAACCGTTGCAATACTCGATATTGGTGTTAACATACGGTCACTGATCAGAACAATAGACGCGCCGCATTCAGAAAACCATTTTGCAGCTTTAACTGTTTGGTTGGAAAAGCGATAATGGAGAATTGATAAAAGAGTGTCTTCCTTTTGTACGTCAATCAGTTTGTGAGAAAGACTGGCTGGGGAAGTTTCAAGAAGTACAACATTTGAACGCATATACGTTGCGAGCATATAAAAAAAGTAGGCTAAACCGTAAGAAGTTGCAGCTCCGGTAATATAAAGTTTTCCCGAAGTCTTGGCTAAGATATCAACTGCCTGGTTAAAAGCTGCGGGATCTATTCTGTTCCGTGTTATTTCAATATTTCTCATGGAAGTTTCAGCATGCATGTTATAGTGTGTTTCCGGTGCTTGAGATATGTTCTGATAAATATTACTGAATCGGTCAATAGGAGTTTCTAGTTGAGAAGATACTTCTTTTCGTATTGAGTTCATGAAATCTGAAAAGCTTTTATAACCAAGACGCGTAACAAAACGAGTGACAGTAGCTTTCCCCACACTGCACTTTTTACTGATAGAGTGAATTGTCTCAAAAGCAATCAGGGGATAATTTTCTTCTAAAAATCTAAGGACCTTTTCTTCGCTATCAGTTATTCCCTCCAGTTTACGTATCCGATTCATGAAGGTATTTTCTTGCATTTTTTTCCCTTTTTTTCTCAATATTTCTTTGTTGACAACACCTATAGTATATGGTATATTTGTCCCATTGTAAAGAGAATACGGAAAATATTTCCCAATTTTATTAGTTTTATTGCCTAGTACTACAAAATATTTTCAATCGTGCAAAAAAGAAGGTCGCTTAATGCTAAGATATTTGCTTTCAAGAATTATTAGTTTGTTAATCACACTCTTTATAATCATAACACTTACATTTTTTTTAATGCATGCTATCCCTGGCGGGCCTTATGATTTTGAAGAACAGGACCTGAATCCGGAAATTATTAAGATTTTAGAACAGAAGTATAATCTTGATGATCCTGTATGGAGACAGTATGTTGACTATCTTAAGGGAATTGTGACATTTGATTTAGGTCCTTCATTCTTTTATGAAGGACGCTCTGTAACTGAATTGATTAATCAGGGCTTCCCGATAACCAGCCGTCTTGCAATACTTTCTATTCTCTTTGTGATAATTGCCAGTGTCCCTATGGGAATTATCGCGGCAGTTCGTCGAAACCGTTTTGCTGACAGGCTTGTAATGTTTATCTCTACTCTAGGGCGGACTATTCCTTCGTTTGTCATGGCAACAGTTTTCATCTACTTTCTTTCATATAAATTAGGCTGGTTCCCAATTTACGGTGCTGATTCTTTCATGCATTATATTCTTCCAGCACTCGCTCTTTCACTGGCTACAATCGGCCGATTGACTAGATTAAATCGTGCAGCAATGCTCGATGTTATTAATCAGGACTATATTCGAACTGCTTATGCTAAGGGGTTGAGTCCCTCGAAAGTTATGCTGAAACATGCATTAAAAAACGCCTCTATTCCGATGATCACAGTGCTTGGAGCGCGAGTTGCAACATTGCTTACAGGTTCTTTTGTTATTGAGCGTATTTTTGCAATGCCCGGTATAGGCCGCTATTTCATACAGTCAATCAGTAATCGCGATTATCCGACAATCATGGGCATTACTATTTATTACTCAATTATTCTATTAGTCAGTATGCTGGTGGTGGATATTATTTATGGGTGGATTGATCCTCGAGTTCGGGTACAGAGTAAAGGGAGCACGCGGTAATGAGCATGAACAAAACAGAAACAATAGCCATAACAGAAGCAGACTGGGTACCTGTTAAACAGAAGGTTGGGGAACGTACAGAAGTAAATGCAAGAAAGTCTATGACATATTGGGCTGATGTTTGGCGGCGGTTTAAACAGAATAAATTGTCCCTATTCGGAGCAGCAGTGATATTCCTTTTGATTTTTACGGCTGTTTTTGGGCCGATGATGACCGATCAGAGTTACTCTGATCAGGATAGGGATTTATCCTTGATTCCCCCGCTGCTGGATCTTTATAAGCTTGATGATAATCAGTACCTCTTTGTATCTTCATCTATGGATTTTTTCCTTACTACCCGGGGTGGTGAAATAATTGAAACCATTGAACCGAACAGAGATGATCTTGTGAATAAGGAAAAGAGTTTTACTTTACGGGGGCAAGAATACACATTTAATTATTCACGAAAACCGTGGCGTATAGTAAAAGAAAACAATGATGAACTGTTCATAAGCCGTAAAAATGTCTGGAATAAAACGAACCCTCTTGGAACAGATACACTTGGTCGGGATCTTTGGATACGGATTATGTATGGTGCTCGCATTTCTTTAATTGTCGGGTTGGTTGCCTCTCTTGTTAACCTTACCATTGGAATATTGTATGGAGGGATTTCTGCTTATGCTGGTGGTGTAATCGACAATATTATGATGCGCTTTGTTGATATTCTTCGTTCAATTCCACGGTTGCTTTATGTGATTCTTCTTATGGTTGTGTTCGGTTCCGGTCTGAAAACGGTAGTAATAACAATCGGTTTAGTGTACTGGCTAGGAATGGCACGTATAGTAAGGGGGCAGATACTTTCCCTTAAAAATCAGGAATTTGTTATGGCTGCCAAAGTTATGGGTGCAAAAAGTAATCGAATTCTTCTTCGCCATTTAATACCGAATGCCATGGGGCCAATTATTGTTACTGTAGCTATGAATATACCTGCGGCAATTTTTACTGAGGCTTTTCTTAGTTTTGTAGGGCTTGGTGTTTCTGCACCGCAAGCTTCCTGGGGAACCCTGGCAAATAATGCTCTTGGCGGTTTGATGACCTATCCCTATTTGTTGTTTTTTCCCGCTTTAGCAATAAGTCTTACTGTCCTTGCCTTTAACTTTGTTGGTGATGGATTGCGAGATTCAATAGATCCGAGACTTAGGAAATAGTCAGAATGTGTGAAAATGAGCACTATGTTTGGTTGACCTTTTTATTGATGAAAATGTTTTAATTTTAGCGATAGCGATAGCGATAGCGATAGCGATAGCGATAGTGATAGCGATAGCGATAGCGATAGTGATAGCGATAGTGATAGCGATAGTGATAGTGATGAAATTGTTATATAGTGAGGAAATTTGTGAACGACTTATTATTGGATGTAAAAAATCTCAGTACTTCATTTTTCACCCACCAAGGTGAAGTTCAAGCAGTACGAAATGTTAGTTTTAAACTTGAAAAGGGTGAAATACTTGGAGTTGTTGGAGAATCAGGATGCGGAAAAAGTGTAACGATGCTCTCGGTAATGAAGCTGCTGCAATTCCCTGGAGATATAATAAACGGCACTATCAATTTCAAAGGCAAGGATCTGGTTTCTCAATCTGATTATAATATGCGGAGTATTCGTGGAAATGATATTTCCATGATTTTTCAGGATCCTCTTACTTCTTTAAATCCCGTATATACTGTTGGGAACCAACTGATTGAATCAATAAGAAATCATCGCCGAATTAGCAGGAAGGAAGCTAAGAAGCGAGCAATTGAAGCATTAAGGCTGGTAGATATACCTTCTGCAGAAGAGCGTATTCAGCAATATCCTTACGAGATGAGTGGTGGTATGCGGCAAAGAGTGATGATTGCTATGGCGCTTTCCTGTGAACCGGATTTGCTGATTGCTGACGAACCAACTACAGCATTGGACGTTACTATTCAAGCACAAATTTTGAGTTTGATGGAAGACCTCATAAAACGAATTAATACTGCTATTGTCTTGATAACCCATGATCTTGGTGTTGTTGCTGATTTTTGTCAGCGTGTAATGATTATGTATGGAGGCATTATTGTTGAAGAGGGGCCGATTAGAGAGATATTCTACCATCCTATGCACCCCTACACTCAAGGATTATTGGGAGCAGTGCCTTCTCTTGAAATGGATAAGGGGAATTCCCGATTAACAACCATACCCGGTACACCTCCAGACCTTATTTCTCCCCCTGCAGGCTGCCCGTTTTTCTTTCGCTGCCCTAATGCATTAGAAATTTGTAATCGTATGCAGCCGGAATTTACCGCTGCCGATGATACTCATGCAGTTCGCTGCTGGTTATATGATCACCGGAATCCGAATTTCAGGAAAACTATGGGAGAAAGCATTTAATGGCGAATAAAGATCTATTATTAGAGGTGGAAAACCTTAAAAAATATTTTCCTTACAAGAACAGGTTATTTAAGAAAAAACGTTATCTGCATGCTGTAGATGATATTAGTTTTAAGCTTTATAACGGTGAGACTCTTGGTATTGTTGGAGAATCAGGCTGCGGTAAATCTACTACGGGTTTTGCTATTGCAAAGTTGTTTTCTTTAACTGGAGGGAGAATTCTATTTAGAGGAGACGATTTAGCTGATCTTCCTGAAAAAACGATGCGTCCTTTTCGTCAAAAGATACAGATGATTTTTCAGGATCCTTTTTCATCTTTGAATCCACGAATGACTGTTTCTGACATTGTGAGTGAACCCTTGGTTATTCATAATAGGTTTAAAGGAGAAAGTTTACGTCGACGGGTTCAGGAGCTTCTGGGACTAGTCGGACTCAGTAGTTATCATGCTGACAGATATCCACATGAGTTCTCTGGAGGCCAACGTCAGCGAATAGGTATAGCTCGAGCCTTAGCCTTAAACCCGGAACTTGTTATTTGCGATGAGCCTATCAGTGCTTTGGATGTTTCTATTCAAGCGCAAATTGTTAACTTGCTTCAGGATCTTCAGCAAGAGTTTGGACTTACTTATATTTTCATTGCACATGATCTTTCTATGGTTAAATATATATCGGATCGGATTGTTGTTATGTATTTGGGGAAAATCATGGAAACTGCAGACTCTTTGCAGTTGTATGGCAATCCCCAGCATCCCTATACTCAAGCCCTGCTTTCTGCTGTCCCTGAAGCAGATCCAGATAAGTCGAAGCTGGAGAATCGGATAATTCTTCAGGGAAGTGTACCCAGTCCTGTTGATCCAGCATCGGGCTGCCGATTTGCTTCTCGCTGCCCGTATTGTATGCCGATTTGTCGAAAAAGTGAACCCAAGCTTAAACAAGTTGGATCTGAACATTATGCTGCATGTTATCTCTTAGAGTGATGAACTATAGAATTATGAATGATTCGTCTTTGACGAAACAAATAAAGGGAGGATAAGAATGAATTTAATGAAAAAAAGCTTAGCCATTGTTTTCATGTTTGTAATCTGTGGATCTCTAGCTTTTGCAAATGGGCAGCAGGATAAAGCAGAAGTAAAGGAGCCAAAAGTTTTGGTATTTGCTATGGACTATGACCCGCCAAGTATTGATCCGCAGAAGAATTATGCGGGTTTTGGAGAGATGATTGCCAGTAATCTGCACGTGGGGTTGGTGAAAACGAATGAGCGTATGGAACCTGAGCCGGCTATTGCTGAGGATTGGGATATATCACAAGATGGAACGGAATATACCTTTTATCTCAGAAAAGATGCAAAGTGGAGCGATGGTACCCCGCTGACAGCTGAAGATTTTTACTATGCCTGGCAGCGTTTGTTAAAACCGGAGACTAACAGTAAGTATGTTACAATGATGTTTGCTGTAAAAAATGCAGAAAAGGTTTTCAAAGGTGAGAAGGATCCTGAAGAACTAGGAGTTGAAATAATAGATAATTATACAATAAAGGTCGAATTAACGGGGCCGCTTCCTTATATGCTTCAGAATTTTGCACATGGGGCATTTATGCCAATGAAAAAGGAAGTTATATCAGCAGATCCTGAAGGTTGGGCTGGTAATCCGGAAACACATATTGGGAATGGACCTTTTGCATTGGAAAAATATTCGATGAATAATAGAGTAATACTCGCAAAAAACCCCTACTATTTTGAAGCTGAAAAGGTAAAGCTTGATGAGCTTCATTTTGTGACAATTCCGGAAGGATCTACTGCTTTAGCAGCCTATAACTCTGGAAAAATTGATGGGTTTGATTATATGCCTACTTCTGAAATCCCCCGGTTAATGGCAGAAACCGATGAAATCTATCTCAATCCCCGAGTCAGATCACTGCACTGCTATGTGAATAATCAAAAAGCTCCGCTTGACAATCCAAAGGTTCGCGAGGCTTTGAGCCGTGCTATTGATCGTAAAGAATTAGCGAAGGTGATGGGTTTGGGGCGTACGCCAGCTACAGGATATGTGCCGCTTGGACTCTATACAGAAGGTCAGGATTTTCGTAAAGCAGGAGGTGACTTAGGTATCAGCACTGGGGCTGAGGAAGAGCGAGCTCGTGCTATACTTACTCAAGCCGGGTATCCAGGTGGAGAAGGATTACCGAAAATTACTGTTACCATGGCTTCAGGATATAGGACTACTGTAGAAACTCTGCAGGAAATGTGGAAAAATGTGCTGAATATAGAAGTTGAGATACAGACAGTTGAAGGAAAAGTTTTGGCGCAGAAACGACGGGCAGGTGATTTTCAAATTGCCATGGGTGGATGGAGTGCTCAAATATTTCATCCAATTTATTATCTTGACCAGTTGTATTCAACGGGAGGAAGCAACTATCCTCAATACGAAAGCACTGAATATGATGCACTTATTACTGAGGCAAAATCAGAACCCGACCCGAAAAATGTACTCGCTACTCTTCATAAAGCTGAGGATTTAGCTATAGGCCGAGATTTTGCTCTTTTACCGCTGTATTATGAAACTAGCCGTGTTATGATGAAAGATTATGTTAAGGGCTGGTACACAGATCCAATTGGGCGTTTCCATTTTAAGTACGCGGATATTGTAAAATAGAGTTATACAATTTTTATTTATAGGCCTTCCTTGTTGGGAGGCCTTTTTCTGTAAACAAGTTTTACTGTTTGCTGCATTTTTACCTTTGTAAAGAATTCAATCGCCGAAGCCCGAATCTTCAGCATCAGCATAATCTGAATTTTTTTGAAAGATGCATCGGGCGTGTGAAATTCTACTTGTCAGGCTCTGCTTCATATCATATAGTAAGTATGTACAAATCATGTGAACTGCAAGGAGGTAGGTATGGCTATTGTAATGAAGGATGTTCCTGTTCAGGGATAGACCGCTGCATCACCGGAAACACGTACAGCTTACATCATTATCCGCTTTGCTGATTTTTTTGAATGTATTTGCTGACTAATTTCTGCTGCTTCCATTCTGCTGATTAAGTCGTTTTTCTATCCCGCCGTATACGAACTGCGTTCTCTTAACAGAAGCTTTATAAAGAATCTTTTTATAGAATCTCACAAGAGACAGCAACTCAGTTTTTCCAGAACAGGACATCATACCACAGTGCATTCTGCTCAAAGAATTTTTTACGGGATGCATATGTCCAGAAAAGCTGCATGATAAAAAATGCAAACAAAAATGTAAAGATTGTGCAGTAAATCAAGAAAAACGAGCATGAGTAGCTACTATGTCGCAGAAGACTCAAGATACAAAAAATATACTAGAGAAAAATGAAAGTTTGAAAAACCTAGAAACGTTAGATACATTTACACGTTTAGAAAACCTTGAAAACCCAGAGAAATTAGAAAACCTAGAAAATTTAGAAAGGTGGGGATGGAACAGTCATCTGGAATCCTCAATGAAATCGTACGCGGATGCCGGGCTCTTGGCCGGAAGAGTGGTACGGGAAAATCGGCATGTGTACCGTTTAGCAGCGGCAGAAGGCATTCTGCAAGCGGAAATATCCGGGGCATTCCGCTACAAAGCTGTTTTTTCATCGGATTTTCCGGTCATCGGAGACTGGGTTGCATTTAGAAAAGCGAATGACCATTCCGGGCTTATAGAGGCAGTTCTCCCGAGAAACAGCTGCTTTTCGCGAAAAACTGCGGGAGAAGCTGCGGAAGAACAGGTTCTCGCGGCTAATATTGATGCTGCCGCTGTGGTCTTTGCAATTAACGGGGGACGTAATTTTACTGAAGGTGCATTGGAACGCTATCTGACGCTGGTATGGAACAGCGGAGCTGAGCCGCACATATTTCTGAATAAGGCGGATTTGTGCTCCGAAGAGGAGCGCCGCCGGGCGCTGAACATGGCTGAACGAACTGCTCTTGGAGTTCCTGTCCATCTGACCAGTGCCGTCACGAGCGAGGGGCTTTCACATGTGAAGATTTCAGCTGGCAAGACTATAGTTCTGATCGGGCCCTCCGGGGTGGGGAAATCCGCACTCTTGAATGCTATGGCAGGAACAAATCTGCAGGCTACTGGCGCTCAGCGATCATCGGATTTAAAGGGGAGACACACCACGACGCATCGAGAGCTGTTTATGCTTGATTCCAGTGCAATGCTGTTGCCCGGAGTAATGATCAT
Source organism: Spirochaetales bacterium (assembly GCA_021736605.1). GTDB lineage: Bacteria > Spirochaetota > Spirochaetia > PWKH01 > PWKH01 > JAIPFS01. The sequence continues at coordinate 9,906 of JAIPFQ010000017.1, read as the reverse complement.
CGATTCACCAGGATTGAAGGAAATTCAGCTTTGGGCAGATACACAGAGTGTTGATGCTGCCTTCAGCGATATCGAGGAGCTTGCGGAGGAGTGCAAATTCAACGACTGCTCACATCAGGGGGAGCCTGGCTGTGCGGTGCAGCGGGCTATACGGTCCGGAGAGCTGGACAGCCGAAGATTTGAAAATTATCAGAATATGCTCCGAGAGGTACGGTTTCTGCAGACCAAACAGTCTCAGCATGCAGCAAGAGAAGAGCGGATTAAATGGAAGCAGATTGCGAAGCTTCAGAAATCACTGAAAAAGGAGAGGAAGCACTGAAAAAGGGGGTGGAAGCACTGAAAAAGGGGGTGGAAGGGAGAAGGGAGAAGGGAGAAGGGAGAAGGGAGAATTTGCTGCATTTGAGGTAAGAAAAACAAAAGAGGAAAAGAAACCGAAGAAAAAAATTCTATTTCAAAGAGAAGTACGTTTCATAATTTTTTTTCATGCTTGAAGTGAAATTTCCCCAGTTAGGATTTATATTTCCCATCTACAAAAGTTTTTGGATAGACATCAACCAGTTCTTCATAGACGGCTTCATGGATTGCGAGATTTGGAAAGGCTCTGAATATTGGTTCAAGCCAAATCTCTCTGAATTTATCAAACTCAATATCTCTTTTAATGAACTGACTGCGATGAGGAGGGATGAGAAAGTTTGCGTCTAATGTAATAACTTGATCTGGATTCTCAATGATGCTGATAAATGCTGGGTTCTGCTGGCTAAGATTAATTCTCATCATCATCCCCGCTGAAGAAAGCTTCTAGTTCATCCAAGTCTTCTTGGGAAACTTTTATCTCATAACCGAATTCATCAGGTGTTAGATTAAAAAGTCTTAATGTTTCTGCGAACTTTTCTTCATCAATAAGTTCATCCTCAAAGTTTCGGATAATTATTTCAATTTCATTTTGGGAACCACCTATATTCTTAGTCGGGTTGTTCAGCTTGGGAAAGACTTCCTTATTAACAGCTTTACCAAGCTTACCGTACTCGCCATTTGGGTCTCTTTCATTTACAGAATAAAGTTCTTTATATTGTGTTGAAGAGATGGTACCAATTTCATGCAGTCTTCTCACAATTGAACGATAGGGTAGCCACCATGTGCAGTGGAGTCTTGCGATAAACCGTATGAGTTTTTTGTGGTGAACGTGTTCTAACGAAGAGGTTTTAAATTCTCTAAATACAATGCTTATAAGTTCTGATTCAGGCAGTAAAAACTCGGCTGCGAATCGATTGGCCTTTGCTTCAATAATACTATGTTCTTCATCTTCTAAACGGCTAAGATGAGAACCAGATTTGGTGTAGTAATGATATAATTCATGAGCAATAGCAAAGATTTGTTTATCATAATAATCTGCTGTATTAAGACCGATGAAGATAAGTTTTTTGTCACCTTCTTCAGAATACATAATGGCAGCAGAAAAAGCTGGTTTATCGCCTTCGGGCTCAATGGGATATTCCAGCAGCATGATGTCCAGCTTATCCAGAATTGTAAAGATGTCATTAGCAATGGGTGTTTCACCAACAAAGCCAAGTGAGAGGCGTTTTTCTCTGGCTAATTTGCGAATTTCTTCTATTTGCACTTCATTTAGCTTGACTGGATTCATTTTCAAATGAGCTCCTTAATCTAATTTGCTGCCTTAACGATAACATCATTGAAAATAGCTTTTCTACGCCTTCTTTCTCACTATCACTTAATGCTTCGCTGCGAAGAGCTATAAAAGAATTGTTTCTTTCTTTCTCCACAAACATATCAGTAATATCAAAGCCCAAAACTTTCGATAATGATTCAAATTGCGCAATAGATGGAGTGAAGTCTTCTTTTTCGATACGACCTATCATAATTCTATTTATTCCAGTTGATTCCCCCAGATCACCTTGGGTTAAGCCCTTTTCCTCTCTTAGTTTTTTAACTGTTTCAGAAAGTTTCTTAGTTGATAAAGTTTTCATAACTTTTATAAACAGCCTCCTTTTAATATTTTTTAAATTGTTATTTTGTCCTCATGGGTTCCATAGATAGCTATAGGTTAAAAACTCTGATAATATGATACTATAAGTAACATTAATTGTCAAATAATATCAAATATTATTCATTAATGAAATATATAATAACATTTTGTATTCAAATTGAAACAAACTCTATGTAGCATACAAGGCTTAGATTTTCTTTCGCTTTTTGAAGTTTCCTTTGCCAACAAATCCGCATGTGCATATAAAGCTTTTAAAATATAAATTTATTCTGAAGAAGATGCATGATCATCCAGAAGAGCGCTTATCGTCTGAAGCAGATCTTCAAACTGAAAAGGCTTCTCCAGATAGTCTGCAAAAAATTCGCTGTGATTTTTTATACGGGCATGGTCTGCTGAATATCCGCTCATGGCAATTGCTCTTATTGAAGGATCAATTTTCTGGATTTCCTGGAGAACGGCAAAACCGCCTCTGCCTCCGGGAATAGTGAGGTCCAAAATAACCAGATGGTAGGGGTGAGAATTCATATACGCTTTTGTAAACATGTGCACTGCCTGGTCAGCACTTTCAGCCGTACTGAGCAGTTCCAGTCTTGGTGATAAGTATGTATGCATGATATTCCGTATATCGGCTTCATCATCCATTACGAGAATACGCAGCCGAGAAAGGTCTTTTTCAGGAAAACTGACAGTGCGATGTGTATCTGATACATCTTCATGCATTGATGCCGGCAGGGTAATCGTAAACGTAGTGCCTTTACCGAGGCTGGTCGCAAGCTTAATCTCCCCTCTATGTTTGGAAATGATTGAATAGACCGTTGCAAGACCCAGACCTGTTCCATTGGTTTTTGTAGTAAAGTAGGGGTCGAAGATATGATCTACGTACTCTTCTTTAATCCCCTCTCCTTCGTCGCGAAGAGAAATTTGTACACCGGGAATCTTGGTATTGGGGGGTGACTGCGCTGTCCCCGCAGCTGTCGAAGGAGCTGTCCCCGGAGCGGCTCCCGGAGCTGCCGCTGCAGAATCCGCAGAAGAAGCCGCTGCAGAATCCGCCGAAGAAGATGAGGAACCCGCGGAAGACTCGAAAGAAGCCGCCGCGCCGCTAATATCCTGGTCAGGCGGCAGAAAGTGTGTATTCTTGATGGAAATGAACAGATTACCGCCCTTCGGCATCGCCTGCACCGCATTATGGGTAAGATTCGAAAAAACTTGCTCCATCTGAGTCTTATCTGCATGTATTTTACGGATATCCCCCAAGATGCTGTACGTAGACTGCACATTGGAGCCGGACAATTCAAAAGCAGCCGTATCTTTGATCAGCTGAACCAGGTTCAGATTAGTTTTTACCGGTTCACCGCCCTTTGAAAAAGTGAGCAGTTTACCCGTCAGATTACCTGCACGCTTTAATGAGTTTTCAGCCAGGAGAAGCGGTTCCTGGGCGGGATGGTTCTCATCCAGCTGCATTTTTGTCAGGCTAATGTATCCGTAAATCCCTGTCAGCATGTTGTTGAAGTCATGAGCTATTCCGCCGGCAAGATAGCCGATCCGCTGCAGTGACTGAAGTTTCTGGATCTCTTTTTCTTTTTTTTTCCGTTCTATGATCTCGCCGATCAAACGTGCTATTGAGTGCAGTCGGATTTTTGCCGCATCTATGATGAACTGAGGCCGCGGTTTATATGCTGATGCTGACGCAATCAGAATCTGCCTGTCGATTTGGTAACGCAGGGCAATCCGGCTTAATACAGCATCGTCCTGCGGGGGATTTCCGTACCCGATATTGACAGCCCCGACAACCTCACCATCTGCTTCCACTGGCAGCCCATACAGACGAATTCCACCCACGCATGTACTATCCGCTGGTGAATCCTCTGCCATAGCCTTTTGGGCGTTTCTGTACCAGCAGCTTTCGTGGCACAGCCATTTACCGCTTTTCAGTGCTTCCTCATTGCTTTCAGTTTTGCAGAGATTTCTTGAAGCAAGATCCAGATTCCTGCACCATTCTGAAACAAACAAGCCTGCTGCATAATCGCCACTCTTCTCATAGACGGAAAAGGACGTATCTAGTAATGACATAATGTCTTTTCCCAACGAGAGAAGTGTTTCCTTACCTACGGAATTAAGAATGAGTCGACTGGAATTCAGCTCTGTAATGTCGCCATAAGGAGGAGTATAATTAAAACTGTCGTAATACGATGCAAAATCCTCCTTTTCATTGAGCCACTCAAACTTCCGCAGCTGTTCTGCGGCTTCGTGTTCGTTCGTGATGTCATTGAAGATAAACAGCAGTTTGTTGGCACTGAAGCTGGAATTTTTCTGTACAGGGGAAACAGAAAGCATCAGATAGCGAACTTTTCTATCTGCATCATAAACACTGGTTTTCAAGCTCCAGCCCTTTGTGTCTATCAGGGAAAATTGATATGCTTTCAGTTCTTCTTCCAGGAGTTTCCCTGTAGCAAGGTTTATAAATGGAAACAGCTCATGCAGTTTTCTTCCACATATCTGTTCTTTTGGTCTGCCGATAAAATCGGCTCCTGCTGTGCTGATATCGAGTATTGTGAACTGCTCGTCGACGGTGATAATCGGGTCATGCGAGGAATCAATGAGTGATCGGAGTTCATCTTTCTGCAGAATCATTGCTTCGGACTGCTTATACAATCCTGTATTAACTTTATATACAATCCATTCCAGTACAATTCCCAAAATGAGGTTGTTGCTTAGTATAGTTACCCATGTATTTCGGAGCAGGGAGATCGGCTGATTATCAAGAGATCCTTGGTAGAGAAGCAGGGTAATGACAGCGTAGCTGCATACAGTTATGCTGATGTGTGAAATTATCCCTTTTCGGTTTTCAAAAATTCCAGCTATGACGAATGAAGATATGATGTAGGCAGAGCTGGCACCCTTTGGACCGGCGCTTATTATAAGCACTGCTCCGACAAGAGTGAGGATGTAGATAACCATACGTTTTCTTATGACGAAAGAGATTCGTTTAATTAATAAAAAGGGTATTATAGCGAGATAAAAGAGGATGTCGGACACGGCCATGAAGATGCTGCCTTCTCTGAGAAAAGTAATAGATCCGTTTATGGATAAAAAGAGTCCTAGAAAAAGCAGGAGCAGGGAGAATATGGAAAAAACCAACTGCTGCCAGTAGAGCAGTGATCCTTCTCCTGCTGGTTCAGAAAAAAAATACGACCGCACATCTCTCCGTTTCATTGTAAAATTGTACCACATGTGAAATGTTTCTGCATGTGCTTCACGCTCAAATTCCCAGCATTCAAAAGCACTGTTCCTGAAAATCTGATTTAAAAAAAATGTAAAAACAGCTTGACAAATTATAATTCAACACTTTAGAATATCATAAACTATTGGATTGAAAGGTCCTGCAGCCTGGAGTACCATTTTTTTGGCAGCCAAAGCATCACAAAGTTATATACCAGCATTTGTATAAGGTCTGAATGAGCCGAATTTGCATTGTGACTGCATGACGCTGGCCAGAATGATACTGTGTTTGGAAGTCAATGCGACTGTAAGGATCAGCAGCAATGCAGAAACACAAGGGAGAAACCGTAATGACAGCAATCAAGAAGCGATTGGTTCTGGGAATCATGCTCTTTATCCTCTGGAACCTCATCGTCTATCCCATAAACCGCCAGGAAATTTTTGCAGGAGCTGTTATTTCGCTTTTTCTCATATCCATGCCTTTACCTGGCCTTGCAGTATTTGCAGAGGTGAAACTTCATCCGAAGCGAATTTTTTATGCAGGTATTTTTGTCTTCATATTTCTCTGGGAAGTGGTGAAATCAAATATCGATGTCGCCTTGCGGGTATTGAAGCCGGTTATTCCCATAAACCCTGGAATTGTAAAAGTCAAAACAAAACTCAAAAGCCGCTTGGGGAAGCTGATACTAGCGAATGCAATAACCCTGACCCCGGGAACAATTACCGTAGATACATATGAACAGTATTTATATATCCATTGGATTTCTGTTGATGCAGATGGAGTTGATGCCTCCACAAAAAAAATTGTATCGCATTTTGAAAAATATTTGGAGGTAATCTTTGGCTGATATCTTATTTGCCGCAGCTGCCGGAATCGGTTTGCTTGCGTTTGTCATCTCCTTTTTCAGAATCATAGCCGGACCCGAATTTTCCGATAGAATCGTTGCTCTTGACGCCATGACCATCATCTCACTTTCCGGAATCGTCTTTCTTACCCATGCTTTGGAAAGAATTATCTATCTTGATATTGCTCTGGTTTACGGACTGGTCAGTTTTCTCGGCGTAATAGCGGCGGCAAGGTATATGGAAAGGGGGTTATAACATGCAGGTCTTAGAAATTCTCGGCGGGATTCTGACTCTCCTCGGCTCACTGTTTCTGCTTCTCGCCTCTATCGGGATTGTCCGTATGCCGGATACCTACAACAGAATGCAGACCGGAACAAAGGCAACCACCCTGGGAAGCCTCTTATTCTTTATTGGCATCGGCCTGGCTCATCCGCAAATGTGGGGCAAAATTACTGCCCTGATTATTTTTATTCTCATAACGAATCCCTTATCCTCCCATGTCCTTGCCAGAGCCCTGCACTACACGGGAGTTTCTCCCATCCTGAAAAAGAAACGGGATATGCATACAGAGAGCAGAGATGATTTGAGGAGCGATATCCTGGAGTATGAGGCACAGCAACATGCAGAGAGTGATATACAGAGCAGCGGCACACATTCCGACCCCGGGGTATCTGAAGATTTTATTGCTGATGCTGCCGCAGCCGAAAACAGAAAGGCCGCGGACGGGAAGAGCGGCAGCCGGAAAAAACCTGCTTCAACTGCAGGGGGGAGCACTTCATGATAGTACTCATTTTTGTTTTAGGCGTACTGCTTATCACTTCAGCCGCAGCAGCACTGTATATGAAACATATTGTATCGGCAATAATCACTTCAGGAGTTGTCTCTCTCGTGGGAAGCCTCTTCTTTTTATTGGCGGGAGCTCCTGATGTTGCTATGACGGAAGCTGCCATCGGATCCGCTTTAACAACGGTAATATTCCTTTTTGCCTGGTCACGGATACGGGATGAGCAGGATCGGCAGAACGCAGCCGACCAGTATCAGGAAAAGTATCAGGAACAAGGTCAGGAACAAGGTCAGGATACCCAGGGGAAGCAGGAGCAAGCTCAGATTGCGGCTTCTCCTCGTCCCCGTATAAATGCTGCAGAAAGGGCGCAGAAAGGAGGAAAGGCATGATACAACGAATGCTGATTATTCTCGTCTTAATCCTTATGGGTTTCGGTATCATTCCCCTAGTGTGGGGTCTGCAGGATGCAGAAACAGTTTCTCCGGTATCACAGTACTATGTTTCCCAGGGAGCGGATGATTTAGGCGCCGCCAATCTGGTAACAGCCGTAGTAGTGAGTTATCGAGGGCTTGATACTTTGGGAGAAGTAGCAGTGCTTTTTACCGCCACCGCAGGGGCGGCAATGCTGTTAGGTTTGGGGGCAGATAATTCCAAGCGTAAACAGCAGCATCAGCAGGCCTCAGAAAAGCCGGGAAACCATATGGCCGAATCAGAAGCTCAACCGAAAAAACAGGAGCGGCGAGAGGGATCAGAGCTGCTGAAAACAGGTGCGGCTTTTCTTTTTCCGCTGCTGTTGGTATTCGGTGTCTATATTTTTATTCATGGGCATCTTACACCTGGAGGGGGATTTCAGGGAGGCGTGGTGATAGCCTCAGGTCTTGTCCTCCTGCTTCTTTCAGAGAGCGACAGACCAATGCGGAAAACACTGCTGCACAGTATAGAATCTCTTTCAGGAGCAGCCTACGCTGCTGTCGGGCTCATGGGACTGTGGCTCGCTGCAGGATTTCTTGATCCGCGTTTTCTTCCGGCAGGACAATTCGGCAGTCTTTTCAGCGCTGGAGCAATCCCTGTGATTTATTCTCTCATTGGACTGAAAGTCGGATCCGAATTGACAGGGGTTATTGATTCCCTCAGGAGGAGATCATCATGACTGGCGATACAGGCGCAATGCCGCAAGGAACTCTGCTGCAGAATCTTACAGCGGGGATGCACATTACACAAGTAATGGCCGTAATCGGCTTTATTCTCATCCTGCTGGGATTATGGGGAATCCTTACCAGAAAGCATATTATCCGGATGATCATCAGCTTCTCTATCCTTGATAGCGGTATACATCTGATTATGGTTGGACTGGGATATACCCGGAATGGGACGGCACCCATCTTTGATGGTGATCTTTCAATTACCGATGCCCTGGGGCGGGTGGTGGATCCAATACCATCAGCCCTGGTGCTTACAGCAATAGTAATTGGAATTGCTGTAACTGCACTCATGCTGAGTTATGCTGTCAGGCTATATAAAGCCTACCGAAGCCTGTCCATTGATGATATAAAGGAGATGAAATGGTGATTCCAGCGATACAGTCTTTCTTAAATCCAATGTACCTGATAGCGGCTGCCCTGGGAGCAGCCTTTATGCTCCCTTTGATAGAAAAAGCCGGAAAAAGTGCTGCAAGAATTACGGTCTTGATAATTGCGGGGATTTTTGCAGTCGTCCCACTCTTGTGGATGATGTACTGGATAGCTGAGCTGGGATTTGCAGCAGCCTTTGCCGCTGCCCCCCTGGTTGTGGAAACTATCGGTTTTTCTGCTCCCTACTCAATCAGTTTTCGTGTCGGTATGCAGGAAGCGGTAATTCTGACCATGGTCAACAGTATAGCATTATTCGGCGGCGGGTTTTCCTTCCTGCGAAAAAATCCCTATTGGAGCGGGAAAAAACTGGTACTTTTTCTGACGCTGCTTATCGGTGTAAATGGTCTGATCTTAACCAGAGACCTTTTCAATGTGTTTGTGTTTCTTGAAATTACATCTATATCCACCTATGCTCTCATAGCATCCAATGGGAAACGCAATGCTTTTGAAGCGGGATTTAAATACATCATTGCCGGAAGTATCGCCTCAGCCTTTTTTATCATCGGGGTTATCTATCTGTATCGGTTTACGGGAACACTCTCGCTGGATCAGATGATCTCCATGAAACGGGCCGGAGTTCCCGGTGTTTTTGGCGAAGTCGGGGCAGAACAGTCAGGGGTGCTGGGCTTTGTCGGGATAGGCGGAGCTGCAGCGGCATTATTTCTTATTATGACGGCTCTGCTTATTGAACTCAAACCATTTCCTGCCAACGGCTGGGCTATGGATGTGTATGAAGCGGCAGATCCCTCAATCTCAGCTTTGATCAGCGCACTTGCTGCTTCGGGAGTTCTTACGGTCTTTTATCACATATCTCATCTGCTGCCGCAGTCGATGCTGCAGCTTGCACTTATTAGCGGAGGGCTTACATTTCTCTTTTCCCAGTTCATTGGACTTCGCCAAACTAAAGTAAGGCGTATGCTGGGCTACTCTTCATCGGCGCAGATCGGACTGCTTATCCTTATCATCGGACTCAGGCTGCCCGTTGAAACCTATGGGAAATCTCTCTCAGCTCATTTTCCGGGACTGCATATTCCGTTTGACTTTGGACCGAGCATATCCCTCATGCTGATCTTTCTTGTGCTTCTGGGCAGTCATATATTCAGCAAAGCCGGTTTATTCTGGATAACTGATTTGCTCAGATCAGTAGAGACGGTAAACTCCATGGATGAAATTCGTACATTGAGGGGACCGAAAGTATCAAAACGCTTACTGACTGTTCTGCTGGGGGTGCTGACAGGCGCTTTAATCGGACTTCCTCCGTTCCCGGCATTCTGGGCAAAATGGTTTCTGCTCAGCTTCCTTGCACAAGCGCAGCAGTGGACGATCATGGTAATAATTCTTGCAGGATCACTTATGGAAGCTGCTTATCTATTCCGCTGGTTTATCACTCAGGTGCGGAACGAAGCTGATCCAGGAACGGT
>JAIPFQ010000016.1:0-21764 GCA_021736605.1 Spirochaetales bacterium | reverse complement strand
ATTAATGCCCAGCAGGCCATGCCCAGCGGCGGCACTATCCAGGTAAAGGCTGTTAACCAATACATAAGGAAGAATGAGATGCCGCCTCTGGAACCGGGCGAATATGTGCAGATTGATATTGCAGATTCCGGAGTCGGGATGCCTTCGGAAATGCTGGAGAAGATTTTTGATCCCTTTTTTACGACGAAGCAGAAAGGAAGCGGACTCGGGCTTGCTACCTGCTATTCCATTATCTCCAAACACGATGGCACCATATCCGTAGTTTCTGCACCGGGGGAGGGTACGGTTTTCTCCATCTATCTGCCCCGTTCCACCAATACAGCTGTCCATTCCAGGTATGAGGGGAAAAAGAGTCATAGAGGTACAGGCCGTATCCTCATTATGGATGATGAAAAAATTATCCGGGAAGTTGCCGGAAAAATGCTTGAATCCATGGGGTATTCCATAGTGGAAGCTGCGAGTGGTGAGGAAGTCCTGCAACTGTGTGAAGAGATGAAGGATAAGATGCAGAATCATTCTGATGAAAAAGCTTCTGAAGGGGAGTATGCTGCCGAAAGAAGTGAGAGAAGTGAGTCTAGCGAAAGAAGTACTGATACAGAGGACAGCGATCCTCTCACTGCAGCATTTTTTGACCTTACCGTACCGGGTGGAATGGGGGGCAAAGAGACATTGACCCATGTGCGGAAAGTTTATAAAAAGATGCCGATTTTCGCCTCCAGCGGATATTCAGAGGATCCCATTATTTCAAGTCCTCAGCAGTACGGATTTACCGACAGTATTGCCAAACCCTTTAAAATTGAAGAGCTTGCCGCACTGTTGGAAAAACATCTGAAAAAGTCTTGAAAAATACCTGAAAAATACCTGTAGTATATGCAGTATATGCAGTATATGCAGTATATCAAAAAAACACCAAAGACAGCATGCTGGGTTTGCAGTTTTCTTACCGCTTTGTGGAAGCTTTTCTTATGCGGTCGTTTACAGCTGCACCGATGCCTTCGTCGGAAACGGGGTGGGTTACAATTCGGCGAAGCTGCATTGTGTCCAGTCTGCGCATAGCTGCATACAGGTTTGTGGCCGCACTGCTGAGATCTGCGTGCTGACTGATGACTTCAACGGGACCAGCAAACTCAATGTTCGGTTCTTCAAAGAGAATTACTCCGGTCTCCGGATCTTCAGCAGCCTCCGTTACATCATCAAGAACAAACAAGGGGGTCTTGGGCGCATAATGGCTGTCCAGCAGTCCCGGACTCATGCTGATGTCTACGCGTTCGGATTCAGCTTGCCTGCTGCCGTCCGGATTCAGCTCCGGGGCTTCTCGCCCTTTAAGCCCCTCAGTGTCTTGGTCGGTTCCGCTGTTTTTACCCGTCTTGCTGGGTTCTCCAGCTGGATTGAAAGGCTTGGCCATCTGCACCGAACCGATGACAGCCTCGATTTGACGCTTATCTATGCCCCCAGCCCGCAGAATGACCGCCTCCGAACCTGTCAGCGAGAGTACCGTCGATTCCACACCGACCCGGCAGGCGCCGGCATCGATAATGACGTCACAGGAACTCCCCAGCTGCTCCTGGACATGAGCAGCAGTTGTAGGGCTCGTTCTGCCGAAAAGATTGGCGCTGGGAGCGGCTATGGGAGTGCCCGCCTCCTGTATAAGCTTCCGCGCCCAGGGATTCAGGGGTATTCTGACGGCGACAGTGGTTTTTCCCGCCGTAACCACATCGGGAACCGCATCACTCTTCGGCAGAACCAGGGTCAGCGGTCCCGGCCAGAATGCATCAATAAGTTTTTGAGCCCTTTCTGGAAGCTCCTTGATGAGCTGCCGCAGCTGCCCTTTTTCAGCGATATGTACAATCAGCGGATCAAAAAACGGGCGATGCTTGGCTGCAAAAATTTTTTTAACTGCGTCAGGATTCAAGGCATCGGCTCCGAGTCCGTAAACCGTCTCGGTGGGGAACGCCGCTAACCCGCCGCGTTTCACCGCCGCCGCAGCTTCATGAATGCTCTTCTGCAGATACCGCTCATGCTCGGGATGTGCAAGAATCCATACCGCGGCATCGGAAAGGGAGTGAAAAACCATCCTGTTTTCCGAAAGTTCCGGAAGATGCTTCATCCCGTGTCCTGTAAGGAGATAAAGCCCGAAAGCTCCGACATCATCGGCCGTTTCAGGGTCATGGGGGTGATCACCAATAACAAAGGATCGTTTCAGTTCGATCCCGAACTTCTTCTCAGCCTCCTGCAGAAAGTAGGGATTCGGTTTTCTGCAGATGCATCCGTCATCGGTATCATGGGTGCACATGTACCAGGCCGTGATGCGTATCCCCTCGCTTCTGAGGCGGCTGTCCAGGTCAGAATTCACTGCCTCCAGGGCTTCCTCACTAATCAAGCCTTTTGCGACACCGCTCTGGTTTGAAATTACAAAGAGCCTGTACCTCTGCTGCAGCTGCTTCAAAGCCTCAATGCTGTCAGGATACAGAACAGCTTCATCTGAGGAGCTGATATATCCCCGATCCTCAATTATGGTCCCATCCCTGTCCAGAAAAACTGCCGGTCTCTTCTCCATCAGAAAATGCTCCCTATTTTTCAGTATCTCAGTCTGAATCATTCGATGGGAGTATAGTTAACTCCTTACCATATGTCAATATAGCTTTCAGTCGCTGCCTGGCGCTTTCCCCCGGGATCGACGTGCTTCCGACATAAAGCTCTCCTTGACAAAAGCCGGTTTCCATAGAATGATAGTTCCATTATGAAAGAGAAGCAGAAGGAAACAATGACAGATACAATGAAAAAGCTGGCTCTCCGCGGTCCCGTACAGCTTATTCCCCAGGGCTTGATGCAGGTGCCCCCGGCACTCTTGGATCTTACCGAAGCAAACGCAGATCTGCAGCGCATAGATGTGGGAAATCCTGAGCAGTTTACTGAATATCTGTTTCAGGTACTGCAGGAAGCTGGAACCCGCCTAGCCCTGGGCCGATACGATGAGGATCGGACAATTTATCGCCACAGCAGTTTATTTGATGGTGATGCCTCCGCCGTGCGCTCCGTCCACCTGGGGCTGGATCTCTGGGCCCCTGCGGGAACTGAGGTGTACCCCGCCTTTTCCGGAACGGTGCACAGCTTTCAGGATAATCGCGGAACCGGCGACTACGGCCCGACAATCATTTTGGAGCATCAAATTGATGGTCACCGCTTCTATACCCTTTACGGTCATCTCAGCCGCGGTTCCCTGGAAGGACTGACGGTGGGACAGTATCTTGCTTCAGATGAAACATTCGCCGCCATGGGGAGCATCGAAGAGAATGGCCGATGGCCGCCCCACCTCCATTTCCAGGTGATAGGCGACCTTCAGGGGAAAAGGGGAGATTATCCCGGAGTCTGTGCCCCGAAGGATCGGCGAGAGTATCTCGAGAACTGCCCGAACCCGAATATTCTTCTGCAGTTTCCCGGGCTTTCTTAAACAAGATTCTTAAGCGTTTCTAGAGCATTAACAGCATTTAAAACATGTTTAAGATTTTCCAGCGGGCTTCTGAATGAAAAACTTCTCGTTTGATGCAGCTGTAAGTCCCGGAACATGTACCACGGGATGCCCGTCAATCTCGCCGCATACTTCTGCCGGCCAGCTGAAGCCCTCCTGCATTTCTGTAAAATAATCCAAGCTGTAGGAGTCCAGCCGCATATCAACGCTTTCATCCCGGGATGCGACAATATGGGCGTTCAAATTGAAATCTGCGTCTCCCACCGGGGTACGAACAACATAGAGAGGAACTTCCCTGCCGCTCTGGTTACGGCGCAGATGGGTGGCTATTACAATAACAGCGGAAGCATCAATCGGCCGTTCCCGGTTCCAGCGTTCCTGCACCGGAATTCCCGCAGTATACAGCTGAAACAGTTCAATACCAATCTGGCGACAGGCGTAGCAGATGTTCATCATTTCACCAGGGCTGTCGTTGACTCCCGCGAGAAGCAGAATATTGTTGTATACCGTTACCCCCGAGGCAAGAAACTGCTTTATGATGCGTCGATGCACATCGTTGAACTCGCTGGAGTGAATAAACTGCGTCTCCAGCTCCAAGCGCAGGGGCATGGAGGGTGAGAGTTTATTCAAGCCTGCTATGCGGGAGATGACTGCATCGGTAAACTGTTCCGGGGCATAGGTGAACTGGAAAGCTCGCAGACGCAGAGAGTTAACATGGGGAACCTCGTAGAGAGCCTCGGCGAAAGCAGCTAATGCATCAAGATAGTCAAGCGGGTTGATCTCTGCCGCAAGGACAACATCGCTGATCAATCTTTCCCGGCGGATATAGTCCAGGGCTTCCTCCAGGCAGGCCTGGGGGGCATCAATTTCCACTTCCACCCGGGTGCGATGAATGCGGTGGAGGCAGCTCAAGCCGGAGGGGATAACTTCCTGGCGATTACGCTGATCCTTCATAATTTCCTGCTGGATATGGGACAGGTTTATTTCGCTGAAGGGTTCCAGACTTGCCGCAGCTTCATCAAGATTACCCAGAAAGAGCTTTTCATCTCCAATATCAGCCATGAAATCGGAATCAAGGGTCCCTTCCGTGTTTTTTCGGGCATTTTTAATGGTAACATCCGGGGCAAACTGCTTGTAGTACTCCTCAGTGTAGGGAGTTCGGATCCAGATGTAGTCAGGGTCATCCTGATGCCGTTCAACCGCCCATCCGCTGGTGTTCCAGTCAATCTTTCCGATTTTTGTTGCAGTACAGAGGATCGGCATGGCTCGGTCAGAGAGGTGGGCGCGCAGGTAAGCCGCCGTCCAGACCCCTGAAGAGATGGGTGTCCAGTAGATGTTATTCCCCTGAATCGGGCTGCAGGGGATATAGATGTAGTGGATCTCCGAACCAGCCCCGCGCAGTTCTCGATAGAGCTGGGTCAGTTCCGTCCCATGATCGTTGCAGTCCTTCAGGTATGGAGTCTGGGTATAGACCCCCACGCCATTCTTTACCAGCTTTGAGATAATTTCCAGGCTGTAATGTGAAATTTCATCAGGGTGGATAAAATGAGTGGCAATCTCTATACGTTTGTCATCCTTCTGCATCTCCCGGTTTCTATCGATGATGTAGTTGAGCCAGAACGAGTCATTCAGATAGAAGAGCTGCGGATAGTAGGAGACACAGCGTGAAGCGATGCGTATGGTCTGGATGTGCGGAATCTTCTGCAATCCCTCCACGGCGCAGGTCAAAGTCTTTTTATTCATCAGGGGCTCGCCGCCGGTAAGGACTATCTCCTTGATTCTGGGGGATTTTTTTATGTACTCCAAAGCCTCCAGCACGTCCTCCTCCGTGGGTGTGGGAAGGTTCCGTGTCTCCTTGTGCTTGCGGAAGCAGAAGCGACAGTAGACCGGGCAGGTCATATGCAGGACAAAGATGGGACGGTTCTGGTACATCTGCTCCAAAAGTCCCTTGTGGAACTGTCCGACCCAGGTATTCTTCAAGCCCGTATCATCCAGCTCCTGTACAAAGGGCATGAACTGATACGCCACATCCCGGGAGATACGGGACTGACGGATAACATGTTTCGACAGTCTTACGGGGTAGGTGTCTATGACTTCCTGCAGCTCTCCACGCTCGTTTTCCGGCACTTCGACATTTGTGAGTTTCTCATACTGCTCCACGCTGCTGACGCTGACCAGGTTATCCCCGGGGACAATGACCTCCAGAATAGCTAGAAGAAAGCGCTTCGGCATGACAGCACCTTTCACGGTGATGTCCCGGGTATTCTGATGGTTGGCTGTCTCCAGCTGCCGTATGATTTCCCGAAAGAATTCCTCTTCACCGATTTCCAAGGAGCTCAGAAGCACTGCGAAGGCATCACCAGAAGCTGCTTGCGCTGTACTCCCCTCCGTATTTCGCTTTACCAGTTCTGCAAAGGCATCTCCCGTATATGAAGGAGAGCCGTAAGCCTCCAGAAAATTTTCGGCTGCTTTTCTCAGCTCCTCAAGCTGTACTGTGATTGTTTCGCCGCTGTGGGAAAATCTAACGTGTATCTCCTTCATCTGCTTTCCTTTTCGTTTCGGACTGCCGCCGTTTTCAGACTATAAGCTTTGTGCCGCCTGACACATATTCCTTTTTAGTATCAAAATCCCGGAATTGCAAGAAAAACCTGAGGCTTTCATGAGTTTTTTGAAAAATCCAGCAGTTTTTTTCCAGTTCTTCCTCTCTTTTTCTCATTATGGGTTTTTCCCGCCCTGCTTTGCCAAAAACATTTTGACAGATATATGGGAAACGGGCATACTGAAGTTAACGCAATTTCAGCGGCATAAAGCTTTGTGATAAGCATTTTTAAAGAGTTTCAGGTTTGTATTCAGCCGTCCATAAGCTTTGTACCGGAGGAGAAATAAGATGAACAGTAAAGAAATTAATGGAAAAGAGTGTTTTGTCCTGAAAAACGACAGTGTTGAACTGGCAGTAACAAAAATCGGCGGACATATGGCCCCTGTCAATTTTTTTGATGGTGATGCTAACGCGGTACAGCCCTATTATGTAAGCCCCTGGCAGGAGGAGAATCTCCAGCTGGATGAGCCTGTCCTCGGTTCGCTGCGTGGGGATTTCTTCTGTCTTCCCTTCGGGGCTAACCCTTCAGCGGATAATCCCTATTCAGGTCACGGAGATCCCGCGGGAACCGAGTGGAAGGGGATCAAATCAGAGAAAAACGGAAATATGACGACTCTGACCCTTGAAAATCCTATGCCGAGCGAAGCTTCCGGAAAGGGCAGAGTAGTGAAGGAGCTGTCGATTGCGGATGGCCAGAGCGTTATCTACTGCCGAGATACCGTCTCCGGATTCTCCGGAAAAACTTCCCTGGGGCATCATGCTACGCTGGGGATTCATAATGGTTCCCTGACAATCCGTACTTCGCCGATACAGTTCGGCTATACCAATCCCTATGATGTTCTGTATACCCAGGATAGGGAATACTACTCCCTGGCACCCCTGAAGCGTTTTACTGACCTGGCTGCTGTTCCGACGGTTTGGAAGGTACCAGAAACAACGGACTGCAGGGTGTTTCCACTTCGAGAAGGCTATGTGGATATCCTCCAGGTCTTCCAGGAAGCAGCTGATTCCGCTGCGGGTGCTGCCGGGAAAACCCCGGGCTGGCTTACTGCGGTCTGCCGAGAAGGAGGATACCTCTGGTATTCCTTGAAGGATGTCGATGTCCTGCCCTCCACTGTATTCTGGATGGAGAATCACGGTCGGCATGGATCACCCTGGAACGGACGTAACGCCTGTATCGGTTTGGAGGATGTCTGTGCCTATTTTGCCAATGGCCTGAGCGATTCAGCTGCGGAAAACATCCTGAACACCCGGGAAGGGGTAAAAACTGCGCAGAAGCTTGACGGGACTCCCTATGCTGTTTCCTACATCCAGGGGATTGTACGGATTCCCGATGATTTTGATGCTGTGGCGGACATACAATTCAGTGACAGCGGAATTACCCTGCATGCTGAATCCGGTGTTTCCGTAAAAACGGAAGTGGACTGGAGGTTTGTCTTTGGCGGCTGAGGGGTACTCGACGCGGCATGTGCGATTTGCCGTTAGTATAATACTCATTGCTCTCCTGCTGATTGCTTCTGCTTCCTGCAGCGATGAATTGGGAAAGGAGGGCGAAACTCTGAGATTTCTCTATGTTCCAGGGAAAAGTAATGAATTTTACCGCATCATTGAGGAGAAACTGGAGTCCATAGCGGAGCAGGAGCAGATTGAACTGATAACTCCCCCCTCCGGAACCATTGAAACCAGCCTGGACCAGACAAATTTCATTGAAGCCAAGCTGCAGGAACGGAGCTTTGACCTTCTCATTATTTCTCCAGCGGATTCCCGGAAAATGCTTGAACCCTTGAAGGAGTATGCCTCCCGGGGAGTCAGGATTATGACTATTCATAATGCCCTGGAAAGGGAGCTGTCTAACGGAGTGAAGAATGGAAGCATTGACGGACAGACGGAAAGAAAAAGTGCAAGTCAGATAATTGGACAATCCGTTGAGGAGCCCATAGAGGATCATTTTATTCTTACGCATATCGGCTCCGATAATGAGTTGGGGGGAAGACTTCTGGCAGGGAGGCTGGCCGAACTGACGAATAACAGCGGAGTAGTCTATGTAAATACTGATACGGCGAATATTTCATCAGAAACCAGGGTGAAAAGTTTCCATTCCAGTATTTCCGGATTTCCCGCTATGCGCTTTGTGGGTATAGACTACAGTCTCGGATCGCAGGAGAAGGCTTTCTACCAGACTATCTCAATTCTGCAGACAGGCTATCGCATTAAGGCCATCCTGGGCACTAACGAAATCAGTTCTCTGGGACTGCTTAAAGCCGTTCAGGAGACAGGGCTTGAAGGCAGTATAAAAGTTGCCTGCTGGGGGGCATCCCGGGATATGCTTGAGGCATTGAGGGAGGGGTATATCCATATTATTCTGGCTGAAAATCCCGCTGAGATGGCCGAAAAGGCGATGAACACTGCAGCAGCCTTTTTCCGGGAAAAAAAAGATGTTCCACCGGTGATCAATACCGATATGCTCATAATAGATCATGCCAACGTGAATGAGCAGGACCTTGAGCCTCTGGTGTATAACTGGAGTGAAAAGTGAAACTTTATGCACGCACTCTGCTCATCATTATCGGACTCATCCTCTTTCAGTCCTTCCTGACCTTTATTCTTGTGACGAACAGCATTAAGACGGTAAACGAAAATGATTACACGAAGGAGCTGAGGGATGAGACCGCCGCAGCCCTGGATACATTTTATGAGACGAAGCAGCTGCTTTGGGAGGGGCTGCTGAAAATGAGCAGCGCCGGCACTCTGCTGGAGGAGACCGTAATCTCCAGTGAAAATGCGGATAGTACATATAGTACCGCCGTAAAAGGCCTGCTTAACCAGAACAGAGTTGACTGGGTTGTGTTCCAGAATATTCCCGAGCGGCATAATTCCGGCGCTTCAGCATCAGCAGAAAACCATCTGCTCTTTTCTTTAAATTTGACCTTGTTTCCCTTTGACGAATTCTCCATTCTGCCGGGGGTGAAAGAGTTTCCCTCCCTCGGTTTGTATGAGCACAACGGAGCCCTCTATCTTATCGGTTCGGTGCAGCTTGAGAACGCAGTACATGTCTATCTGATCAAATCGCTGAATATGGATTTTCTCCGTTCCCTCCCGCAGAAACAGGAGACTCTGGTTACCCTCATGCTGGATGGGGAACCCTTCTTAATCAACCAGACGCAAGCCGCAGAGCGTAGTGATTTCAATTCATTCCCGGAGATGGTGAGAAAACCAGTTATTGAATCGTACAGATTGTTTCAGGATGGCGGCAGCAGCTATTATATGAATCTGATCAAACTTGGGTCTGTAGAGAGTTCGGTGATAGGCAGCAGCGGTGAAGGCGGAACTGAAGACGAGAATGCCAGTTTGGGCTTGCAGGGTCAGAAGACAGCTGAAATGGAAGAATCGGCAGCAGAATCAAAATCGGAATCGAAGGAAGTTGAGATTCGGCAGCTCTGCATCGGTGTCGGTATATCCAACCAAGCATATGATAACAGACTGATGCTTATCCGTTCGAACCTTTTCTGGGTTTCCGGTGCGGTGAGTCTTCTAGCGGCAGCTCTAGCGCTGCTGTTTTCGAGGCATCTCACCAAACCGATACGGAAACTTGTTCTGGCTATGAATAATATCCGCAAGGGAAATTATCATTCAGCACTCCCCCAAAATACTGCCGTGGAGGTGAAAACCCTGGTCTCCGGGTTTCGGGCTATGGAGACTGCTCTTGAGAAAGATAAGATTGCTATGAATACCTATATTGATGAAATCACGCATTTGAAGGATTTCAACGAACAGGTTATTGATTCACTGCAGTCGGCGATTGTGATTGTCTCTCCCGAGGGGACTATTACCCACGGAAATTCGAATTTTTTCAGCTTAAGCAGCCTGGGTTCCGAGGCGGCTGGGGGTAGAGCAGCTGAAGCGGCTCCCGAGCTTTTTACTCCGGATCTGCTGGAGGAGATGAAACTGATTGTGCGGGGGGAAAAAGAGAGTTCCGTTACAAACAAGCGCTTAGGCAGGGATATGGTTTATGAGATAAAAATCTATCCCTTTTCGATGTTTCATGCTGATGATGAACTGAAGGAGCTGCTTATTGTCATCGATGATATCAGCAAGAGACTTGAGGCGGATGAAAAGATCTATCAAGCGGAAAAATTGGCTTCCATCAGTCTTCTGACCGCTGGTGTAGCCCATGAGATAAATAATCCCCTTACTTCCATACTCTCCAATGTGCAGCTTCTGATTGAAGATGAGACGGATGCGGATAAGGAAGAGTCCCTTAAATGGATGGAGCAGGAGACAAAACGGATTGCGCGAATTATCAGCAAACTGTTGAATTTTTCGGGGCAGGGGATGGAGAATGATTTCTGTCCGGATGCTGTGGATGTTCTGGAGAATGTCATTCATCTGTTCTCCTATTCTGTGGATTCCGGGAAGCATGTGCATATTGTAAAAAGCTTGGAATCAATGCCGACCCTGGGCATAAGCAGTGATGAACTGCGGCAGATTTCCATGAATCTCCTGAAAAATGCGCTCCAGGCTATTTCCTATGATGGAAGCATCGAAATCAGCTGCCGATATATTGAGGATAAGCAGCAGGGGGAGATTGTTTTTTCAGATTCCGGTCCGGGGATTGACGAAAAATACATAAATAAGATTTTTGATCCGTTTTTTACGACAAAATTAAGCGGAGAAGGTTTGGGGCTAGGCCTATCTCTGGTATACGGGATTATAAAAAAACGGGGAGGATTGGTAGATGTGGAGAATAATGAAGATTCCGGCGTCTCCATACGCATTATACTGCCCGTACTGATTGACACCTAGGATTTTACTTCAAAGGCTTCGCTTAGATGCTTGCTCAGACAGCCGTTTCATGAGGAGCCCTTGAGGAGTCATAGAGGAGCCTTTAGTGAGTCATGGATAATCACAAAGTTTTGTGCCAGGGCTTAAAACTATAATACAGGAAAGAAAAATGGCAGGTTTGCAGAACAAGAACATATTAGTTGTTGATGACGAGGAAGGTATCCGCTTTTCACTGAAAAAAGTGTTTCAGAAACACGCTGCAGAGGTGCACACTGCTGCAGATTCTGCGGAGGCATTGCAGGCCTTTTCCCGAATTTCATTTGATATTGCAGTTGTCGATTTGAAACTGAAGGGGGATGAAAACGGGATCTCACTGATGCAGAAAATTAAGGAGCTGGATGCCGACATTCCCGTAATTATGATAACTGGCTACGGAACGGTGGAAAATGCAGTGACTGCCATGAAGAAGGGGGCTGCAGATTTTATTCTGAAGCCGGTGGATAATCAGAATCTTCTGGATGTGGTTGAACGGAATATACAGATCACCACATTGAAGGCGGAAAATGCTTATCTCAGAAATGAAATCCGTGAGAATCTCCATCAGACTGAATATATTACGGAAAACAATGAAATCAGACATGCTCTGGCTTTAGCTGATAAAACAAAAAATACCAATGCTTCAATCCTTATCACCGGTGAGAGCGGGACTGGAAAAGAGGTGCTGGCACAGTATATCCATTATACCAGTGATTTCTGCAGCGGCCCTTTTGTCAGTTTGAATTGCGCAGCCCTGGATGATAATCTCCTGCTGAGTGAACTGTTCGGCTATGAAAAGGGGGCTTTCACAGGGGCTCATAAAAAAAAGCTCGGAAAATTTGAACTCGCTCACGGTGGTACCCTGTTCCTGGATGAAATCGGAGATATGTCCCTGCAGATTCAGTCAAAAATTTTACGGGCTCTGGAAGAACGGGCTTTTGAGCGGGTCGGCGGGAACCGGAAGATTCATGCTGATTTCAGGCTTATTACTGCAACCAATAAAGATATTTCTCAGATGATCAGTGACGGCAGCTTTCGCAGGGATTTGTATTACCGAATTCACGTGCTGGAGCTGTTTCTGAAACCCCTGCGGGAGCGTCCTGAAGATATTGAGCCCCTGGCACAGCATTTTCTCAGGGTATTCAGTCGAAAATATAATACGCTTATTACGGATGGAATTAAGCCTGAAATTCTGGCCCGTCTAAAGGCTTACTGGTGGCCGGGAAATATTCGGGAATTGAGGAACTGTATTAATCAAGCGGTTCTTTTGAGTGAAAGAGGACAGCTCATTCTGAGGGGCTTTTCTGAGGAAACTAAAGAGCAGAAACCGGAAAACGCCTGGTATACACATTCCCTTGAGGAGGGTGAATCCCTGCTGGATACCCTGAAGAAGATTTCCGATACCTACGAAAAGAGTATTCTTAAAGATTATATTGAGCGTTTCGACGGAAACAAATCCGAGATTGCCCGGCAGCTGAAAATAACCCGCAAAACGCTCATGCGTAAGCTTAATGAACATGGGCTGTGATTTGGACTTGATTACCAAAGTATCCATATTGGGACAGCAAGTATCCACCTGAATGGGTACCCGGGTAGCCAACCAGGCAGCAGTCTGTATTAATATGTTCGTATAATGCTCTTTTCAGCTTTTCCCGCTGTCTTTCAAATTAAGGAAATAGGGCATTTTGGATTATTAAGTCTCTGTATTATAATTATATAATGATTAAATTCAAAATAAGGCTGCAGCTGGAAGAAAGAACAGTCTCTTTGGCATGAATATTGCTTTATAATGTAAAAACTATAGGAGGTTTCTATACATGAAACGAAAAATTTTTATTCTCGGATTGCTGTGCATGTTTGCCATGACTTCTGTTTTTTCCCAGGGAGCTCAGGAAGCAGGTGAAAAAGATCAACTGGAAATCGCTGGAATCGTATTCCAGGAAGATCAGTTCTTTAAGGTCATTCAGATTGGTATGCGTGATGCAGCTGAGGACTTGAATGTAAAATTGCTTGAAGCTAACAGCCAGAATAAGCCTGATAAGGAAATTCAGCTTGTTCAGACATATATTGCCCGCGGTGTTGATGCCATTGCAATTTCGCCTTTATCTGCTACAGCGTCAATCACAGCTTTGAAGGAAGCGGATGACAACGGCATTAAAGTTGTTACTTACAATTCCCCGATAAATGCTGACTTCCCTGTATCCTACATCAACTCAAGTCAGTCTCAGCTGGGAAACACTACTGGTAAAGCAGCGAGAAAATACATAGAGGAAGAGCTGGGCGGAGAAGCTAAGGTTGCGACCCTGGCATTTAAGGCGCTCCTTCCTGAAATCAGCGATGCCCGTGTAAATGGGTTCCTCGATGAAATTACGGATATGCCGGGTGTTGAAGTTGTGGCACAGCAGGATGCATGGCTAGCAGAAGATGCTCTCCAGCGTGCGGGTGATATTCTAACCTCTAACCCTGAAATAGATATCATCTATGCTGCCAATGATGGTGGAACGGTTGGTTCTGTAATGGCTGTAAAGAATGCAGGCAGAGCCGGTGATGTTGCAGTTTTCGGTATTGATGTATCTCAGCAGATGGCGGATTTTCTCCTCTCCGATGATAATATTCTCCAGGCAGTAACAGGACAGCAGCCCTACGAAATCGGCTACAGAAGTATTGAATTTGCTGTTCAGTCAATTAAGGGCGAAGAAGTTCCTGATACAGTTATTGTAGAAGGTCTTCCCCTCTTACGAGAAGATCCTGAAGGTGTTAAAGAGTTCAAAGTGTGGCTTGAAGATATAACTGACTAAACATACTGATGTAATTACATGCTGTGTATTGGTGTATATGCAGGATCAGGATTTGCTGATTCGGATGTCATTATCCGGGTCAGCAGATTTCCTGCTTGCAGCGCCGCTCGATTCTGCAGGTATTCCGCAGCAGAAGCAGAAGCACAAGCACAAGCTGAAGCAGAAGGCTCTTGGTTTTTTCGGAGCTTTTCTGTCATAAAAAAGAAAAAGAGATTTCATGAAGAAGATTATATGCTGAGGCCATTACATGAGTAACTATAAACTGGAAGCAAAAAAGCTTACAAAAGAGTATCCCGGTACTATTGCCCTGGATGATTTCAGTACGGGTTTTACCGGCGGTCGGGTACATACGGTGATCGGGAAAAATGGCTCTGGTAAAAGTACCCTGATGAAACTGTTTTCCGGAGCTATAGCTCCCACAAAAGGTGAAGTTTATGTAGACGGCGAACCTGTGGTTCTGCATTCTCCTTTGGATGCCTTTAAGAAGGGTATAGCCATGGTCTACCAGGAGCTGAGTCTTATTCCTGATATGACCGTTGCGGAGAACATTTTCCTCAACAGGTATCCGGACGGCGATACTTCGGAAAGCGGTTCCAAAAGGAAAAAGGAAGGAAATGCAAAAAAACTTCCTTTCATTCGCTGGAAGAATGTCTACAAGGAAGCCGCTGATCTGCTTGAATCAATGAACATTGAGTTGGACGTGTACGAAAAAGTTTCCCGGATGAGTGTGGGTAAACAGCAGATTATTGAAATTGCAAAAGCCATGTCCTTTAATCCCTCGGTCCTGATTTTGGATGAGCCGACTTCAGCCTTGGCCCGCCATGAGACCCAGGCCTTGTTTTCCTTGATAAAGCGGCTGAAACAGAAGGGTGTTGCAATCCTCTATATAACCCATCGTTTGCAGGAGCTCAGTATTATTGGAGATACTGTAACGGTTATCCGGGATGGAAAGCTGATTGGTACCCGGGAAATAAAGGATGTAAGTTCCCGGCAGATTGTCGACATGATGTTTGGAAATGTGGAGCAGAAGAATCGGCCCACCGATTTGAAGGTATCCGATGAAGTTGTCCTGCAGGTTGATAAGCTTTCCAGCAAAGGGCTTTTTCAGGATGTCTCCTTCTCCTTGAAGCGCGGAGAGGTTCTCGGGATTGCCGGGATGCTGGGGGCGGGCAGGTCGGAGCTGCTTCGATCCATTTTCGGTGCTGACCCCTTCGATTCTGGTGAAATATACATGTCCGGAAAAAAAATTCTCTATCCTGAACCCGGTAAAATGCGGGATCTGGGATTGGCTATGACCCCTGAGAACCGAAAAAGCGAGGGGCTCGTTCAGAGCATGAGTATTCGCCAGAATATGTGCATGGCCAGTATGGATAGAATTGCTGCAAAGGGTCCTCTTACTAAGGGTTTTATAAGCCAGGAGATGGAAAAGGCTTTCACAAAGGAGCAGATCCAGAGGCTGGAAATCAAACTTGCTTCAGAAGAAGATTTGATATCATCCTTAAGCGGCGGAAATCAGCAGAAAGTCGTTATAGGCAACTGGCTGAATACAAAACCGCAAATTGTGTTTTTTGATGAACCTTCCAGGGGTATTGATGTAAATGCAAAACAGCAGATTTTTCAGATTATGTGGGACCTCTCACGGGACAATCTCAGTTGCGTTTTTGTCTCCACTGAGTTGGAGGAGCTCCTTGAAGTCTGCCATCGAATTCTCATCATGAAACAGGGAAAAATTGTAGAAGAAGTATACCCTGAAAATATTGGGCTCGAAGAACTGTATGCCCGCTGTATGGAGGAATGAACATGTTCAAAAGGAGATCATCCTTTAAAATACAAAATTATATACTGGAAACAGTCCTGGTTGCCCTGATCATTATATTTGCTTTTTCGGCACCTGGGTTCTTTACCTTACGGAATGTGCTGAATGTCCTGAGAAATGTATCTATGCAGGGAATCATCGCCTTTGCCATGACCCTTGTTATCATTTCCGGCGAAATAGACCTTTCTGTAGGCTCTGCAGTTGCGTTTGCCGGATGCCTTACTGCCTTTCTCACCGATAAGCTTGCAAACGGTGCGCTTGCTATGAATCTTGAAGCTGCAATCTTTATCTCTATTGCGGCGGCCATTATCGTGGGCTTCGGCATCGGCACATTTACCGGGTTTTTCCGTACAAAATTCAAAGTTCCGACGTTTATAACCACCTTGGCTCTAATGACAGCTCTATCCGGTGCAGCAAACCTGCTTACTAACGGCTTCCCCATCACACCGTTTCCTGAATGGTACAACTTTTTCGGCGGCGGCTATGTTCTGGGTATTCCCTTTCCTGCAATAATTTTTTTAGTGAGCTTCGGTATTATCTATTTCCTCAGTAACTTTACGACCTTCGGAAGATCAGTTTATGCGATAGGCGGGAATGAGGAAGCCGCAAGACTATCGGGAATCAAGGTTAAAAAAGTTAAAATACTGGTCATGGGTTTGGTAGGAGCTTTGGCTGCACTGTCAGGAATCCTGATATCATCCCAGATCATGTCGGGGACACCTACAACAGCCAAGGGTTGGGAGCTGGATATTATTTCGGCGGTAATTATCGGCGGTGTGAGCCTTCAGGGCGGTGCCGGAAGAATCTGGAGCACCTTCATCGGAGTCGTTTTCCTCGGGATCATCATTAATGGGATGACCCTGCTGAATGTCAGTGAATACTGGCAGTATGTGGTTAAGGGGCTCTTGATTTTAGCTGCTGTACTCTTGAATCAGCTTCAGGATATGAAAAAAAGAAAAGCGTAATCAATGCGTAAGACTGTCTGTAGAATTCTGACCAGAGAAAATTCAGGGCAGAAGACTGGTGGGAGGTGTGTATGAAAGAGATGAGTCATGTAGAGCGGTGTATGCGGGTTCTTCAAGGGGAGATTCCCGATCGTGTGCCTGTAGTGCCGCAGACCTTTATGTTTGCAGCGGAAACGGCCGGCTATCGGATTGGTGATATCCAGAATGACGGGAGGAAAATGGCTGAGAGCCACCGCATCAGTCAGGATAAGTACGGCTATGACGGCTGCGTTATTGACATTGATGATGCCTCTCTGGCGGAGGCCTGCGGGGCTGAAGTTATCTTCTCCAACCCCGATGAACCCGCCCTGGTAGATGAAAGCAGACCTTTGGTGATTGACTTGCGGGAGGTGCCGAATCTGAAACTCCCGGACCCGCTGAAAGACGGCAGACTGCCGGCTTGGCTTGAAGCCACCGAGCGGCTGGTGGAGATGATCGGGGATGATGTCTTCGTCATGGGACGTGCTGATCAGGGGCCAATGGACCTCCTCTGCCTGCTGCGCGGTACGGAGAATATGATGATGGAGATGCTTACTGAGGATCCGCAGGTCATCTGGAATGCCTTGGACTGGTGCCGTGAAGCGAGTCTGATCTTCGCCAAAGCCCAGAAAGATGCGGGAGCCCATGCTACTTCTATAGGTGATGCCCTGGCGGGCCCGAATCTTATCAGCCCGGATATGTACCGCAAATATGTCCTGGAGCATGAGACGCTGCTGGCAGAACAGGTACAGGAATATGGAATCCCCTGGAGTCTTCACATCTGCGGAAATACCAATGCAATCCTTGGAGATATGGTCTCCACGGGGGCAAAGATACTGGAGATTGACTGGCAGGTGGATATGGCCGAGGCTGCCCGTATCGCCGACGGGAAGTGTGTGCTCATGGGAAATATCGACCCCAGCTACCCTCTGGCCCACGGAACTCCCGAGGATGTCGACGGCAAGGCAAAGGAAATTATTCAAAGTACCGGCGGACAGCACCTCTACCTCTCCAGCGGCTGCGCCATGGGGCGAAATACAAAGCCCGAGAACATGCGGGCACTAGTGGAAGCTCCGAAGAAGTACGGGACCCGGGAACAGATTCTTGCCATGGCGGAAGGCCGGTAAGGCTTCCGCCGACAGAGAATCCCCAAATATTCGCGGCGGAGACTTCCTGCACTAAAGTCTACTCACAGCAGAAGATTGTCCCCTCACAAAGCTATAGACGGCATCTGGTTCATGGATGACTGGGGAACGCAGAACTCCCTGCTGATATCCCATGATATGTGGAAGTATTTTTACGAAGACTGCTATCGCGATTACATCGAATTAGCCCACAGCAAGGGGAAAAAGGCCTTTATGCACTCCGACGGCTATATCCTGGACATTTATCAGGATCTCATCGACCTCGGACTGGATGCTGTCAACTCACAGCTCTTCTGTATGGACATAGAGGAGATCGGGAGGCGTTTCAAAGGGAAAATTACCTTCTGGGGTGAGCTTGACCGCCAGCATCTGCTTCCCTATGGAAGCAGAAAGGATGTGCAGGAAGCTGTACAGAAGGTCTGCACCCATCTCTATGAATCCGGCGGCTGTATCGCGCAAAGTGAAATCGGCCCCGGGGCAAAACCTGAGAATATTGAGGAGATGTTTGCCGCTTGGGATCGTCTCCTCCCTCCAAACTAGCCCTTAGAAACTAAGCCTTAGACTAGCCGTCATTCTAGAATTCGCTTTCGCAGCATTTCGGCGACTGAGGCCTCTGCATCATTCTCTGCGTCATTGCCTGCATCCTGAGCAGATAAGCCGGAAACCTCTCTAAGTACATAATCAGAACCGTTGTTGCTGAGAAGCGCATGAAAGGCGGCATCCTTCTCATCCGGCTTGCCATCCTCGCCAAGGGCATGAAAGGAGAGGGCAGCCCGATACACCCCCGCAATGTGGTCAAAAGGGAGGTTTTTTCGGCTTGCCAGGAGCATTGCTCCGATAATGCGGTCATTTTTCCCCAGCTTGCGGCGTAGATCCCGGCCGACCCGGAATAGTGTATCTCCCAGGCTGGGATTTCTGAATCGTGAGAGCAGATCTTCAATATGCTCATCCATAGCAGTCTGGGTAAAGGACTCAGGATACGCTTTCAGGACGGCATTTCCCCCCTCCTGCATCACCAGACGCACCTCCCGCAGCACCTCGGGGTCTTCCAGTACTTCCCGAATGTATACTGCCTCGGGATGACTGACATGGCCCAGGTATGCCGCAGCGGCATGTCCCAAGTTATGCACGAAGAGTTTCCGGTCCACGTAGGCATCAATATGATCAACAGCTTTCAGCCCTTCCAAAGGAGGGATTTCGGTGATAAAACCGGAGGCATCAACAATCAGCGTATTGTAGGCTTCGGAAAAAACCTGCAGAGGATCCTGGGCGCGGTCTTCACGGGTCATGATCGGGACCATTTTGCCGATACTCGTCTCAACCAGACCGACCCGGCGGCTGAAGGAAAACTCTTTGGGAAGATAGGGGCTCAGCCCATCCTTGAAAAACTCAGCCCCGCTGCGCATATTTTCGGCGATAATGATGTCCACCGGCTTTTCCCTCTGCTGCAGCCCCGCAGCCAGGACGGAGAATATATGCTTCAGCACCCCGCTGCCCACGGATGTGGCTATGTATGATGCTTCCGCTATGGCGCGGCTCACCGCCTCCCGGTTACCCGAATGGATCGCCCGAACGTGATCTATGGTGATCCTCCGGTCGCCGTCGGGCTCTTTTACGACAAGGTCATACGCACCTGCAGCATTCAGTCCTTCGATCAGGGCATCATCAATATCAACAAAAATTACTTCATAGCCTGCCCGGGAGAAGAGCTGCCCGATAAAGGATCTGCCGATATTGCCGGCGCCGAACTGAACAAAGCTTGGAGCGATATGGGCATTTTCGGTGTCGGCCCCACTTTTTTGTTTCTGATTCATAACTCTTCCTTATGTCTTATGTGCCTGTTTTCCATTCGGGGGGAACTTCAATACCTAGTTCGCTGCAGTGCTTCGGGATATATGTTTTTATCCCTTTGAGTTTCTGCCCCGGGACGGACTCGAAATATGCGCCGCCGTCATAAAAGCAGGCATAACCCCCAGATACCGAGCCCAGCATATTGGCCCTGAGGATATCCAGGGTGCCCGACTCTTTCGCTGTGTCAGCTTTTTCCGTTTTCTTCAGATTCTGCAGCTGTCTGGCGATGTCAGCAGTTACTCCCCCCACATAATTATCGCCGCAGCCGGTGGTATCACCCCTGCGTTCCGGATGTTCCGTAAGCTCTTTGGTTATGTAGTCACAGACCGGCATGGTTCCGGAAAAATCCTTCCAGCCATCCCCCTGGGCGTGGAGATATACCGATTCTGCACCTTGGGTGATGATGAAGGCCTTTGAACCTTTCCTGATCAGCTCCTGAACCGCATCTTTCAAGCTCTGCGTTCCTGTGAGCCGTTTTGCCTCCTCTTCGTCCATGATGAGGAGGTCTATGAGGGGGAAACTGTTTCCTTCCCCCAGCGGCCAGGCTGCAGTCGGATCTTTTTTCTGGTTGCGGAAATCATACACCGTTCCGACGATGGTGAAGCAGCCTCTCTCCTTTGCCTTTGCCAGCAGGGAAGTGAGATTGTCATGCAGTTCCGGAACCAGGCCGGTACCGCCGAAGAGGACCATATCAGCATCAAAAAATGCCTCCGGCAGATCTGAGGGCCCGAGTTCTCCCGCCGCTCCGATGGTATTGATAAAGGCTCGTTCGCCATGCACACGGTAGTTCGGATCTGACAGAACTATCGTGTTGGGACTATCCTTCTCCCCATCTTTTATGTGGAGATGGGAGATTGATGACTGTATGATGAACTCTTTCAGCTGCTTACCTGCAGCATCCTTACCGCTTATTCCCCAGAAGGCCGTCTCAGTCTCCCCGTAAAGTTCCACTGACGGCGCATCCTGCAGCATCTGCGCGGCATTCATGAGGGCAACTATAGCCGGTCCGCCCAGATTGACCGTATCAGGGGTCTTTCCCCCCAGCAGTTCCTGCTTTATAGTATCAAAGGATCTGCCGCTGAACGCTTCAAGATCTTCAGAAAAAACGAGTTTTCCCGGTTCTATCCCTCCTGAGCTGCTCCCGTCGTCCTGATATTTTCGGAACATGGGGCTGGAGAAATCCATCCCCGTATACAGATAGTCGACGAGGCAGCAGCCTGTGCCGTGTATCTTAAAGGTCTTTTTCATATTTCGCTCCTATAAGCTTCCGTCCAGCAGGGCCGCATAATCCGATACAAGGTAGCGGTAGGGCTTTTCGTCTTCATCGATCGCCGGGAAGCGGCCGGGGGCATCGTAAAAGCGATTATCCGCGGCATCGTCATTGACCATACTCACTTCTCCCGCCAGGACCGGGCCGCCTCCAGTCTGCCCATAGAACCGGTGATACACCCCGGCTGGAAGGGTCATGCTCTCCCCGGGCTCCAGGACCACCGTCTCTCCCGCAGCATACTCCCGTTCAATACCGTCCTGCAGCAGCCGCACAGGAGTTTCCAGAAGACTTTCATCCTCTCCGCTGTTGTATAATTCGAAGCAGAGTTTCCCGCCGCCGCGGTTAATGATATCCTCCGCCTTCTGCCAGTGGAAATGGTAGGGAGTTTCCTGATCCTCCCGAACCACCATAATCTTTTCCGCGTAGGTTTTATCTCCCTTTCCCAGCACTCCGTTCCTCAGAGTCACCAGAACTAAGCCCCTCTTGTAAAAATCCTCACTTCCGAAATCGGTGATATCCCAACCCAGTTTTGTTTCAAAAATACTTGAGCAGCGCTCTTTCATCTGCAGCCACTCCTCCTTCTCCCAGTAGGCCCAGGGGGGCAGATAGAACTGATGTGCAGTCATGAACTCCTCAGCCTGCTTAATGATGCTGTTAATTTCGCTTCGCTTCATTTGAGTCTCCTTTAAGTGTTTCAAAAACGCTGGCATAAAATTTGGGGATGGGCCAAAAGCAGAAGATTTCAAGCCTTTCAAAGGTTTTTCAGACTTTTATATACTTCTGAGGGGCTGGAAGGCGAAAGGAAAGCTGCTGAAAACCAGAACACTGGAATTTCCTGCAGATTATCCAAGCTGAGCAGCCCGTCAACAATTTTAGTGCCACGGTATATGAGAAAGCTAACCTAGTTTAGTGTCTTTGAATAGTATAGCACTTGTCATGATCCCATGCAAGATATAGTATAATTGTATGGCAAAAAAACCGATAACCATGAGAGAGCTGGCTGAAATTCTCGGCA